>WLWV01000042.1 GCA_012103395.1 Gammaproteobacteria bacterium
TGGCTCAACATTCAATACTAAAGCCTGAAAAACCGGCTTTGGCTTCGCTCTCTACGTTCACTCCGCCAAAGCCAATAGCGAAGCTGCAATAGAAAGCTAAATTACAGACCTCAGATTACACTACCTCGCATTTTACATCGCAGAAAGCCTCAAACCTTTGAGGGACTTCTTTTTGATCATGTTCTTTTTTGGGCTGGGTGCGGGATTTGATATCACTGCTGCTTCTCAGGTTATCGTACCAGCGGCGATTATTGGTTTTGGTTTATTGTTATTGAAGCCGATGGTGTTTCGATATCTGTTGGTCAATCAATCAGAGACGAACAAACTTGCTTGGGAAACTGGCGTTCGCTTGGGGCAGATGAGCGAGTTCTCGTTACTCATCGCGTTTGTTGCTCAGCAATCCCAGCTAATATCAAATGATACGTTTTATATTATTCAGATGGCGACCATCATTACTTTTGTTGTGTCTGCGTATTGGATCGTTGCCCGATATCCAACACCCATTGCTTTGGACGACAAGCTCCGGCGGGACTGAGTTTCAACTCTGCGCAGACCTGGGGAATTGAAACCGAAAGACAAGGAAGCTTTGAAAAAGCCATAACGAAGCAGAGGTTTGCAGAGCTTCCACAAATAGAAAAACCGCAGTAGTCTGCGGCTTTTCTTGTTGATGTACCCGAAGTACGTTACGTTAATATTTCAATGTTTCCAAGGATAGTATTTAGTGAGCGTTGATCTGGATTTTTTTTGATTCAGCCTTTGCACTCTTTGGCAGCGTCAACGTCAGCACACCATTGACATACTCTGCACTTATCGCTGACTCGTCAATCATTGCTCCGAGTTTTAACGAACGGTAATACTTCCCCGTTCTCCGCTCACTTGCAATCACGGTTTTTTGCTCTTTTTCTTCGGCTACTTTTTCTTCCGGGTTTGCTTCAATACTCAACACACCTTCTTTAACACTGACCGAAATATCTTCTTCCCTTACGCCCGGTAGATCTGCTTGTAGTTCAAACCCAGCACCTGTTTCGACGATATCGATTTTAGGGCTAGTCACCTGAGCGGTATTGACCTGCCGAGTCACCGGGGAAAACCAGCTACCTAACATATGATCAAAATCGACAAGCCTTTCACGGTTTCTATAAGGGGACATTGCTACTGCGTTCATATTTAAAACCTCTTAATAAGTTAATTCACATTGAGACTATTAATGGGTCTGCACAAACGTATTTCAATCCCCCATCTAACCAAACGTGATTTACCACAGCACAAAAATCGAATCTGTCAACCAATAATTTCCACTCTTTCTAAAACCCGAACCCTTCTTGTCGGTAACTAAACTGTCATTGAAACATCAACTTTCAAACAGTGTTTTTATGGATGTACTAACCGACTGTAGTGTCTCACCATCTTCATCATCGATCACAACCGCAGCCACTCCAAGATTCTGGTTTTCCCATTCATCTCCAAGTGGAATCTCTATGGTTTTTTGATGTTCATTTTTATCCAGACTCAACCCTTGAGGATGACTCCAATAGCGAACCACAAACTCATGATGCAATGTCCTCCCCTTGTTTTCGCCAGCCGGTATTTCATTCACCAGATCGTTTTCAAACACAGCAACGTACAGCTTCGCTGCGCCATCGATATTCATGTTGTTAACTAATACTTCGGCCTGAATTTGGTTTGATTGTTCAGACGTAACATGGAGCTCAATGGATAACTTGGCTGCTTGGGTGTTGGAAAAATAGACCTGTTCAATCAGGTTATTACTGCCCTTTGCATCTTTACCGCTAATGACAAATTGTGGTGTGTATAACGTTGATTGTCGATTGTCCATCGCAATCATTTCCTGCCGCTTTGTGAATTCGGCTTTGGCAAACGGGTCTATCCAACCCAATCGATTCCAATAGTCGACATGGAATGCCAAAGGTAGGGCATGGAAATCAGCATCCAGAGCAGCGCCTAATTTACCAAGCCATTCATCAGCGCGAGGGCAACTACTACATCCCTCCGACGTATATAACTCAAGCAAAGGCGTTACAGTGGATGCACTTTGTACCGAGATTTTTTGCTCTGCGACAGCGCCCACACTCATGAAAACAACACTGAGGCAAAAAACCCGCGACAGATTTATTGCCCTCTTAGCGGCCCTTTTAATCGACATGATAGCTACTCGAAAAGATGGACGTATTCTTCATATCCTTCGCTTTTCAGATCCTCCTTGGGGATAAATCGCATGGCGGCAGAGTTCAAGCAATACCGTAGCCCAGTTGGAGCCGGTCCGTCTTTGAAAACATGTCCAAGATGAGAGTCTGCCTCTGTACTCCTCACTTCTGTCCGTGGCAGAATGAGTTTGAAGTCTAGTTTCTCTGTAATACTATTGGCGTCCAATGGCTGGGAAAAACTCGGCCAGCCGGTTCCAGAGTCAAACTTGTCGATGGAAGAAAACAGCGGATCACCACTGACCACGTCCACATAAATCCCTGCTCGTTTTTCATCATGGTAAGGATTAGTATACGGTCTTTCAGTCCCATCTTTTTGAGTGACCTGATAGGCAATGTCACTCAACTCAGCTTTTAACTCTGCATCGGAAGGCTTAACAAAAGCACCCTCTTCCTTATTCATTTCTTCACTCTTCGCTGTCATTTTCTTTTTTCTCTCTTCAGTGTCAAAATTTAGTTCCAGATCCTCTCCCCACACTTTCGCGAGGAATTGATCTCTCCCCGACCCGTATCGATATGTTTTGTATCTGCCTGGGCTTTTCCTGTAGTAGTTCTGGTGATAGCTTTCGGCTTTGTAGAACGCAACCGAAGGTTCTATTGGAATCGTTATTGGGTCAGAGTATCGGCCGGAGTCTTCCAACGCCTTTCTTGATAACTCTGCTTGTTTTCGCTGTTCATCATCTCCTACAAAAATAATGGGACGATACTGCTTACCACGATCAACGAACTGCCCTCCATTGTCCGTGGGGTTTATCTGGCGCCAAAACACTTCCAGTAAACGTTCATAACTCACCACCTCAGGGTCATAGTAAACCTCCACAGCCTCTACGTGGCGAGTCTTTCCCCCAGCGACCTGGTTATAACTTGGATTTTCGATCTCTCCACCGCTGTATCCAGAGATAGCCTCAATAACCCCTGGCACCTTCTCAAAGTCGCTCTCTACGCACCAGAAACACCCACCGGCGAAAGTAGCTACTTGAAGGTGGTCTTGGGCAACAAAGTCATCACTTGTAACAGTGTCTTCTTTGCCTAACAAAAAAACGGCAGCCAAACCCACGGCAACCAAAATACCAAACACACTAATTCCTGCTTTCATATTTCTCACAATGATGATACTTAGCAGTTGTGACCACCCAAGTGATGAACAGTTCGGCAATTACTTGGGGTTTTAGGTTAACAGTTTTTAATCTTCACCAATTGATTTCGAATAAACACCCTTTTCTGTCTCGCTCCCACCTTACGGCTATCCATTTCTGTCGAGGACACTAATGAGTCCAGAAATGTCGTTAAGAACGAGGTCTCCGAAACCTTCTAATTGGACTCGATCATGGGCACCTGTTAGCACTCCCACCGAAAGCGCCGCCCCGGCGTTTTTGCCCATCACTAAATCCCTTGGGCTGTCTCCCACCATCATGACCTCGGTGGCTGTCAATTGACACTGATCACAAAAAGCCATGATCATGCCGGGTTCAGGTTTCACGCCGTATCCGCTGTTTGCACCGCAAACGAAATCGAACAAACCGCCTAACGATAACTTATCTAACATTCCATAAGCATTTGATTCGTCATCCATCGTCGCCAACCCCAGTTTGATACCTCTGTCACGTAACTGCTGCAAGAAACCTCCGAGGTCCTCAAGCACGGGAACATATGCATTCGATGCGTGAGCGAAGATCGCATACACCATATCTAGTCGCTCACCTTCCAAGGGCTGCCCGATCTCTTTAGACCAAAAATCAAGAATTTGCCGATTGCTACCTGAAGCCAGCAATGAGTCCTGAATCCAACTATTCGACTCCGCAATATAGCCTCCCTTAGCCATCAGCTCTGACGCCAACTCCGGTCGACCGATACTACTAGCAAGATACTCCGAAGCTTGTAGATATGGAGCTAACCAACTGCGGTTGAAGTCCAATAAAGTACCATCTTTGTCGAAAAGAATGCCTTTGATCATTTTTAATAGTTAGTATTCGTTTTTAGGAACTGCACGGTGTTGATATCATTTTGCATGAAGAAACCATAGAGCGGCAGGGCCTTCATTTACTGAGTCACTTATATTTTCAACGATGGCACCCAACAATAACCATCCGGGTCGAGTAAGAAACATTCCCGCAGCCCGTGTGGTTTGTCTGCTGTGCTTTGTAAGACATGATAATCGCCTTCCAGCGCTTTTCGTTCCGCTTCATCTGGGTCCACTTGGAATAGGCGCAGCTCGATTCCCGCCCCTCTTATCCCATTTTCCGGTAACACTGATAGCAGCGGATGATCATTGTAAGTAGCGTCAACATGCAACTGATACAAGTTTTCTCGATGTTTAAGAACGGCGTAATCCACAGATAGCCGCAGCCTAGTGAAGCCAAGCACTCCCTCAAGGAATTGGGCTGTTCGTTCTGTATTTGAAACCAGAAGATTCACGCCGAACCCGTTAAGCAAATGCCCCATTTCTGCACCACTAATGGTTTCTATGGAAGTCATGATTTATTTCTAATGATAGCTTTTGTTGTTAAGGAACTTCTGAATATTCTACCGAAAACGGCACTACTTCGCCGCTAGCAACATCTGTTTCTTCATTTCAGTGATCCCATGAATTCGTGCATTTCGAATCGCCATACCAATTTGTTCCCCTCCCTCGTGTTTTGATGCTATCTCTTTTGTATTTACCGACATCGCCGCCTGATGAAAGCGGCAGAGTCGTTCTGCCTGTGGGTAGGATGCCTGTTCTAGCCCCGTCCTTCCACGCTGGTCTGCTTTGCAGCACGTCGCAAAATTCCCGACATTTTCCGGCGTACGAAAGCCGTCGAGTTTTTCCAGTAAGTTGAATATCGTGGCAGGCTTGAGTTCATCTATTCGATGACAATGCAGATGGAATTCACACACTTTTAGCGCAAAATCTCGATACTTTTTTGGAACCCGCAATCGATCACACAAGTTAGCAATTGGTGAAATCCCTCTGCTTTCATGCCCGCGATGAGAAGGTAACTCAGCCATCGGAGTCAGTGCTTTACCTAAGTCATGAACTAATACCGCGAACAATAATATCGGATCTGAGGTCAATACTTCAGCCGCATCTAGTGACATCATGACATGCTTTCCCGTGTCTATTTCGGGATGATACTTTTTTACCTGCGGCACACCAAACAATGCATCCAGTTCAGGAAATATTCTCTCCAGCGCACCACATCGCCTCAATGCCTGAAAAAATACCGCAACACCAGACTGGGATAGTACCGACTCTAATTCTTGCCAAACCCGCTCTGGCACCAACGCGTCAACTTCACCAAGTTCGACCATTTTGGACATCAGCGCATTCGTTTCTGGATCAATCCACATTCCTCGTTTTGCGTAACGAGCGGCGAATCGAGCCGTGCGAAGAACTCGAACAGGGTCTTCCTCGAAAGCACGAGACACATGTTTGATGCGGCCGTTTCTTATGTCCTCTATTCCTCCATGGGGATCCACCAAATCACCGTTACTGTCTTGTGCAATGGCATTCATCGTCAAGTCCCGACGAATAAGATCCTGTTCCAAGGTAATGTTAGGGTTGCTGACTATCTCAAACCCCCGATAACCCTTTCCAGTTTTTCGCTCTGATCTCGCCAAGGCATATTCCTCTTTGGTGCTTGGGTGCAAAAAAACAGGGAAATCTTTACCCACGGGTTTGAACCCTCTACGGGTCATCTCTTCCGGCGTTGCTCCCACCACAACCCAATCTCGGTCTTTTACTTGCAGCCCCATAATCTGATCACGCACCGCTCCACCGACCAAGTAAACATCGAGATTTGCTTCAGGCTCTGTCATTGTCACTACTCTGGTCCATGGGTATTCAGGAGGCTCATCGTTGACCAAATTATCGCACTACCAACAGATAAATCCAGCCGAAAAATAGAGAACATCTTCGAGGAAGCGCCATCGAGGGAATCGCTGAGCTAGCCCTTCAGTCGATGTTCTCTGATCGTCACTTTCCCGATGATACCTATTCGCAGCTGGGTTCAGAATAAAATACAATCTCTTCTTCGATAAGCCAACAATCACTTAGATCATCTTATTCAATGAGTCTCCCAGTCAGGCAAGAGAAACCGCAAAACAAAACTCCTAATATCCAAACCCGCGGTTACGCGGTTGCCCGGATTGCAGCTTTTCTGTCATTGATTATGTTGTTGTCCGCTTGTGGTCATCTCTCATACTATGCTCAGGCGACAAAAGGGCAGCTTGAGATCCTTGTAAAACGAAAATCTATTTCGACACTGTTAGGTGATAGTCAGCAGAAGCCGCCATTGCTTGATGCGTTACGAAAGGCGAAGCAGATTCGGGATTTCGCATCGCGAACCCTCGGGCTACCAGACAATAAAACGTTTCGATACTATAGTGATATTGGCCGTCCTTATGCCGTTTGGAACGTGATTGCAACGCCTCGCTTTTCTTTGTCACCCAAGACCTGGTGTTTCCCCATCGCGGGCTGCGTTGCCTATAAAGGGTATTTTTCCGAGTCAGATGCCAAGACACTGAATCAGTCTTTGATAGACGCTGAACACGATACTTTTCTTTATGGCGTTTCGGCTTACTCCACGCTTGGATGGTTCTCAGACCCCTTACTCAATACGTTCATTCACTATGACGAACTTTCCCTTGGGGGATTGGTTTTTCACGAGCTGTCCCATCAGGTTGTTTACGTAAAAGACGATTCACGATTTAATGAAGCTTTCGCCACCGCAGTGGAAATTGAAGGCTTACGACAATGGATAAAACACACGAAAAGCAAGATTGTTTTCCAAAAATACCTTAATAACCGAGAAAAAAACCATGCGATTACCGAGATGGTGTTATCTTTTCGTCAACCACTTACCGAATTGTACCGAACGTCCAGTGAATCGATGACAATCAGAGAAAAACAGGGCCAAAAAGAGCTACTATTTGTGGCAATGAAAAACAAGTATCAAGAGATGAAAGAAAACGGACAGGGAACAGCCTATTATGATTGGTGGTTTACGTTGCCTTTAAACAATGCACATTTGATCGCAGTTGCCACCTATTATGATCTTGTTCCAGCCTTTTCTAATCTCATCAGCCAATCCGAAGACCTGCCCTCTTTTTTTGAGAAAGTCAGGACTATTTCAAAAATGGAAAAGGCGGACAGAGACAAAGCTCTCGCGTCTTACATGAAGTAAAACTCAATATTGTGAATACCACAGAAATAGAGGGGCCACACTTGAATTTGGACCTAGATCTGGATCTACATGGCGCTGAAATCTCAAATCGCGATGTATTTATCAAGTTTCAATCCTACCCTCTGAAGGTCAGAGGAAAACTGCTCTTTCTTAGGCGATTGATTTTCGACGTCGCGAGTACGCTTGATGGTGAGTCCCAATTAGAAGAAACCCTTAAGTGGAATGAGCCGAGTTACTTACTCAAAGGCGGCAGCGCCGTTCGCATTGATTGGAAAGCCAAGAGCCCCAATCAATTTTTCATCTACTTCAACTGTAAAACACGACTCGTGGAAACCTTCAGAGAATATTATGGAGATCAGCTCGATTTCGATGGCAATCGTGCCATCGTTTTCACCAATGGTAACGATGCATCCATTGAATCAATTCACGAAGAACTAAGGCATTGCATCGCATTGGCCTTGCGCTATCATTCGATCAAACACCTACCAATGCTTGGAGTCTCATAATTCAATCTTGTTTGGCCACCACAACGTTACCAATCATGTGCTACTGCTTCATGAATGATCTCTAAACCTTAAGTCCTCCATATCGAGGACCTAATACGATGAACTTAGGGAACCGAGTTCAAAAACCCCTCTAACTCATCATCACTAATTGACACATCATGAACAGCTTCAGGATAGCTTCGATTGTTGATGTCCGCAATGTACTCTTGATAAGCCTTAACTCTTTCGCCCTGCAAACGATCTCGCTCTTGCGCAAAGTTGCGATAAACCTTGGCATGACGAGGAATATGGCCTCGGTTTTCTCCCAATAAATCCGCTGAAAACAGGTAAGTCGCATCGCAATTCTGTCCCGACCCTAGAGATATTGTAAGGATAGAAACACGTTCGGTTATTTCTGCGGCAACCCGAGCAGGCACTACTTCCATTTCCAGCGCGAACGCACCGGCAGACTCAAACGCTTTCGATGCCTGATAAACTGCCAACGCCTGTTCTCTAGTGCGGCCCACTGCCCGCAGTCCGCCGACCCAAGTAGCTTTGGGAGGATTTAACCCCACATGCGCGATCACCGGCACTCCTTCTCTTGCCAATGCTTCGACGACTTGTGGACTCATGCCACAATAAATTGATTCCGCCCCAGCTTCCATGGCTTGCATCGCTGTGCGAAGCGCTTCCTGGGCACTAGCGTGTTGGCCCCAAATTAAGCCGAATTGAAAATGAGTGTTTGGAACCAACGACGCAAAACGCTGTGTCTCGGGGCGAAAGCCTGTACCGATCATGTCCATCCCAGCTTCCGATGCCGCAATCGCTTCCTCAGCCCCTGCAACCTGCACAAATGCGATTTGGCGAACCCCCTTCAAATCCAATAGTTCTTTAACGGTAAGTTTTGCCATTGTTGCATCTGCCCTTGAAGAAATATCCTAACCTATGCGTCATTCTCAGTTTAGTCAATACCAAGGACGCTCATGCATTATGTAATCCTCGAAACTCTAACGACAACAGCTGGGCTCTTGGCTTATCTTGGGCCACATTCACGTACCCTCCACTCTAGTAGGATTCCGGTTTGTTTTCCTCCAAACAGATGGATTGGTTCCCATCACTCGTTTGAATTCCCGATTGAAATTTGACTTGGTATTGAATCCCGCCTGATAGAGCACCTCGGTAATCGTCGAATCGGTTTCGGTAAGCAGTTTACACACGTCCTTTATTCGATAGTTGTTTATATAAGCGGAAACGTTCTGACCTGTTTCGAGGTTCACCGATTGCGACACCTCCCTCGGGCTTATTCCCAACGCTTTTGCAATTTTCGTGACGCTAAGGTCTGGATCACGCTGCAAGTTGCTGACTTTCATCAGCTCACTCATTCTAGCCACGGTTGCCCTCGCGGTTTCGGTATCGCCAACCTTATTCTGTTCTAAGCCAAGCCTGGCTTTCCTGCGAACTCGGAACTGCCATATCGCAAAGATCACAATCATCATCACTGTCACAATGGGTGCCCATTTTACAATTTGGTTGAGGTTCAAGCCTTCGTGTTTCCAAAAATCATGGGCAATCAGTAGGTCAACCATCCCGGAAACTGTAAGATAAAGTATCACCACCCATAAGCCAGCAAACATATTTCTAACGGTGTTGAACGCCATCCGTTCCCTTTAGCCCTCTCCTTATCAGCACACCGACATAGCTCAGGGCATTAATCCCAAGTAAGAAATCTATCAGACTCCTGCTCAGCAGCATTGCCGTCGCAACGAGAAAAAGCGACAGTATGGGCAAGAAAACCCGCCAGTCCCTTTTCGCTGGATTAACGAACCCGAGATATGCCAAGGGTGGGATTAGAGAAGCAAAAAGTGGTTGATAGCGCCCTATGCTTTCCACCCCATAACCAAACCGACTACCAATTAATATCAACTGAAAGGCGACGAGCCCGAGAAACATCAGATAAAACGGATTTGACTTTGACGAACTTCCTAGTTGGATCAATCTCACCAGCAACAAAAGAATGAAAGCAGCTGGAAGATAGGTAATCGGTATCAAAAACATAACTAAGGGGTCTCTGAATAAGTTCGGGCGAATCAAGTTGAGAGATAAAATAAGCAAGATCGAGTCGCGAAAACCACGCCCATAATATAATAGGGGTAGGGCTGTTGCGAAGCCCGCCTCTGTTTTTAGGGGCAACGAAGAGCTTGTTTATTTTAGGCTCAAATTGATCGGTCATGACTTGTTCAGAGGTTTCCTAATTTAGGTAAATACTCCTTTGTCAAATTACCTGTCTTAATTCGCCTAAAAACAGACCTAAATCATGATTTAGGTCGTGCAACCACTTCGACACTGCTAAAAAGAAGCCAATTAAACACGAATTACGGGAACGTTCTTATGCTTGGATCACTGTTAGTGTCACTGTTAGGTTTTCTAATGTTTGTAATCACCAGCCAATTAGCTCACTCTGGCTCGACGGACAGCACAAACACCCGATTTAATGTTGGCTTTGCCCGATCAACCATCGCCGACCCAATGGGCGGAACAATGAAATACTCGGTCTGGTATCCAACTCACACCCCCAACAGCGTGGTGGAACTCGGCCCTTTTGAATTTGAGGGCACCAGAAAAGCGCCAATGGCACCCGGGAAATTTGGCCTAGTCCTCATATCCCATGGAACCGAAGGCAGCGACCTTGGACATCGAAGTATTGCCGTTGAATTAGCGAAAGCCGGCATCATTACCGCCGCACCCCTTCACCCAAGAAACAACTTTCGTAATAACAGCGGCGTAGGCCAACGCATCGTTTGGGATGGACGACCACGGCAAATTTCCTCCATCATCGATTCGCTACTACAATCAACACAGTTTGGTCCATCAATTAACACGGACCAAATCGGCATCTTTGGTTTCTCAGCAGGAGGGTATACCGCTATTTCATTATTGGGTGCGCCCGCTGATTTTCAGCGGCTCGTTGAACATTGTAAAAACCGTCATCACATGGATCCAGTTTGCCATCATATTGATGGCAAAGCTGACGAATTTGAAAAGATGATTGACACACAATACCCAGATGCACCATTAAATTTCAAGGACAGTCGAATTTGTAGCGCTGTACTGGCAGACCCACTCGCCGTCATGTTCTCTGAGAGCGCCCTGAGAAAAATCATAGATTTGCCCATTTTGTTATATCTCCCCGAGATACAAAATGAGCTTGCTGCCAAATTCCACGGACAGCATGTCTTCAATACGCTGATCTCCTCAGGAAGGGAGAAGATCAGAATCGAGCAAATTCCGGGGGCCCATCATTTCTCTTTCATTACCCCCTTTCCCGAAAAAATTGCCCGATCAATTCCAAAGATCGCTAACGACTTTGGTGACTTTGATCGAGAGGTTTTTCACCAGACTCTTAAAGTAGCTATCAGCCAGTTTTTTCTGAACGCCTTTATTGATTGCGAATAGTCTCCCGCTCAAAAATTTTGGATATAGGGACTGAACAAGACGTTGAAAGGAGAATATCGGACGGAACGCAACCTTGAGGACCAAACCAGCAACCCGAAGGCTCAAAAGTTCCCTCCCTGATTCGTCTCTCTGGCTCGACTTACAAGTTCATTTGACAGCAAAGAAAGCCATGTGTCTCAATACTGATTCTAGGCAAATGTCTTGGCATCAGGCAGACAAAATGCCCTAGTGAAAAAAACAGAGCCGAAACGGCTTCGATAGAAGTTGTAACGAGTGGTCGTTATTGAGTTCTTTGCAAAGAGGCTATTTGATTCGTTCGAGGATACCGTCCAGCTCGTCCAAAGAATGATAATGGATCACGAGTTTACCTTTCTTTTTACGATGCTGTATCTCCACCTTGGCTCCCAGACGGGTGGATATATCATCTTCCAGTCGAAGAATATCGGCATTACTTTCCGTGTGCTGCTCATCGCTTCCGGTGTCATCAGCATCGGCTGCCAACATCGCTTTCACCAGCTGCTCGGTCTTACGTACGGACAAACCGCCCGAAATTACCTTATGACCAGCTTCAACTTGGATCGTTTCAGGTAGCGCCAACAATGCCCTAGCATGCCCCATTTCCAGTTCTCCCGATTCCAATTGTTTTTGCACCATGGGGTGCAAAGAGAGCAACCGAATCAGATTGCTCACCGCCGTTCGGGATCGACCAACCGCTTCGGCAATTTCCTGATGGGTAAGGCCAAACTCATCCAGAAGACGCTGAAACCCCCTCGCTTCCTCGATGGCATTGAGGTCCTCCCGTTGAATATTCTCAATCAACCCCACCGCCATTGCGGTTTGGTCTGGAATATCACGCACCACGGCGGGTACCGTGGATAAACCAGCGAGTTGGGCACCTCGCCAGCGCCGCTCACCGGCAATGATTTCGTATTTGTTTTTTCCCCGAACTCGGACTAAAAGAGGTTGAACCACTCCTTGCACCCGGATTGAATCCGCCAATTCCTCTAATGCCGCTTTATCCATGTTGATTCTGGGCTGATACTTACCTCTTTGAAGCTGTTCAATTGGCAGCTCCCGGTACCCTAACTGGTCGTCTTTGGACGAGGCACCCGCGTCCTTTTGTGATTTGGGGGATGTTTTTTCCTTAGTGTCATCCACGGTTCGATCAGTGACCGTGGTTTTTACATCCCCAAGCAAAGCTCCTAGTCCACGCCCTAACCGCGCCTTCTTTTTCTGTGTCATGCTCCGGCTCCCGAGGTAGATGGTATTGTCCTTCTCAACACTTCGCTGGCCAATGCCAAATACGACTGGGATCCTGCGCACTGTCGATCATAATCGAGTACGGGCTTTCCATGGCTTGGTGCTTCAGCAAGCCGAACGTTACGAGGGATCACTGTTCTGAATAGCTTATCGGGGAAATGGGCTTTTAACTGATCAGAGACTTCGATGGAAAGCGTATTTCTCCCATCAAACATGGTTCGCACTAAACCCAAAATTCTTAGCTCAGGGTTAAGTCCTTGGGTAATCAGGTCAATAGTCTCTATCAAACTGGTCAAGCCTTCAAGGGCATAATATTCCGTTTGCACAGGAATTAGCACCTCATTCGCAGCGGTCAGCGCATTGATGGTTAGTACGTTCAGCGCTGGCGGGCAATCCACCAGAATAAGGTCATATCTATCATCTAACTGTGTGAGCGCCTGATCGAGTCGATAGTCTCGCCCGTCCAACTCACCCATCTCTACCTGAGCGCCGGATAAATCCGGGTGGGAGGGCAGCATGTCATACCCCACACCGGTTTCGATAATCCCTTCGGACACACTGATCTCCCCGAGGAGAACTTCGTATATCCCCCGTTCGATTTCACGCATTGCCACACCGCTACCCACAGTGGCATTGCCCTGTGGGTCCATGTCAATCAATAAAACCCGACTGCCGGTGCGGGCCAATGACGCAGCCAGATTGATAGCGGTGGTGGTTTTACCAACACCGCCCTTCTGGTTTGTGATCGCTACTCTTCTTGTCAATTTAAAAATCTATCAGTATCAAATGCCTTTGCGCCGCGAGAAATGGAATGGATATCTTCTCTACACGAACACTTCGCTGTACTTCTGGTAAAAGCGAATCAATCTCATCAACAGGCATTTTACCTTTGAGTGCGGCCAGTCGACAGCCTGGATATTGCAATGTCTTAGTCCACTTAAGCATGTCTGACATCGACGAAAACGCACGGGTCGTAAGCGTATCAAACTTTTGTGATGGTCGGTAATCTTCGACACGACTATTTACCAATGAAACGTTTTTTAGACCCAGTTTTAGACAAACGTTACGTAAAAACTCCACTCGCCTGCCTCGAGTGTCTAATAACGTTACTTCCAATTCTGGATTCAAAATTGCCAACGGTAACCCAGGGAAGCCCCCTCCTGTGCCAATGTCTAATAGCCGACCCGGCTTAATAAATGGAAAAATGGCTAGTGAATCCAGCGAATGCTGGATAATCATTTGCTCCATGTCGGTGATTGCCGTCAAATTGAGTGTCTTATTCCATTTGGCGAGGGTTTCCAAATGGACAATCATTTTTCTTTTTTGCTCAGAATCGAGATCGATTCCCAACTCCCTGCAACCCTCGTCCAGTTTTTCTGTGTTAAATTGCTGCCTGTTCATTATTTAGTTTTTCCATACAAGTCAGATGACTACCGATTTAAAACGGGCTCCCGCTATTGACCATAAAACGTCCCATCAACTGGATAGGCACACCGTATATCAGCAAGCTGTCCAGTCTCCTGAGGCCGATGCCGAGTTAGTACAATACTTCTATCGCTTAAACCGCAACAAAACGGCCTACCATTTTCGCGAGGACTTCTGTGGAACCGCGATCACACTGGCAAATTGGATCCAACAAGGGCCGGAGTTTAGCGGAGAAGGCTTCGACATTGATAGCGACACGATCAAATGGGGTCAACGACACAACTTCGATCCACTGGGAGAAAACGGTAAGCGCGGTTTGCTTCATCGCGCTGATGCCCGAGCACCTAGCACCAAGTCGCCTGATGTTCGTTGCGCTTTTAATTTTTCCTATTGGATTTTCACTCAGCGCAAACAAATGCTTGAGTACTTTCAATCCGCTTATCAAGACCTGGCGAAGGACGGCGTATTCGTGCTCGATTTTCATGGCGGGGCTGAAAGCTTAGCCGAAGAGGAGGCGATCACCGACTGTGGTGAGTTTTTATCGATATGGCACCAAACAGGGTTTTCACCGGTTACTCATACCGCGGATCTCGCGCTACATTTTCGTTTCCCAGACGGCTCGGCCATGGAAAATGCTTTTCGCTATCACTGGCGTATCTGGTCGATACCTGAGATCACTGATTTGCTTAGTGAAGCCGGCTTCGCCTCCACCAATACCTATTGGTATGATGGGGAAGGGGAGTACGAACTCACCCGAGTGGGTCAAAACGACCCAACCTGGATTGCGTGTCTGGCCGCCCTTAAATAGAAAGTGTGAGCGTTTTGAAACAAGCCGGGCAGGTGGCAGTCCAGCGCTATCAGCAAGCTCGCGGAATTCTGCGGCAGGAAGGCCTTGGGGTACTGCTGAGCCGCATCAAGCTAAAAGTGAAACGCCTGCTAGGTCAAGAGACACTGGGTAACTTTGATTTGGGTTATGAGAAGTGGCGGCATAAACACCATCCACCGCTTTCCGCTAAATCGATCGTTACGATTATCGACAACTTGGAAGTCAAACCCGTTTTCTCCATTCTTGTGCCTGTTTATAACGTCGATCAAAAGTGGCTCATTCAAATGGTCGAGTCCGTGCGAAATCAACACTATCCGCATTGGCAACTCTGCCTTGTTGACGATTGCTCAACCGAGCCTGGGTTAAAGCCGCTATTGCAGCACTTGACTGAGACTGACTCAAAGATCTCAGTATCATTCAATGAAATCAATAGCGGCATTGCGATTTCCTCCAACAACGCCCTCGAGCTTGCGGTTGGTAATTACATCGCATTGGTCGATCATGACGATACATTGACCGAGGATGCATTATTGCAAAATGCCCTCGCCATCAACCAACATCCCGATGTCGAACTGTTTTATAGCGATGAAGACAAGGTCTCCCTTCAGGGAAAATACCAAACCCCTTTTTTTAAGCCGGATTTTTCTTTAGACCTGCTGCGTTCGCAGAACTACATCGGCCACTTCGTGGTGGTTAAAAAATCCGCTATAGACGATATGGAGGGATTTAATAGTGGCCTTGATGGCGCCCAAGACTACGATCTAGTCTTACGACTGAGTGAACGAAACAAGCCCATTGTGCATATTCCAAAAACGCTCTACCACTGGAGAGAGATTCCCGGCTCCACTGCCACTGCGTTTAGCGCTAAAAGCTATGCTTGGGAAGCCGGAGAAAAAGCACTACAACAACACTTCAATAGGCTAAACATTGCGGCCAAAGTACATCCTGGAAAGTACCCGGGTTCCTATGTCCCACGATATGCTATTTCCGGTACTCCCCTCGTTAGCATTATCATCCCCTTCAAGGACCAAGCGAAATTATTAGACAAGTGTTTGACTTCCCTATTTGAACATACTCAATGGTCCAATCTGGAAATCATCGCCATTGACAACAATAGCGAACGGCCAGAAACCCGACAGATGATTGGTCAATGGAAAAAGAAAAATCGACCCATCCACTTTATCACCTACCCTCAACCCTTTAACTTTTCTCAAGTCTGTAACCACGGCGTTGAACACGCGACTGGAGATTTCATTGTCTTGATGAACAATGACATTGAGATTACCGCTGAGAACTGGCTTGAATTACTACTTGAGCACGCTCAACGCGATGATATCGGGGCCGTTGGTGCAAAGCTTTTTTATCCGAATCAAACTATCCAGCACGCAGGCATCATCGTTGGAATTGACAAAGGTGCTGGACATGCATTCAAACATTTTCCCGATACCCACACTGGCTACTTCCTCCGGCATCATCTGATTCACAATGTCAGCGCCGTTACCGCGGCATTGTTAATGGTGAAGAAAGACCGGCTGCTGCAAGCCGGTGGGCTGGATGAAGCATTTGGTATTGCTTACAACGATGTCAACCTTTGCCTCTGCCTGAGTCAAAACGGATACCGCAATCTCATTACTCCCGAATGCACTGCCATACACCACGAATCCGTTACCCGAGGCTATGACATTGATACCGTCAAACAAGCAAGACATGACAAGGAGAAGAAATTGTTACAATCCAGATGGCCCCAATTCTTCGACCAAGGTGATCCATTTTACAACTCAAATTTGACACTGAGACGAGAAGACTACTCGCTTGACACATCACTTGAGCTACCAAGCGATTAATGTCCTGTCCATTTTAAGGATGCGGCTGTTACTCTCTGATTATGGTTCCGCTTCCTTAGGCGACCTTTTCCTAGAAAGATCAAGCTTCGTCCTGCGGGCCAAACACAGTTCATTAGATTTAATGGACCGTTTCCTGCTTTCATTTCGGCCACCCATTTATCATCCTAAGGAGTGTCAACATTGGCTAATCCGGCCAACCGAATTAGCTCGTCTCATTCTTTTAGATGATACAGATGGCTAAAAATAGAAGACATGATGTTTTTCTAGGGTTAGGCAGAAACCTCTCCGTTCGGGGTCTTTTGTTAATCAGTAACAACCATGCCGCACTTATTCATTGAACTCAAGAGAGTATTTGATCCACCTTTGGCCATTCGCGACGGAAATCATTGTATGGTGTACATTTAGCGTTACCTAATCTTCACGAATGATTGTGCAACCCTACGTCTGTAACTTTGATTTAGGTTGAGTCATTATCGTCGTTCCACACGATATATCGCTTGTCGGCATTGCTCCATTCATCGTCAATCTCGACGAGGATGGCACTGACAAGC
>WLWV01000043.1 GCA_012103395.1 Gammaproteobacteria bacterium
TTTGCCCATCGATCCCACATTAACGCTCTTTGCTCTGCTGAATAATATATTCTGGTTCTTTGTTTCATTCTTACACTCTACCTTTTAAACTAATGATAAAGTGTTGCGATGACCTGTTGAACTCACCGCCCTAAGCGGTCATTGACAGGCGTAGCGAAGCAATGTGGGTAGTGTAAAAATACTCATAGACATCATTATTTAATATTTGCTCGAAACGATTTGGCAAACACATCTAGTGCTGCCGCTTCCGCGTGAATTGCTCTAACAGAATCTTGTATTGATTTAATTGAAGTCAAATCATTTGAGTCGCTAAAAAACTCTGCTTGAGATATTGATGCCAATTCAGATTCCACCATTTCAGGGAATTTCGGATTATTGTCCCAGATGTAACCAAACCGGTTGGATAGACTTGGGATCGATTCGCGAGAGGTTCGGTAATTGATCGTTTGAAGAACTGCGTTCAAGGATTTCGTGCCAACAGTGCCGGACACGATCAGGGAGAATGCAATTGATCTGGAAGGTTCAATCGTAATAGGGTCTATCCCAGTATAGGGAAATCCCATTTGCTTTGATGGGACATATTTTGTCATAATGTCAATTGTAGAAGTTTAGACCAAATCTGACACCGTATTAAATCAATCCGAGCGAAGCGAGGGTTGATTTAATACGGTGTCAGATTTGGTCTAAACTTCTACATGTCAATATATAACACAGACAACAGCATTAGTGGCAAACTCCCCAAAGATGGAAACCGAATTCGCGATACTTAGAGAACGTGCTGGACTAAACCTTGAAGAAGCGGCTAAATCCATTCGTGTCTCCATTCGAACAGCTTACCGATACGAAAACGGAGAAACTTCGCCATCAGCGTTGGCAGTCGATGTATTAGATAAGTTAGCCAGTTCTCACCAAACAGAAAGACCAGAAGCAAGTTTCAGATTTATCGACCTTTTCGCAGGTATTGGTGGTCTGAGAGTAGGTTTTGAAAATATTGGAGGTAAGTGCGTATTTACCAGTGAACTGGACCGATTTGCCACAGAGACTTATCGTAAAAATTTTCCAGAAGACCCGAATCATGTCTTTGCAGGTGACATCAGAAAGTTCACACACAATAATGATGCCCTTGATCAGATACCTCAACATGATGTGCTGCTTGCCGGGTTTCCATGCCAGCCCTTCTCAATCGCTGGTGTATCAAAGAAAAATTCGCTAGGGCGTCCGCATGGTTTTACCGACGTTACACAGGGAACATTATTCTTTGATGTCGCTCAGATCATTCGACATCACCGCCCCAAAGCCTTTCTGCTGGAGAATGTCAAGAATCTCAAAAGCCACGACAAGGGCAATACGTTCGCCACCATTATGCGAGTCCTTAAAGAAGAGTTGGGCTATCGGGTCGAGACGAGGGTTATTAGCTCAAGGCCGTGGGTTCCCCAGGGGCGGGAACGCATTTTCATTGCCGGTTTTCAGGACCATGAAATGCCTTTCTCTTTTGATGATGTGTTAATCCCTAGTGGACCTGAACCAACCCTAAAAGATATTCTTCAGCAAAGCGTAGATGAAAAATACACATTGACTCCCAGACTTTGGGATTATCTACAAGGCTATAAGAAGAAACATGCGTTGAAGGGGAACGGTTTCGGTTTTGGGCTGTGCGGTCCTAACGATGTGTCCCGCACGTTGTCTGCCCGATATTACAAGGATGGATCGGAGATTCTGATTGATCAGGGTCCCAATAACCGACCACGAAGATTGACCCCAACGGAATGTGCCAGGCTAATGGGCTTTGAAAGAGAAAATCGTGAATGGAATATTCCGGTTTCTGATACACAAGCCTATAAGCAATTTGGAAATGCAGTCGTGGTTCCGGTTGTAGAGGCCGTTGCTGAAGCAATGAGTCCGTGGTTGTCATGATTCACCGAGGTATGCTGTCCGACTATTTTGAGGGGGTGGCTGTTAAAAAACTCCGTAGTGTTGAGACTTCTCCAGATAGCTCCAACCAGCATGAGTTTAACGGGACCGCCGCGCTTCGTGGCATTTTTGGAGATGCTGACAGAGAAAAGATTCCGACAAGGTTTATCTGGTTGGGTTCAGAACAGGAGGGTATTGCTTCAGACAGCACTATTAAATGGTATGACTCAAGGCGAAATCATCCTACCAGAACAGAATATCGTCTCTACTATCCAGATAACGCAGTATCAGAGATGATGGAAGCAGGAGACACGGTCTTCGTGGCACTGCGAAAAAACGGTGAGGGGATGATCATTGTTACGCCCTCTGAAACCACAATTCAGAGCCAGCTATTTTGGTTGTTTGGATTGGAAAACCAACCAGAGCAGGAGTTTTCCAGTCACGCAATTCATGGCGACCAAGATACCCAAATTGATTTTGCAGCCAGATATATCCTTGATGAGCTTGGTATCGAGTTGGAGGGGTCAGAAGATGGGCAGCTTGACAGGTTGATTGAACCATACGGTTTAACTTTCCCAAAAACATCTGAATTCTCAAAGCTGGCTCAGGATTCTCTGCCAGATATATCACCTGAAGGAGATGACCCTGACGAGGTTCTTATGGCTTGGCTTGATCGAGAAGAAATGTTGTTCAGGCGTCTTGAACGACGGATCGTATCAGACCGGCTATCGGCCGGCTTCATGCAACAAACCGGTGCTGATGTGGATGGATTTATCGCGTTTTCTCTTAGTGTTCAAAATCGTCGGAAATCCCGTGCTGGCCATGCCCTGGAAAACCATTTGGAAAGTATCTTCCGAGCCAGGTCCATATCGTATTCCAGGGGGGCTAATACGGAAAACCGGCACAAGCCAGACTTCCTCTTCCCCTCTATCGCGGCATATCGGGACTACTGCTTTCCCAGTTCAGAGTTAAGAATGCTTGGGTCAAAATCCACTTTAAAAGATCGTTGGCGGCAAGTACTCACCGAGGCTCAACGGATAGACATCAAACACCTGTTGACTTTAGAACCTGCGATCTCAGAACATCAGACTGACCAAATGAAGTCAGAGCAATTGCAACTGGTCGTCCCATCCAGAATACAAAGCACTTATCGACCGAATCAAAGAGCATGGCTGCTATCGCTGTCGAACTTCATTGACTGCGTTAAATCAGGTTAGCTTACTTGAGACAACTCTAAGCAATAACTTGAGTCTATCCCAACAAAGGTACCAAACGCACCACAGGAATTTGAAGCTCTCACGTTCTTACTTAGGTAAGTAACGGGGTCTAAGGTGGAAGCAAGAAGCCTACGCGATTGACTGAGTTTGGCCCTTAGCTGTAGAAGTTCAGATTTGGTCTAAACTTCTACAGATAAAGGCGCTGCTTTCATAAACTTCTACACGTGAATTTCTGAATACAAACGGAAATTCATTGTTTTTCTTCCGATTACTTCCCCCCCAACCGTCTTTACTCTAATTATTTCTCCCTCGCTATTTGTGTTTTAGTGTTGTTAGCAGAGGATCACACTCCCAAGCAGCTATCGTTGATGTGCATCACTTCACTGGGTTGTAAATTAAAGCCGTATTTCTGCTATTCATAGTCAAATTGTTGTATTGATAATATATGATCTGATTACAGATGCATTGCTCGAAAAAGAGCAACGATGGTTTTTGCGTCGTCGATTTCTCCGTTGGTGGCCATCTCTATAACCTGACTCAACGGTAGCCAGTGTATCTCAATGAATTCATAGGGTTCTTGTTTCGCTTTTCCTTTGCTGATCCCTGTCGCGAGAAACATATGGAGGCGCTCTGTGCAAAAACCGGGTGTGCTCAGCATCGAACCTAGTGGTTGCCAATGTTCAGCGCGGCATCCTGTTTCTTCTTTTAACTCTCTTTTAGCAACAGATTCAATGGGTTCGTAGTTTTCAGACAACCCTGCTGGAAACTCCCAAATCCATCCATTGGCGGCATGACGGAATTGTTTAATCAGACACACGTTACTGTCATCGTCCATGGCAACCACGACCGCCCCGCCTGGATGGCGAACAATTTCCAATGCCAAAATCTCGCCATTAGGTGCTTTGACGGTTTCAAGTCCAAGATTGACGACACTTCCCTGATGGATCAATCGTCTACTCCTCGGCTCTGATTCGATATCGATTAATGAGGGGTAGTAGCTCTCCGGGGCACGATAGCCTAGTAGATTAAAAACCGTTGACGCGACATTAGCAAGTCCGCCGCTGATGTCTTCGGGGTTGTTCTTCACCAACTTATAGGCATTGTCCTCATGACCGTCAACAATGACAAAAGGAACAGGGTTGAGAGTGTGAGACGTTTTTTTAATCTGCTCACCGTTCTTCACGGTAAACATTTCTTCAGCATTGCCATGGTCAGCAGTAAATATCACAATACCTTGAAGCTCTGTGACGACATCGATCAGTCTTCCAACGCATTGATCAACAGATTCAATAGCAAGAATGGCGGCTTCCGTATTGCCAGTGTGCCCCACCATGTCTCCGTTAGCCAGATTGATGCGCCCGAATGTGTATTCACCAGTGTTGAGCAAATCGATAGTGGCATCCGTAATTTCCTTTGCTTTCATGGTGGGGGCTTGATCAAAGGGAATGTTATCTGATGGAATTTCGATATGAGTTTCCAGCGTTTCATCGATATACCCAGATCGATTACCATTCCAAAAATAGGTCACGTGGCCAAATTTTTGTGTTTCACTGATGGCGAACGTGCGCATCCTTGCAGCGCACATAAAATCACCCATGGTGTGTTCGATAGTCGGTGGATTTACGAGATAATGAGCGGGGACGTTTAGGTCTCCATCGTATTGCAACATGCCACAGAAGAAAATTTCTGGCATAACTCCTCGGTCGATTTCATCGAGATGTACTTCGCCTAACGCCCTTGAAATTTCAATGGCCCGATCCCCACGAAAGTTAAATAGAACCACTGCGTCACCATTTTTGATGGCGCCGACTGGCTGCCCGGCGGCGTCTGCAATCACGAAGGGAGTAAGGTATTGATCGCTCATGTCTGGATCTTGTGCATATTGAAATTTGACTTCGGCGACTGCACTGGTCGCCCGTTTACCAACGCCATGTACCATTAAATCGAAGCCGCATTTCACCATTTCCCAATCGGCTTCGTATCGATCCATGGTCACGACCATCCTACCGCCTCCAGAAGCTATTCGATAATCAAAGCCGTGATGGGAATTGATCTCTTCTAACTTCGACTCTAGTTGAGAAAGGTAGGTGATCGCGGAGCGTGGATCAACATCCCGCCCATCCAATAGAACGTGAACTCGAACAGAATAGATTTCTTGCCCCTGGCATTGGTTCAGCATTTCGAAAAGGTGTTTGATATGCGAATGCACATTTCCGTCTGACAATAGCCCAACGAAGTGTACACTTTTCCCAGAGTGCCCCCTTGATTCTACCGTTTTCCATGCTTCACTTTCAAAAATGGAGCCACTTTCAAATCCTTCACCCACAAGTGTGGCGCCCTGAGAGAAAATCCGTCCACCGCCTAGCGTGTTGTGTCCCACTTCGCTGTTGCCCATGTCACTGTCCGTTGGCAGACCCACATGTGTACCATGGGCATGCAGTTTGGCAACGTGTTTCGAATTTAGAAGCTGATCAATAATGGGTGTGTTCGCTTGGGATATAGCATTGCTTGGACCGCCTTGTGTTAAACCAAAGCCATCTGCAACAATGAGTAACAGTGGGCCTTTTCGGCCCTTAAAAGTAACGAGTTTTTCTAGTTGCATTTATCGAATGATGTGTCGATATGATTAGTGGGAGTGCCGAAAAGATCACGCAGAATGACTAGCGCCTGCGCTCGATGGCTAACTTGGTTTTTTTGCCCCGGTGTTAGTTCTGCAGCAGTGCCGTCGAATCCGGTTGGTAAAAAAATAGGATCATAACCGAAACCGTGATTTCCTGATGCCGACATGGCGATGTGTCCTTCCCATGAGCCCTGGCAGATGATTGGTGATGGGTCGTGGGCATGTCTAAGGTAGGTAATAACACACCAAAAGCGTGCGCTACGTTGATTTTCCGGGATATCCTTCAGTTCGCTTAGTAGCCTTTTGCTGTTATCTTGGTCGCTAGCGTTGACACCAGCGTAACGTGCAGAATAGATGCCCGGCGCTCCGGATAAGGCATCGACTTCCAAACCAGAATCATCGGCAATCGCAGAAAGGCCGGTATGCTCACAAGCGTGTCGAGCCTTGATTAAGGCATTCTCAACAAAAGTTAGCCCGGTCTCCTCTGCGTCCTGCAGTTCAAATTTCGACTGAGAAATGACGTTGTACGTTTCATTCCCGAGGATGGCCCGAATTTCAGCGAGTTTTCCTGCATTGCTGGTCGCCAAAACAATTTGTTTATTTTTTTTATCCAAGAAGTGCTTCCTTCTGGACGGCGATGAGGGCAGCAATGCCTGATTCGGCATGATCCATCATTTGACTTAATGTTCCCCGGGAGAATGTTTTCCCCTCTGCGGTGCCTTGTATTTCAATAATTCCGCCATGTTCATCCATAACCACATTCATATCGGTCTCAGCCCGACTATCCTCTGGATAATCGAGATCGGTGACCACGGTGCCTTTGTAAACACCGACTGAAATGGAGGCGATTGCACTATGTATGGGGCTTTTCTCCAGAATATCCTGATAAACCAGCCAGTTTACGGCGTCAACCAATGCCACATAAGCACCAGTGATTGATGCGGTTCGGGTTCCTCCATCAGCTTGGATGACATCACAATCCAGTGTGATAGTTCGCTCTCCCAATTTCGACAGATCAATGGACGCTCGCAGAGAACGGCCTATTAATCTTTGTATCTCCAAAGTTCGTCCAGACTGTTTTCCTTTAGCTGCTTCTCGGGCATTTCGAGTATTGGTGGATCGTGGCAACATACTATATTCGGCGGTTACCCATCCTTGTTTTTTGTTTCGTAAAAAGGGTGGAACTCGTTCCTCGATACTGGCGTTGCATAATACTTTTGTATCTCCGAAACTGACCAGAACAGAGCCTTCGGCGTGTTTGGTATAGTGTCGGATGATCGACACGGGGCGTAACTCATCGTGTTGCCGATTGCTGGGTCTGGACATGGGTAGCACTATCATAAAGGGCGCCAGATTATACCGAAAACCACGAACAAAAACTGGCAACTGAACCCTGAGGATTTATCAGAATGGATTTTTTGTGAGTCAATCAGTTTTACTTAATCTGATTCGATATTCCAATCATTGATACTCTATCGATGGCGTGTCTGCTATAGGACATAGGAGGCGTCTATGATTAAGCCATTCAACCCATGACAGCGTGGAAAGTGGAATTTCATTCGTACCTAGCTAAGGGAATCTCTTTGTGGGTCGTCTGAGCTTTGCGGACACCATTGGTTTCGGTCATGGTGTTTTCTTAAGAGATACCAATGCTACTAACTGAAGGCATTGAACTCGGTTTTAAGAAGCTGATTAGGAAAACCGTGTTAACTTGGGATATCACAATTTCTATCTATGATAAACCAAAGTCTTATCAGTTTGACCATTTCGGCTTAGGGTCTCTCTCTCAATCGAGTGCTAGAGCGTTGCTAATACCACATAGATGACTGTATGAAATCGATAATTTGATAGTAACGATAGAATGAAGTGTCACCGCCAAAGAGGGTTATCAAGCCTGCGCCGGTCAGAAAGGGACCGAAGGGGATGGGTGAATTGTAGTGGTAATGTTTTAGTAGGATAGCCACTAGCCCAAACAAGAGGCCGCCGATGGATGATAGAAATATCACCATGGGTAGTAACTCCCACCCCACCCAAGCCCCGATGGCTGCTATTAGTTTAAAATCTCCGTACCCCATGCCCTGCTTTCCGGTTAATAACCTATGTATTTGATAGATTGACCAGAAAAATAGGTACCCCAAAATAGCGCCCAGCACGGCGGATTCCAGTGTGGTAAAGAGGGCGCTATAGTTCGCCATGATACCCAGCCATAGTAGGGGCAGAGTCAGGTTGTCTGGCAGCAATTGGGTTTTTATGTCTATAAAGCAAAGCGTGATCATCAGCCAGCAATAAAGCAGTGAAAATGGCAGTGCGATACTCGGCCCAAATGTAAAACCAGCATAGATTGTTATCATTGCGGTTAAGAGCTCAACTATTGGGTAGCGAATAGATATGGGATGCTGACAGGCGGCGCATTTCGCTCTTAAAATGGCATAACTGATCAACGGGATGTTATGTCGAGCTTTTATTACTGCAGAACAATGCGGGCAATGCGATCGAGGATGGATGAGATTAGCAGGCCGTTGTCCTGTCGTTTCAAGACTGTGCCGTTCGTGGCACTGCCACTGAAAACGAAGCATGGAAGGAAGGCGGTGCACGACCACATTCAGAAAGCTCCCGACACAAATACCAAGTAAACCCAACCCGACATAAAGAACCAATAGGTTACTGAGGAGCACGATATTTAGAAGCCATCCAGTGGACTGTTTTTTGTACTAAAAGCAAACGGTATTCAGACTCTTATCGAGCCCTCGCTATCGACTTGCTTTCCAATTCCCACTGACTCCACTGCAGGGAGTTCCGCTGCTCGTATTCGTGGTAGATGCGTCACTTAAAGTTGAAGACGTATCTGCAGCGACGAACGTCCCTTGCATGTGATTAGTCGACGCGGTGCCGGCAAACGTGGCGGTAGAGACGTTGCTAGTGATCACGAATGTAGTAAGTCCACTAGCAGCTGTCCCTGTTAGGGTACCGCTTGCGAGGCAATTTGAATGATCATTGCTGAAGTTGGCAACGCCATTGATAATATCACCGGAAGTAAATACAATGCTGAGCGAAAGGAATGTGGGTGAGCTGCTATCCGCAGGGGTCACTGTACCTGTCCAATTGCCTGCGATATTGGTGAAACTGGCACCACCGGATGTTGTTGCACTGTCCCCACTAGTGCAAGCTGTCATCGCAAGGGATAGGCAGCATGTGAATATCAAAAATAGCTTGTTCGGGATTTTTGCAATCAGCACATCGCTTTGGAATACCATCGTAACTACCCTGTTATCGTTGGAAGGAAATAAGGAGATTCAAGGAGGATAACATTGAAGTAATGGAAAGTACGACTCTTTTTCTGAAACTTGGAATAAAGTTTAGGTTGGCCTCGCTGCTGATTGCTTTGTTGCTTTTGGTGATTAATCCGTTGGTGCTTAGGGATTCTCGAGCCCAGAATAATTCTGACGCGGTTACACTAAATTTTGAAAAAGCGGATATTGAGGCATTCATTGCCACGATTTCGCAGATAACAGGTAAAAGTTTTATTGTTGATCCTCGGGTAAAAGGCAGGATCACCGTGATTTCCGGGGAACCGCTTGAATCTTCTGTTATTTACGATATTTTCCTTTCAGTTCTGGAGGTGCATAACTTTTCAGCCGTGGAATCCGGCGATGTTGTAAAGATCATTCCTCTTAGTAAAATTAAGGGTGTTCCAACACGGACATCTTTCGACGATCCTGGGAACAATGTCGATGAGCAAATTACCCAAATCTATCAGCTGACGCATATTTCTGCTAATGAATTGGCTCCGTTGCTACGACCTCTTTTGCCGCCTACCAGCCACTTTGCAGTGCATGTTAGAACGAATACGCTAATCATTACCGATACTGTGGGTAACATTCGACGCGTACTGAATATCGTTGAGAATATTGATAAACCTAATCGCCATTCGGATATCAATATAGTGTTTCTGAAACACGCAAGGGCGAGCGGTTTGGCCCAAGTTCTATCGCAACTTGCTGCCGCAATCCAGCTGCAAACTGACCCCGCTGTCGCGTCAAATAATCAGGCTAAGAGTGTTGTGGTTCAAGCAGAACCCGAGACGAATTCACTGATTATTCAGGCCCCACCGGCTGAGTTCGCTAAGCTAAAGTTAGTGATTGATCAACTTGATATCGATCGTAATCCACCTTCGAATGTTCATGTACTTTATCTCAAACATGCCAAAGCCAAAGAGCTAACGGGGATTCTCAATACCGTTATCCAAAATAGGTCTAGCGGCTCGGACTCGGCAAATAGCGGGGCGGTGGTTAGTATCCAAGCGGACGAGCAAAATAATGCACTGATTATTCGAGCGGGAGAAGAGGATTTCCATGATTTGAAGACCGTTGTGGATAAACTAGATATCAGGCGGGCCCAAGTGTATGTGGAGATGATTATCGCCGAAGTAACTCAAGGCAAGGAGTCTGATGTTGGAGTGCAATGGAACTTGAACAGTGCGCCGAATCTAAATGGACAAACGAGCATTGGCGGGGATCAAATAACGGGATCGACCAGTTTTACTAACCAAACGGGCGGTATTGCATTGGGTTTTATCAATCGGTTTGTGTTTGATCTTGCAGGTAATCTCGTTCCCGATCTTGGTTTTGTATTGCGTGCGCTCAGAAGTAATGCCAGCGCGAATATTTTATCAACGCCGAACCTGCTGACGTTGGATAATGAAACGGCTGAAATTACAGTGGGTCAGGAAGTGCCATTTATAACCGGGCAGTTTGTTTCGAGCGCCAGTACGACCTCAACAGATACTAGCAATACTGGGACCACGACTGGCGTTGTTAATCCATTTCAAACCATTGAACGAAAAGATGTGGGGCTAAGCCTGAAAATCACACCTCAGATCAACGATGGTGATGTTATTCAACTGAATATAGAACAAACTGTTTCCAACGTGAGTAGGACCACGCTCCAGGGTGCTTCTGATTTGGTCACTGACAACCGTTCAATTCAGACCAATGTGTTGGTAGACGATGGTCAGATCATTGTTTTAGGCGGACTGATTCGTGACAGTGTGATTGACACCTATGAGTATGTGCCGGGGCTTGGAAAAATCCCACTTCTTGGCGCACTTTTCAGAAGAAAGTCAAAAGCCAATGCCAAAACTAATCTGATGGTTTTTCTTCGACCAAAAGTGATCCGTTCACAGGCAGATATGTTGAACCTGACGAAAGGGAAATATCGAATGATCCGGAGGGAAGAAATCGTGGGACAACCGGACACAAGGGAGTTGATTCAGGGTGTAGAGAATCCTGTTCTTCCCATGATTAATTGGGAAACGGGCCAGCCTGAAAAGGTATCCGCCATCGCACCGTTGCAGACCAAAGGGGAGAATGCAATTTCTCATGCACCTGAGACGGCAAGGAAATAATGGAAAAGAGTTACGCTAGAAAACCATCCCATCAATTTCTCCGGGCTGCTTGAATGAGTTGTTTGATTCCATTCATTTCTCGTTGGATAGCGTGGTGGCTCTATCATCCAGAGGCGGAGATATGCTAACCCCGATGGTGCCAGACTCCTGCGTCGAAGAACCTGATTGGTTTGCATTGTCAGACGTCAACTGGACGAGCCGGATCCCCTACAATTTCTCCAAGCGCCACAAAGTGATGGTAATCAATGAAAGAAATGGTGTGCTGTCGGTGATTCATTCACCATCCATTTCAATGGACTCCGTCGAGGAGATAGAGCGCCACTTTCGACGACCCACTCAGCTCCACCAGGTAGAAGAAGAAACATTTTATCTTGTGTTGAGAAGAACCCACGAAAAGGGGCAATCTGCTGCTACTCAAATGGTCGAAGATTTAGGGGAAGAAGAAGATTTCTCTATGCTAACTCAAGAGTTACCTGAAACAATGGATCTTTTAGAGTCCGTTGATGATGCGCCGATTATTCGGCTAATCAACGCACTGTTGACTCAGGCGATTAGGGAAGAGGCCTCTGATATTCATTTGGAGGCTTTTGATTCGCGTTCGAGTGTTCGTTTTCGAATCGATGGTTTGCTAAGAGATGTTGTTGATCCCCAAAGAGGGCTGCACAGCGCGCTGGTATCTAGAATTAAAGTTATGTCGAAGATGGATATCGCAGAAAAGCGGCTGCCCCAGGACGGCAGAATGTCTCTTCGAGTAGGGGATCGGCAAATTGATGTGAGAGTCTCGGTGTTACCAACTCAACATGGTGAACGGGTCGTGCTCAGATTGTTGGATAAACAGGCTTCACGCTTCAGGATTAATCGGCTGGGTATGAGAGGTGATTTGGCTAGAAAATTTGAAAAACTGATTCACTCCCCTCATGGTATCTTCTTGGTGACAGGTCCAACTGGGTCGGGAAAAACTACTTCATTGTATGCTGGAATCTCAGAGCTAAACAGAGATGCGCTCAATATTTTGACCATAGAGGACCCGATTGAGTACGATCTGAGTGGTGTTGGCCAGACTCAGGTCAATTCAAAGATTGATTTTACTTTTGCCGCGGGCCTAAGGTCGATTTTGCGTCAAGATCCCGACGTAGTATTGATTGGAGAGATAAGAGATTTAGAAACCGCGGAAATATCTATTCAGGCCAGCTTGACAGGTCATCTGGCGCTTTCGACATTGCACACTAACACGGCCATCGGTGCTGTTACTCGATTAATCAATATGGGAGTTGAGCCTTTTCTAGTCTCCTCGAGTCTAATTGGAGTATTGGCTCAGCGATTGGTGAGAAAACTCTGTCCCGACTGTAAACAACCCGCAGAGTTGATAGAGAAGGGCGAACGGGGAACCAAAGAGGGTATTGGTTGCTCAGAATATAGGCGAGAGGTTTATTACGAATCAACGGGCTGTCAAGCCTGTGCGTTTACAGGATACCGAGGAAGAACGGGCATTTACGAGCTAATTGTTGTTGATGATACGTTAAGGACGATGATTCATGGGAGACGATCAGAACAGGAGATGTTGGCCCATGTCCGATTGACGTGTGTTGACATTCAACAAAATGGACTTGATTTGGTGAAGGCCGGGATTACGAGCCTGAGCGAGCTACTTCGCGTAACGGCGCAGTAGAGCTGATTCCATGTCTGTATATGAGTATAACGCTCTGGATGCGAAAGGGCGAAACAGGAAAGGGATGATTCCGGCAGACAATGCAAAAAAAGCAAGGCAATATCTTAGGGATCAAGGGCTTTTCCCTGTATCTGTTCTTACTCAAAGCGTAATTTCAAATACCCAAAAGGGCGCTCAGAGTAGACTAAAGTTAAATGACACAGAACTGTCGATTATCACTCGGCAGTTTGCTATTTTGTTGTCATCGGGATTAACGATCGAAGATTGTTTTACGGCACTGGTGAATCAGGAGGAGAGTTATCAAATTGAGTCCATGCTCAGCAATATTAAGGAAAAAGTGCTAGAGGGGCATACGCTTGCTTACGCGTTCTCCGGTTACCCACGGACATTTTCAGAGCTATATATCGCCACTATCGAAGCCGGGGAACAAACTGGAAAATTGTCTGAAGTGATGGAACGACTCGCCCAATACATTGAAGATAGATTGGATATTGGCCGCAAAATCACGTCTGCGCTTGTGTATCCTATTATTCTGATGGTGGTGTCCATTCTCATCGTGAGTGGGCTCATTACTTTTGTCGTGCCAAAAGTTGTGTCTGTGTTTAGTGACACCGGGCAGGCTCTGCCTTGGTTAACTCGGATCTTGATAGGAGTGAGTGATTTTGTTAAGCAACACGGATTTACTATGATGGGTGTTATTACAATTTGCAGCCTGGGTACTATTTCTGTTTTTCGAAAAGGCCCTCCAAAACTATGGTTGCACGGAGTGTACTTAAGGTTGCCAGGCATAAAGAAACTGAGCCAAGGTTTAAACGCTGCTCGTATGGCAAGGACGTTGTCGATCATGGTCGGCAGTGATGTGCCTCTTATCACCGCTTTGGAAGCAGGAGCTAAAGTGGTTGCCAATCAGAGAATGCGGCACAGTTTGAGGCAAGCTACCAATGAAGTGACTGAAGGAGCGAGCCTACACAAGGCGCTGGAGCGAGCGGGCCATTTCCCCCCTCTTATGGTTCAGATGGTCCAAAGTGGAGAAAAGAGCGGCCGGTTAGCTGAGATGTTGGAGAAATCCGCTGCCGTGGCTGAGCGACAAATTGAGTCCCGTACTATGATTACTGTGAGTCTGTTCGAACCATTAATGATACTGATAATGGGAGCGCTGGTAATGTTAATCGTTCTAGCGATACTGCTACCTATTTTTGACATTAACCAAATAATCAGTTAGCGACCTCAAGTGACTCCAAGGCAAAGTAACTCTAAGTTAAGCAAACACATAAAATAACACTTAGACCGGAGTATTCCATGGAAAATGGTCGGCATCGATGCACTGGAGCAAAATGCAATGAACAAAAAGGATTTACATTGATAGAGATAATGGTTGTTGTTGTCATTATTGGCATACTCTCGACGCTTATTTTGCCTCGGGTACTTGGTAGGCAGGAGCAGGCATTCGTTACCAAGGCAACGAGTGATATCCAGTCTCTCACCAATGCACTTAAGCTTTATAAGCTTGATAATTATAAATACCCTACTACCGATATTGGTTTGGAAGCGCTGGTCACTGACCCCGGGAGTGAGGCACAGAGTTGGAAAGAGGGAGGGTATATCGATCGACTCCCCAAAGATCCATGGGGTGGGGATTATCAGTATTTGTCCCCAGGAGAACATGGCGCTTTTGACTTATGGTCATTGGGATCCGATGGGGTATTGGGTGGCTTAGGTAGTGATGAGGACATTACCAACTGGAAAGCCGACAACTAGCGAGTTTAGGAGCGTGTTGTTTCTCGAAGTTAAACCATGCGATAAGAAAACAAGCCTGTTTGAATATGGGTTTACGCTGGTCGAAATTATGGTTGTGTGCGTGCTCGTCGGTGTCATCAGCTCATTAGCTATTTCCAACCTAGCGATGAATAACGATAATCTCGCCCGTGTAGAAGCACAGAAATTCGCTAAGAAAATTGGTTATCTCAGAGAAGAAAGCATGCTTTCCGGAAAGCCGATGGCTGTTGGTTTCGAAGGTGAATCGAGAAGCTTGGCCGTTACTGTTTATCGTTTCTATGCCTATATAGAGCGGTGGAAAGAGTTTGACGATGGTTTGCTTAGTAGGACAGTAATTCCCACTGATATCAGGGTGTCATGGTCAATGCCATCCAATAATAACGAGCGGATTATTGTTGACCCTATCGGGCTGATTTCAGATTTTGAGGTGTCTTTTTCTGGAACAAACAAGCGCTATGACATTGAAGTCAATGAGGAATTGAATGTGTTGGTAATGGAAAAGCCACTAGATGATGAATAACGGATCTGCAAAATCTAAAACAACGCATTCTTTCCATGGAGGATTTACGCTATTAGAGGTGCTTGTGTCACTGTCTATAGTCGCAGTGGGTATCGCGGCTGCTGCGAAGATGATTACCCAGAGTGTGACGGTGCGGAATGAAACCGAGAAACGATTTGTCGCGAATTTAGTGTCGAGTAATCACATAAACAGTGTATTGGAATCCAAAAACTGGAATAGCCTGTTAAGTGAGGTTAGCACGAATATGGCAGGGTACGAATGGAAGATTAAGATGAAACATTCTGCCACACCGAATTTGGACATCATTCGAATTGATGTTAGTTCACAGATCGATAAGGTGGACGGTTACGGGGAGCTATTTTATTACAAAGCGAACCTGAACCAGAGGGGGAATGAGAACTGATCTTCGATGAATACCCAAATGCCTGACACATCGAATGGTTTTAGTCTGCTTGAAACGTTGGTTGCCATTTCAATATTTTCGGTTATATCGTTGGCGATGTTTTTCACTATGGAGCAGTACTTTTCCACAGGAGAGGTTCTCAACCGCCGGGATGCACAATTCACGAGTATGAATCGTTTTTTGCACATGATAGAGAGGGACATTCACTATGCAATCAACCGAAAGGTTCGAGATCAATACGGTGACTATCAAGATGCTATTGTGGTTGGGTCTGTTGACGGTAAGGAACTGTTGTCAGTGACGAGTTCGCTACCTGACTATCGGGGTAAGGGCCAAAGCAGATTGTTTCGGGTGAGTTGGAGCTTTCACGAAGACTCTATCATTCGGTCTAATTGGCGGGTGCTTGATCGAGCCCAGAACAGTGAACCTATCACGCATAAGATATTGACGGGAATTAGTGATGTGAGGTTAGCAGTCACACCTGATCTGGAGGCATTTGAGGAGGCTGACAATACGCATGTTGATTATCACGTAGAGCTTGTTGTTACCCCCCGAAACCGGTGCAAGTATTAATCGTCGGATTAGGTTTTTTGGTGAATTCTGAAAAGCAAAAAGGGGTGGCATTGGTGCTGGTATTGTTGTGTCTGGCATTACTCGCTTCTGCGGGAAGTTATCTCATTGGCGATGATCATATGGCGATACGACGCGTGGAAAACCAACACGATCGTTTGCAGGCTCAATATCTCGCGGAAAGTGGATTGCAGTGGGCGATGCTGGTCTTGCAAAAAGATGGGGAATCTTCAAACACGGACCACCTGAATGAATCGTGGAACGCGTTGGTGCCGCCAATCAATATTGAAAATGGTATCTGGATGGCGGGCTTTAAAAGACTCCTTGAAATAACAGGCCAAAGTCCTGCATTGGCGGTGAGCATTAAAGATTGGTTGGATGATGATGCCTCCCCAACAGGTCCTGAGGGTGCTGAGGATGATGAATATCTACTCGGTGACCCACCCATGAGGACGGCGAATAGTTTCATGAGCGATATTAGCGAGCTATTGTTGGTGAAAGGAATCGATAGGGTTGCATTTGAAGAAATAAGCCCATTAGTCTCCGCGCTACCTGAAGCTGGTTTACCGATCAATATAAATACCTGCTCAGATTCGCTCTTCGGTATCTTTGGTCGTACCGTACTACCGATCGGCGCTGGATCTGCTTTGGCATCAGGCCGGGGAGAAAACGGCTATCCTTCCATCGACGACTTTATTACTGCCACAGAACTAGCTTCACACGGTGATGTGGCCGCTGGTTTTGCAGATGTTTCTACGACGTACTTTTTAGTTAATGTAACGAGTTCGTATGGAAGGATAACGATTAGCAGTCGTTATCTATTGAAGCGAAGTATCGAGGATAACGTTTATATCGACATAGTCAGAGTCACTAGCATCTCATGAGTCTTTTCATTTATCTCGAATCCCCTTTTGACTATGTTGTCACTGACTCCAATGGAAAGGAAAAGTCCCGAGGTCAATTGAGTAAACTGGAAGATATTTTGAAAATCAAAGCCAGAGGGCCAAGGTAGTGTAATCTGAGGTCTGTAATTTAGCTTTCTATTGCAGCTTCGCTATTGGCTTTGGCGGAGTGAACGTAGAGAGCGAAGCCAAAGCCGGTTTTTCAGGCTTTAGTATTGAATGTTGAGCCA
>WLWV01000044.1 GCA_012103395.1 Gammaproteobacteria bacterium
AGAGTTACCTCGTTGTGTTTTGATATTGTTTGGTAACTACATCAAAACGGGTAACTCTCATTAAATCAACCCTCGCTTCGCTCGGATTGATTTAATACGGTGTCAGATTTGGTCTAAACTTCTACATGTTATGGCAAGATCGATCAGATTTTTACCGCTAACCACCAATATAAGACATTTCAACCTTTTGGCTATTCCGGTGCGATCCGACCCCTCCTGGATTCTTGAATCGCTCAACGGAATATTGGTCCGTTCGATTCGTCCATATTTTCGCGAGCGCTTCGACTATTTGCTCTTGATTAAACTGTTTTCTCAACATCCCTCTCAGGTCAAAGCCAGAACGGGAGAAAAGACAAGTATATAACTCTCCAATAGCTGACAATCTCGCCCTTGAGCAGTCTCCACAAAATGGTTGGGTGATCGACGATATAACACCTATTTCTCCCTCGCCATCTAAATACTCCCATCGTTTCGCTACTTCCCCAGGATAGTTCTCTCCAACCACTCTAAGAGGGTATTGTTCATTAATAGTATTGATGATTTCCTGTGACGTAAACACCCTCGCAAGGTTCCATTTATTATGGTTGCCGACATCCATAAATTCAATAAACCGTAATATCACTCCAGATCCACGAAAGTGCTTAACCATGGGAATAATGTCGGTTTCGTTAATACCCTTTTGAACCACCATATTAACCTTAACTGTCTCAAGACCTACATCGATGGCATTTCTTATGCCGTTGAGAATGTCCTGCATTGGATAATTGATCTCGTTAATCTTACGATATATCTCTGGAGTGATTGCATCAAAGCTGATATTTATTCGTCTAACCCCAGCGGCTTTCAGCGACAATGCTCTCTGTTTAGTAAGCAAGGAGGCATTTGTGGTCATGGCCACATCATTGATCCCCTCGATATTCGATAATCGACTAATTAGTCGCTCCAGGTCTTTTCTTAGCAGCGGTTCTCCCCCTGTTAATCGAACCTTACTGACCCCTAACACCGTAAACGCTTTAACCAGCTTTTCAATATCATCATAGCTAAGCAGTTCGCTTGGTGGTAAAAATTGATGGTTTTTACCGAAAATATCTTTAGGCATACAGTACCCACATCGAAAATTGCATCGATCTGTGACCGAAATTCTAATGTCATGAAGATGTCTTTGGCGTTTATCTTGTATCAAGAAATTGTACCTAGTTAAGAAACTGTCAATAATGCGTAAACCATTCGTTTCGACTTATCGATGAAAGAAAGCACATTTAAGAAATAGCATACCCCTCAATTGAATCGGGTAGTACCAAAACAAATCAGCGCTTTCATGCTCATCTCCTACTTGAACATCTGGCCATTGATCCCGGCCTCAGCAAATGCACCACACCATCAAAAGCTGAGGCAATAATCACCCAAGCTATAAAACCTACTGCTTGTAAGCTACCCGCCTTGAATAGACGGCCAAACAGACACAGTATCACCATCATTCAGCGGGTAGCTTCGCTGTTCAATTGGACAGAATTCCCCGTTTTTCATCATAACCTGAGCTTCGCCTCTGGGAATCCCTAAACGATCAATTAGATCATAAGGGCTAGTGGAAACCGAAACCACCATATTCACAGTATTCGAGTCAGCCTCTTTTGGCAGGTACTCCATCAGATTAGAGAATAATTTTAGGGTAATGTTCACTCATCCGCCTCCACGATGCAGATAGCGTTTAAATCTATCCATAAATGTATCGTATTGAGCCGCTTCAAATTCAAAAAAATCCAAGGAAATGCTTGTCACTGGCAGCTCAATAGATGCAATTTTTCGAATCGTCTCGGGTAAAATCACTAGGTTAACCAAACGGTCTTCGAATCTCATCTCATACACTAACGGTGAAACTCGCTTTATCTCATAAGGCTTTACAGCAGAAGGCAAACCTTTGAGTAACTCATAATGTGTAAACCCCATCTCCGCTTTGTAGTTGAAATCAGGGAGCTTGTGGTCACTCATCCACCAGCTACCGGAGGCCAAATCGCCAATGCATCATTATTTTTCAGTGGTTTATTCCTATCAGATTCATACAAATAGACACCATTAACCAAGACCAAATGTACTTCTTTTGGTGGCAAATTGTATTGGCTAATGAGATCATTAGGTGTTGTCATATCAGCAACATCGAGATTGACAACATTTCTCTTAGCCTCTTTAGGTAAGAATCGCATCAATGTAGCGAATAGTTTAAAGGTAATTTGCATATAACAGGCAGATCAAAATGTCACTGAAGTCAAAACTTAAGGGATGATTAACCTTGCGTTACCGCAAGATAAGCGTCCATCACCCTCAAAGGATTATCCATTAGTCGCTGTTTCCAGAGACCGAGATCAAACCGCCCCTGAATTAACCCTCTTAGGACACCAATGTGCTGGGTCATACCGAGCGTATTTGCACCAACCAGCCGATTCCCCTCGAATTGAAGTTGCACATACCTGAAGTTCTCTTCATCAAGCAATTGAGCAGTATCTCCACCCTCCACACCTTCCCACTGGCCATAGGAAGCGGAGATCAGACCCATTGTATCTAATACATTCATCAACACACTGCCTTGGTGTCTGACACTCCCATGATTAACCATATTGCTCGCAGCGATACGTGCATGATCAACGGCGGTAGGTTGAATCGCCTGCACACTGAACGCCCCGGTAGAAAAATCTTTACCATGGGCAACATCTCCAGCAGCATACACATTCGGCACTGAAGATTGCATATACTCATCAATTAACACTGCACCATTAACCAGCTCGACACCTGAGTCCAATAAAAAATCGGCATTAGGTCGAACACCCGCGGCAGAAATAACCAATTCCGCTTCTACCTGACGACCACCACTGACCATAACATTGACATTGGATCCAACAGATTCAATGGCCTCGACTTGGGAACTAGTCATGACATTGACACCTTTTTCCCGACACCATCGTTCAAGCATAGTGCCACATCTTTCGTCAAGCATTCTGGGGACCATCCGGTTCCCCATCTCGATAACGGTCAATTCAGCACCAGAGGCCACTAGCGATTCGAGGATAATGCAGCCTATAAATCCAGCTCCAATCAACACTACCGAAGCGCCAGGTTTGACGCCGTTGGTGATTTTCCTCGCGTCCGCTAACGTCCAACAGGATGTGACTTTCTCATGATCAATACCCGGTACCGGTGGTGAGATGGGCCTGGAGCCCGTTGCCACCAACAACTTGTCATACCCAATCTCTGAGCCATTTGACAATTTCAGGGCACCATTTTGAACATCAACTGAAGAGACAGAACCAATGACAACATCAATACGATGTTCCTGAAAATGGCCGTTCTGTTTTCTCAGATAAGTCCCCTGCTCCTCGATATTATCAATGAGAAGATAAGGAATTGCCATTCTTGAATAGGGCGGCTCCGGCTCATTCCCAACCAGCGTGATAGTTGCTGTTTGATCAAGTTTTCTGAGCGTTTCAGCAGCAACTACCCCCGCCGGGCCAGCACCGATAATTACGTAGTTCATGCTGGTAATGAGAGTTTTTGTCTAATATCGTCAGTGACTTCACCACCGGAAGTCCATCCACGCAGCTCATAGTATTCCGGCAGCATCTTATCTAGGTCACAAACCCGACCTTCAGCTGGCCCTGTCTTGGCGGCGTCTTTAAGAAGACGCTTCGGCAAAGTGTCATCAGCGCCAGTCATTCCAGCCTTATTATTATAGTCTCGCTCAAGATTCCAGATTCGCTCTCCAGCCTCACCTAAACGCTCCACTGTCCAGTCGCCTTCACATGCTGCATCAATTTGAGGAGCCATGTTATCCAATGTCCAAGCGAAAGTCGTGAAAACACATATGCCCATTGAGTCAACCGCTGCAGTCGCATCCTGAAATGCTTTAACTAAACCAGCTTTACCTTCAGACACCAATGGATCTGTTTTTTCTGGAATTCCTAAAATTTCAGAGGCCACCGTATAACTGCGAAGATGACACGCCCCACGATTGGAAGTGGCGTAAGTTAAACCCATGCCCTGAATTCCCCGTGGATCGTAGGCAGGAAACTCTTGACCTTTAACGGTCATGGACAGGTCTGGATGCCCGTATTTCTCACACAGCCGTTTAGAACCAAGACCGAGGTCCCGACCAAATCCAGCTCCCGTTGCAACCTGATCCGCACACCATGTTAGCGCTTTCGCAGACCCAAATTTCAATTCAACTCCATCAGTTTGATCTGTGGTAATCGCACCAAGCTCGAACAACTCCATTGCTGCTGCCACGGTAGCGCCAAAAGAAATAGGATCGAAACCATCTTCGTTACAGACGAAATTAGTGTAGGTGATCGCATCAAGGTCATCAACACCCGTGTCTGCTCCCATAGCCCACGCAGCCTCATACTCCAACCCGCCAGAGTTACCCCAATATTCCGGCTTGTTTTCAACCGAGAAGTGAGTTTTATCAATCGTAGAAATACGTCCACAAGCGATTGTGCAGCCAAAGCAGGCTGCATTAGTGGTTAAATTTGGCTTCCCATCACTTGCCCGAGGCTCAAGCATAGCCTCACCTGAGATATTGCCCGCTCCGTCAAACTGATTATCCTGCATATTTCTGCTCGGCAATGCACCAACTTCATTGATAACATTCATCAGGACCTGAGTTCCAAGCGCAGGCAAGCCTTGCCCGGTTACCGCATTTTCAGCAAGCACCTGCTTCTGTTCCGCAACGCTATTCATGAATCTAACCGGGTCTTTAATGTTTCCAACACCTCGGGTGCCACGAACCACCAATGCCTTTAGGTTTTTTGAAGCCATGACCGTGCCCACACCTGAGCGACCAGCGGCCCTGTGCAAATCATTAATTACAGCAGCATAAAGGCATCCCGATTCCGCGGAACGACCAACTGCGGCTATTCTTGTTTGCGGATCTTTATGCTTTTCATGAAGCAACTTGTCTGTTTCCCAAACCGATTTTCCCCATAAATCTTCGGCTGACACTAGTTTGGCAACTTCATTCTGGACATGCAAATAGACAGGTGAAGATGACTTACCCTCAAAGATAATCATATCCCAACCAGCAGATTTGAGCTCTGCCCCAATAAACCCACCTGAGTTTGAACAAGCAATGGCCCCAGTAAGTGGGCTTTTCGTTATCACAGAATAACGACCGCCAGTAGAAACCGTAGTACCAGTTAATGGTCCTGTTGCAAAGATCAGTTTGTTATCTGGTCCTAACGCATCACATTTTGGGTCCGTTTCCTCAACAAGATATCGTGTCCCCAATCCACGTTGGCCAATGTAGTCAGCGGCCCACTCCATGTTCAACGCTTCTTCTTTTACAGTACCCGAAGTTAGGTTAACTCTCAAAATTTTGCGTGCCCAAGTCATTATGCTTTCCCCCTTAATTTGCTGTGTTAGCGCTGTCGGTTTTCGCTGCCCATGCTCGCATCTTGTCAAGACCGGTCGCATCTGCATCAACGTAAGTAATCGCACTCGTAGGACATGCGCTTGCACACTTTGGGTCACCCCCACATAGGTCACACTTAACCACCTTACCCGTATCTTGGCTGTAGTTAACGGTTCCAAATGGGCAGGCGATTGTACATACCTTACAACCAACGCAAACTGATTCACTCACCTCCATCGCACCGGTTGATTTATTCATGGTGATTGCTTCAACGGGACAAGCATGAAGACACCAAGCCTCATCACACTGAGTGCAGGTATAGGGAACAAAACGTCCCTCATCATGAAATGTAAAAACCTTTATTCGAGATTTCGACGGATTAAAAACTCCTTCGTTTTCATAAGAGCAGGCCATTTCACACTGTAGACAACCTGTACACTTATCTGGATCAATATAAAGTGATCGTTGCATTTCTATCTCCCATTGTGGATTTATAATTACTCGCAAGCACCGTTTATCCAGATAAACGTATACATGCAAAAGGGGTACTGCAAGTTATAGTTCTGTGATAACGATATCACTTCGCTTCTAGAATCTCAATAATCAAATCATAAATTCGATATTTCGCTCTTGCATATATACCCAGCTTGGCTTTAAATCGATGCCATGACCTCAAAACAGAACATATTCGTTTGCGCCACGCCAACGTATCTTGAAAATCAATCAATCCCGGACAGTAATCAATTTGTTTTTGCTTACACTATCTACATTGAAAACAGAGGTGAAGTAGCCGCAAAGTTACTCACGCGTCATTGGGTCATCACTGATTCAGAGGGGAAGACAGAAGAGGTACGAGGGCCAGGGGTTGTTGGAGAGCATCCTCATTTAAAGCCAGGAGAAAGTTTTGAATACACGAGTGGAGCAGTATTAAAAACTCCCGTGGGAGCAATGCTTGGAAGCTATCAAATGCAAGACGATAATGGCGACCTATTTGATGCTCCCATCCCGGCTTTTACATTATCAGCGAGTGTAGTTTTTCATTAACGACAACATTACGTATTTCTGCTTTTATCTCTATCCTAACGCTCCCATCCCTCAGCGCTTTTTAGACGCCGGTCAGGATGCGATATGAGCCCACGCTCGGTAGGCTTTGGCATGCATCACGGGATCGTGAACACGAATAATATCAACACCTTGATCACACAAAGATAGCGACATGCCCAACGTCGATAAATCCCTATCTTCCTGTGTGTTTTTAGAAAAACCCCGCATAAACGACTTTCTAGAATGTCCGATCAACAGCCGAAACCCGAGCTCTCTTAGTTCAGGAATATTGCTCAACAAGTCGAGGGTTTGTAAAACGGTTTTACCGAATCCGACCCCAGGATCAAAAATAACCTGATCCAATGCGATCCCACTATCAATCCAATTGTCAACATTGCGATACAACCAATCCCTTATTTGGCTCAGTGCTGACAGATTTGTTGGCAAGACATTCGATGGATCCGCAGGGACAGCAGTACTGTGCATCGCCACTACTCGGCAACCGCTATTTTTCACAACATCAACGACCGACGGATTAGAAAGACCGCTCACATCATTAACAATATCGACACCATAACTTAATGCTCTCTCAATTGTTTCGTGATTTCGGCTATCCAATGAGATTAAAGGTTTAACCTGCATGCCATCAAACTTCGCCTGAAGCAGTGCTAATACCGGCGAAAGTCTCTTCCATTCAACTTTTGGTGAGACCTCCTGTGCGCCGGGTCGAGTGGATTCAGCTCCCAAGTCGATGATCTGAATATGGTTCTCAATCATTTCATCCAGATGTATTTCAAGCGTCTTTTCGTCAAACCAAGCATTTCCATCCGAAAATGAATCAGGTGTGAGATTTAAAACCCCCATCCATAAAGGTATTACGGAAACACTTTTTGATAGCTCAAACACAGTCTTGTTTATACCAGGAACAATCAATCCGGGACTCATAGCACAAAGCGGAGAAAGAACAAACCCACGTGAGGACACCCCTAAGTGCGGAATGGTGAGCTCTTCCGTCTCATAGCACAACTCATTCCATATCAGAATATCAATGTCAATTGGACGAGGTGCCCAGCGTTTTGACGGTTTTCTTCCCAGTTCCCGCTCTATGGTTTTCACGATAGACAGAGCTTCCATCGGCTGCCAGTCAGTTTTTCCTCGGATAACGCAATTCAAGTAAGGCTTGTTCCAAGATGATTCTGCGTTATCAGGCAACATAGCTGGAGATTCAACCAAGGGAGAAACAGCTTGTACCGAAAAACCAGCCGACTTTAACGCTTGAATGGCTTTTTCTAGATTTGCTTTTCTGTCGCCTTCATTTGTCCCTAAACCAAGATAAATAGCCATAACACAGTTAATCCATAGACTGAATCAAAGCGGATAGAAATTGGTCACACTTTGCCAATTGATCTAGCCCAACATACTCATCCGGTTTGTGTGCCTGTTCAATACTTCCCGGGCCACAAACAATGGTAGAAAAACCCGCTGACTGAAAGTGCCCACCTTCGGTTCCATAACTTACTTTTCCCGGCCTATTGGTGGTTTGTAATAGATTAGAAGCAACCGAAATCATATTGTCATCCAATGGCGTATTTAACCCTGGATAATCCGCCAGAATTTTCCATTCAAAGCCCGTATCTGTACTAACCTCATGCATTTTCGGAAGAAGTTCCTTTTTTACATACCGGTCTATTTCATCGAAAATAGCTAATGGAGAATGATCTGGCAAATTTCTAATTTCAAAATCGAATTGGCATTCATTGGGAATAATGTTGTTAACAATCCCACCCTTGATAACACCACAGTGCAGCGTCGTATATGGGGGAGCAAATTCCTGATCAAACGGACCTTCCCGTTGAATTCTTTGGGCAATCGAGTCAATATGCGCAATGGTTTTAGCCGCCATCGTGATTGCATTCACTCCCTGATCAACCAATGAGGAGTGGGCGGATTTTCCATGCACATGGCAACGTTTAAACAACATACCTTTGTGTGCCCTAATCACGCCCATGCTGGTCGGTTCACCAATAATGCAAGCCCTAGGCTGAATCGGTTTCTTTTTCAGTTCCTCAAGCAAACCTTTGACACCTACGCACCCCACCTCTTCATCATAAGAGAACGCAAAATGAATGGGGGTGTTGAGATCGGCAGACAAAAAATCATCCACTTTGGCAAGACAAACGGCGATAAACCCCTTCATATCACAGGCTCCTCTACCGAATAGTCTCCCTTCCTTAATGGTTGCGCCAAAGGGTTCCGTTGACCAAGATTGACCATCCACTGGAACAACATCGGTATGACCCGATAAAATGATACCCGGTTCATTCCCACGTCCTATCGTTGCGAATAAATTCGCTTTCCCACGAGCCTCATCATAGGTTAGCTCAGATGTCACTCCTCGGTCTGACAATATCGATTGGATGTAGTCGATTAGCTGTAGATTTGAGTTGCGGCTTGTTGTATCGAACGCAATTAGTTCGCGCAGGGTATCTATATAAGTTTGGGGGCTTTTCATGACGGACAGTGTCTCATAGTTATATCTATTTTTTCTAGCCTAAGGCAAACTTGGGGGACCGCATTCACAGATCGATTTCCAGAAAATGCAACTAACTGAAATCCATATTTATCCTGTTAAATCCTTGGCAGGAGTATCACTAAGCACAAGTCAATTATCACTAAGCGGCCTTCAATACGACAGGCAATGGATGGTAGTTGACAATCAGAACCGTTTTCTTACTCAGCGCACCCATCCTCAGATGTCACTGGTTGAAACTGACATGCGCAATGGGCAATTGATCTTATCTAGTTTCGGCATGGAGGAGCACGTCGTTCCCAAGGTTTCCCTAGGCATGAAAACAATAGCTACCCGAGTGTTTAACGACCCTGTAAACGCCATCGAGCTAGATATCGCCACCAATGAGTGGATCAGTCAAGCGTTGGACACACCCTGTAAGCTGGTGTGTTTCCCTGAAAACGAGACTCGACTTTGCAAACCGGACGTTGCTCGGCCAGGAGATCATACGAAATTTGCGGATGCTTTCCCATTACTGATTATCTCTCAAGCCTCACTCGATGACCTTAACTCAAAACTTGTTGTACCGGTAGGAATGGATCGGTTCAGGCCTAACCTTGTTATCCGGGGTTGTGAGGCTTTCGCTGAAGACCAATGGGAGTCGATACAGATCAATGGCACAAACATTCGTATGCTGCAGACCTGTTCAAGATGTTCCGTTCCAACGGTTGATCAAAAAACAGGGATGCTCAGTGGCCCTGAGCCAATACAAACTCTATCAACCTACCGACAATGGGACGATGAGATATATTTTGGATCTAACTATACAGCCGAAATTGAGACAATCCTGTCGGTCGGTGACTTAGTCAATATTGACGCCGGCTGACACGGTTTCGTAAAAAGCGTACTCGATACAAACCCAAACGGCATTTTTAACTGAATGCTTTTAACTTAACCCGCTGACCAATACACTATGCTGATCTGAATAGGATGAGTAGTAGAATCAACTGTCGGACCCCATCATGGGGCCCTCTTGATAAACAATAATACCCTTTGTATTTTTCGAATGACAATCGAATCCAAACTTGACGAGTACTTAATTAAAAAAGAACCCTTTTATGCACCCCAAGGAGAAGAAATTGAAATCTTCGAAGCAGCGTACGAAAATGGAATTCCAGTACTACTAAAGGGACCGACAGGATGCGGCAAAAGCCGTTTTATGGAACACATGGCATGGAAGCTATCTCGTCCTTTGATCACCGTTTCATGTCACGATGATCTCACCGCTGCTGATTTGGTAGGTCGCTATTTGATTATTGGCGGTGAAACACGCTGGGCGGATGGCCCATTAAGTCGTGCAGTCAGGGGAGGAGGAATCTGCTATCTGGATGAAATTGTGGAAGCGAGAAAAGATACCACTGTCGTGATCCATCCTCTTGCAGACGATCGACGAGTGCTACCCATTGAGAAAACTGGCGAATTGTTAGCTGCTCCTCCCGAGTTTTGTTTGGGAATTTCCTATAATCCGGGCTACCAGAGTGTGCTAAAGGATCTGAAGCAGAGCACAAGACAACGCTTTGTTTCTATCGAATTTGACTACCCACCGACCCAACTTGAGTCGGCAATCATTGTGAAGGAAACGGGGCTTGACAATCAGATTGCTGATCGTCTGGTGAAGTACGCCAACATGACCCGAAATTTAAAAGGAAGTGGATTGGAAGAAGGAGCAAGCACTAGACTACTGATTCATGCTGCCAAACTAATGAAAACCGGAATAGATGCGAGAACGGCGTGCCGGAGCGCTATTTCTGAAACATTGACTGATGATCCCGACATGCTAAAAGCAGTCAATGAGCTAAGCGCATCATTGTTTTGATAGCTCTATTCTTCACTCCATCACTAGTTCTAAACAAAACCCAAGTGCGGAACTGATGCACAAGCACTTTAATAGCAAACCATTCTAAATAGCTCTCGCAGCATAGACAACTAGCGAAATAAAATGACCACAGACAAACTAAAGAAAGAAGCGGCTGAAGCGGCCCTTGAGTATATTCAAATTGGTGACGTAGTCGGCGTTGGAACAGGCTCGACCGCCAATTTTTTTATCGGTGGACTCGCTAAAATGAAAGGAAGAATTGATGGAACAGTGGCCAGCTCTGAAGCTTCCGCAAAAAGATTACGAGACCATGGGATCGAAGTCATGGACATAAACCACGCGGGAAAATTACCCATTTATGTTGATGGTGCAGATGAAGCGACTAGGAATCGACACTTGATCAAAGGTGGTGGTGGCGCATTAACTCGGGAGAAAATCGTCGCTCAAGCCAGTGAAGTATTTGTTTGTATCGCTGACGAAAGCAAACTGGTTGATCGCCTCGGTGCTTTCCCCCTGCCAATCGAAGTGATACCAATGGCCCAAAGTCTGGTTTCCCGGAGCATCGCACGACTAGGTGGGCAACCGGAGCTACGCAGCGGTTTTACCACAGACAATGGAAACATCATCATCGATGTTCGAAATATGAACATAGACAACCCCATTGAAACGGAAAAACAACTGAATCAAATGCCTGGGGTTGTTACTGTTGGGATTTTCGCTATACGAGCAGCCGATGTACTTTTATTAAGCTCTGCCAGTGGCATCCAGAAAATCAACTGAATGGCGATATTTCGTATTGCACATTTATCATGCTTCGGTGATTTACCGTAATTTGATCATATCTATTAATCGCGTCTATGGATTGCGAGAGACCTTCACATTACAGAACTTTAACGCGCTTAGATGGACCAAACAGTTAAGATTGTATTTTTTCATTGGTTCGAGCTTCTGTGGTTCTAGCTCAGTCAGAGAAATGAAAGCCTGATAGAGCCCTCAGAAGCCCCAAGCATTCAATATGCGTATTATAAAAAACTACCAAAAAAGCCGTCGCTTTAAGAAGCCCATCACTTACTTTTGTGCATTGGTGCTAATAATGAGTTTCTCCCTGCAAGCTGAAACTAATGTACTTCCCGAGTTAGGTGATAGCGCAACACAATATCTTTCACCCAAAAAAGAAAGAGAAATCGGTCAGAGCTTCTTAAGACGGCTATTGATCAATGCCGACTACGTGAGTGATCATGAACTCCGGCACTATCTTCAATCAATCGGGGATCGTGTCGCTAGCGCAGCGGATTTACGCGGAATCCCCCTTACATTTAACCTCATCGAGTCCAACAACTTAAATGCTTTCGCCGTACCTGGTGGTTACATCACTTTCAACACTGGGTTGCTGCTTAACACCGAAGAAGAAAGTGAATTGGCCTCGGTTGTTGCCCATGAAATAGCGCATCTGTCCCAGCTACATTTACCGAGGCTACTCGCACGCTCCCAAGATAACAAACTCCCAACCACAGCCGCAATCATTGGATCGATTTTACTTGGAGGTCAAATCGGGCTAGCGGGGTTGACACTGACGAACGCACAGCTCTTATCGAATCAGTTACGCTATACCCGAGATTTCGAGCGAGAAGCGGATGCTGTTGGTATTCGATTGTTATCAAATGCCGGATTCGATCCTTTTGCCATGACTCAATTTTTCAGCAAACTGGAACGATACTCAAGAACTCAGGGTAGTAACACGCCGGAGTTCTTACGAACCCACCCTCTTTCGTATAGCCGTATTGCTGAAACAGAGCAGCGTGCGCAACAACTACCAACGGTATCTCACAAGAGCAGTCTGGAGTTTCATCTGGTCAGGGCAAAGATCCAAGCCCTCTATACCACAGCTAAAACTAGCCCAATTATCCGATTCAAAAAGCATCTACCTGATTTGGCCGGAGATAAAAAGACGGCAGCACTCTATGGTTTGGCGTTGGCGCTAGCCGAAGATAGACGTTATGAGGAGGCAGAAGAAACCCTGAAACCGCTAATTGAAAGTGATTTAAACAATCACTATTTCCAAACACTACAAGCCTCAATAGAGCATTCAAGTGATAGAAGCACCGTTGCAATCGAGCGCTTAAGTAAACTGTATCAAAAGAACCCCAATTTGCATTTTGTTATCTATTATCTGGTCGATACCCTTATCGAAAACAAGCAGCTGAATAACGCTAAACAGCTAGTGCGATATCAGCTACGGCGGCGACCTGATGATTATCGACTGTATAAGTCACTCTCAAAGATCAACGTCGCACTGAGTTTAATCGCACAGGCTCATCAAGCAGATGCTGAATATTACGCTGTATTGGGTGATAACAAGAAAGCAATTGCATCGCTAAAACTTGCCCTAAGGGACAACAAAACCGAGGGCTATTTCCCCCAAAGTATTACCGCTCGCATTAAGGAATTAGAAGAAAAAATCCCTGAGCCTAACGCCTAATCTAAGAAGCCTCTGTGTCAGTTTCGATGAATAAAGATAACAAGATAAGACCTACACCCACAATGGCTAACAGAAACTAGAGTGAAGTCTTGTCATAACAATAATGCCTGCTCTAAACTCAAATTGATTGATCATGACTTGTTCACAGATCCTATAAATCAGTATCATCGTGGATCAAAATAGCGCGGGATAAACTAAACTTACCTACACTTTTGTTTCTTTTACAGCACATGTAATCAGGCCTCTACTGGTTGGGTGCACTGTATTCGACATCGGATAGTTCAGTTTACCATTACACTTCTTCAAAACTTCTAAAGATGAAAAATCGTCCATGACCCAAACGAATCGAAAGACTTTTTTTCTCACCAAACGAGCCATGCTAAAGGTCAGTTTATTACCCTTATTCACTCCGGCTTTTTCTATGCTCTCAGCCTTACTTTCGCCAAAAACACTGGGACAGGATAATTCACCCCTATTAGAAAAAAGAAACGAAGCTTTGTATCAACTATTTGAAACAACAGAAGCTGCTGAGGATACGAGCATCGTTATTGATACCCCAATAGAAGCGGAGCACCCTACTTACGTACCATTCAAAATCACCGCCGTTGGAGCTCAAAAACTGGCCATATTTGTTGAACCTTCGAACGCCCCATTGGCAGCAGTTTTTACTCTGCATCCAGCCTGTGGACACTCAGTAAAGGGCACTGTTGACATGCAGGAAGGATCCACTATCTCATGCTATGCGTTAAAAAATGATCAGCTATTTCGATCCTCCAGATATATTCGCATCGGAATCAATGGATATGAAAGCTAATGCAATACGACACACGGATTCAGATAAAAAAGATCAATCAGGGACATGAAGTATTTTGTTCCATCACACAGAAAAACCACTCCAGATTCTCGGAAGCACAACGCATCACTAATGTGGACTTTCGCCTTAACGGACAAATATTTGCTGAGATATCAGTTGGGGAAAAGCTATCTAAAAACCCCATTATTGGTGTCGAGTTAATACTTGGAAAGCCCGGTGATGTCGTTAGCGTGCACTGGAGCGACGATAATATGAATCGTGGTGATGCTCATTCACGCATTACACCGTGATCATTGTTTCAATAAGGTAGAACAGTGCCAAAATCTCAACAACAACGATATGTTTTATCAGGTTTCAGGCGTATTCTCGCAACCTGCCTATTTTTTTTATCTCTATTGATGTCATTGCCGTCCCTTGCCACACCCGAGATAGGTGAAATAGAGGAGGAGATCAAGCAGTTCCAAAAGTTTTTCCTTGACCGCTTTCCCACGGTACAACTACAAGCATACCAGAACGGTGTTAACGCTCTCCCCCAATACGCTCATCGACTGAGAAATTGGGAGTTACATGTTTCCACTCCAAATCATCTTGACGAAATTGAGCGTATGCAACAACGTTGGCAACAACCTTTCATCGATGGCGCCACTTTCACACAGTGTTTTTCCGACAAGCCAGCCGGGAATCAGTATCCTTACTTCAATGGTACTTCAATACGAACCATTGTCAGCGATATCAACGATTGCCTGTCACTACATGGAGAAAGAACGATCGACCCAAACCACCCTGAAATGGCGAAATTGGTTGCTTTTTACAAATCCAGAGCAAATGGCCAACCAATGTCGGTTGACTACTCCAGCCCCGAGATGAGAGAGGCATACCAAAAAGGTAGGCAATATTACTGGACAAGACGAGGTCAGCTTAATTTTTCATGCGCTAGCTGTCACGTCCAAAACGCAGGAAACCAATTACGCAGTGACGTCATTGGTGCCGCAATGGGGCAGACGACAGGGTTTCCTGTTTATCGCACAACCTGGGCGTTCCAAGGGCAACCTTGGGGAACCGTGCATCGGCGTTATGCTAGCTGTAATGTGATGGCTGGTGCTGCACCGCTACCGCCCCAAAGCGAAGAGTACGTTGCGCTCCAAGTCTATCAGGCAATTATGAACACAGGCATTCCATTGAATGTGCCCGGCCGTCGCCAATGAGAAAGTAAAGAGAATAGCGCTACTTTTCAGGTAGTTCCGGCGGTCGAACGTGAACGGCAAATTCGTTTTCTGATACTTGAGCAAAGCCAAATACAATTTCAAAACTCACTGGCAGGACACCCGATTTTCCACACATTTCCCACAGGGATTTTTTGAACATCTTAAATCTTGTTTTACCTGTTAGCGTCTTCCTTCTTGTAGAAAGTACATTAGCGAAACCCTCCTGCTTCAGGTCATCCAGCAAAACTTCTGTATTGGGGTATTCAACGGTTAGCCAATCCGTATCAACGATTGGTTTTGACATACCTAGCTTTACCAATGTATCGCCAATAAAGTGCATATCGACAAAGGGATGCACATGAGCAAGCTCATCTACTTTCCCCCAAGCATAGGACAACTCCCCAAGCGTATCTGGCCCAAGTGTAGAAAAGAAGAGCATGCCGCTAGGTCGCAACACCCGTTTGGCTTCTTTTAGCAATGCTTCAAAATCAAGCCACGCCATCTGAAGATTAATAACGACTAGATCAGTACTTGCTGTTTCATAGGACTTCAAATAGGGGAAAAGTCGAGGGCAGGATTCAAGAAGAGAGTCATCTTTGCGGTCAGATAGAAAATCAAACTGCAAATCCCCATTCTTAAAATCGATTACCAAACCACTTGACGGTAAGTTCTCCACTTTCAGCATTCGTTCCTCCATGTCCCGACGAACTCGGTCCAGCAGGTAGTTCATCGGCCCCACATTCGTTCCCAATGCAGATCGAATATCTGCCATTCTGTCTAGATCAAATTCCAATCGTGTTACTCTTCAGGGCATATAAATGGATAGTGTTCGCACATCAAAGTTCGCTTGCGACTTCGATTCAAATAGATTCTCTTAAGGGCTTTCGTTTGACGCCCCAAAAAGCATCATTTGGGCTCTCAATAGTATCCCACTTATTAGGAAACTGGTTACATCAACGGTATAGAGAAAAGGATTTCTTAATGTCACTTATCAATCAACTATTCGATTATATATTGCCAGAAAAGTGTGCGCTGTGTCATAAAAAAACACCGTCCGGTTTCTGTCAAGATTGCCAGACCCTACTTCCATGGAAACACTGTTTTTGTCCAGTCTGTAGCACAGAAAGGCCGGTCTCTCGTGTGTGCGGTCAATGCCAGAACACCCCTCCACACTACTTCCTTTCAGCCATACCCTTCAACTACTGTGCGCCGATTTCAGATCAAATCCACCAACTCAAATACCAAAACCAAATCCACTTTGCGGTGCCGTTGGCTAAGATGTTCTATCAGTGGCTATCACAAAACGATATTCCGTTGCCCAACTTGATCGTACCCATTCCATTACATCGCCACCGCATTAACCAACGCGGTTTTAATCAAGCACTGGAAATCAGCCGGGTTTTGAGTAAGCTACTTGGTGTCCCATTCAACAGATCAATGCTTAGTCGTTGTATTGACACATCGAGCCAAACAGGGCTGAGTGAAAAGCTGCGAACAACAAATGTCAAACAAGCATTCAATGTCAACACAAAAACACATTACGACCACATCGCTCTTGTTGACGATGTAGTCACCAGCGGTAGTACCGTCAATGAAGCAGCTAAGTCTCTCCTCATGTCTGGCGCTGCTTCAAAGATCAGCGTCTGGGCTATCACTAAAACATGACAAAGATATCATTCATGGTCGACAAAGCGGATTGTGCAACCCTACGTCTGTAACTTTGATTTAGGTTGAGTCATTATCGTCGTTCCACACGATATATCGCTTGTCGGCATTGCTCCATTCATCGTCAATCTCGACGAGGATGGCACTGACAAGCC
>WLWV01000251.1 GCA_012103395.1 Gammaproteobacteria bacterium
CGCCGATGGAAACACTCATCGACGGTAAAGCGATCTGGAAAGAAAAGTTTGTAAACTAAACTCTATCTGACAGACAGCTACTGATAAACGGGTAACTGTCAGCTCAAGTCTGAACTTCTACAGCTCATGGAACACCGCAGCATTGATCCCTTCTTTGACCCTTAACACCTCCACCAAGTCCATGGCCGTCTCAGCACTTGCTGCAATCACTAAAACCTTTTTGGGACGATTCCCTTTAACAATATCGATAAGCTGACCCACTCTGGGATCGATGGACGTCCACGTCTTACCATCGTCAGGCACATAAGCCTGATACAGCAATTCAGGGCACAACAACAGTTGCGCCTCAGAAAGGGTATTGTCACCAATGACATCCAGCACAGCCTGATAATCATCAGATATTGGCAAAGGATAGTCATGAAGCACTCGCTTCGGAAACCCTTTCACCGCTGCACGGGTGTTTCTGAACAAAACGCGCCCAGTACCATGACGGTCCAACAACATCTGAATCAACCCTCGACGCGCTAGTGCTCTTACTTCATCCTCGGCATGAGGATCATTAATCACATCAATGTGGTTTCGCGCTTCTGCTCCACTATTGTCATGGTCAGCATTGTCGATTTGCTCGGTCTGTCCAGTAATTTTCAGCAAGACCTGTTCAGCGTTCTCATCCAATGGGGCATCATTCATCAACATTTCCACGGCATCCGCAATCCCTTTATAACCGGACTCTTAATCGAGCAAAGTGACTTGACTTACCTAATTGCTCCGGCGTTGCCGTCAACAACAAGACTCCACTAGTTTGCTGAGCAAGCTGTTCGATCAACTGATACTCGAAACCGGGTTCGTCTTCTGACCACTGCAAATGGTGAGCCTCATCCACTACCATCAAATCCCAAGTAGCATCTCTGCAAGACTTAAAGATGTCCGCACGCGAGGATAAAAACTCCAAACTGCACAGCACTAACTGCTCGCTTGAAAATGGATTCTGTTCTAACGGCGAATCATCTTCGTCGTCCTCATCCCGAAATGCATCAACACGCGCTTCATCAAAAACTTTAAACATCAGATTAAATCGGCGAAGCATCTCCACCAGCCATTGATGTGTCAGGCTTTCTGGAACAACGATTAACACTCGCTTTACCCGTTCAGTCACTAGCTGATGATGCAAAATCATCCCTGCTTCAATGGTCTTTCCCAAACCAACTTCATCCGCCAGTAGCTCCCTAGGCGCATAACGACTAGCCACTTCATTAGCGATATAGAGCTGGTGCGGAATCAAACTGACTCTTCCATCAACAAGTCCTGACAGCTTGTCGAACGCCAATTCGGTCACTTTTAATCTTGTCTTATAACGAAGGTCAAACCATTGATTACGATCAACTTGGCCATTAAATAAACGTTCTGTGGGCCTGTTTAGCTGAATAAAATTATTCAGTAAACTTTCTTCAACCTGCGTCACCTCCCCGGAGTCGTTGACACCCTGGTAAATTAGCATGCCCTCTTTTTCCTCAACGGAAATCACTTCCAGTTCCAGATTCTCATAGGTCACGATATGATCCCCAGGAGCAAATCGAACACGGGTCAATGGAACCGATTCTTTGGCGTAAACGAAAGTTTCTCCTGTGGCCAAAAAAATCACGGTAACGGTTCGAAAATCCGTTTTTAGAACACTACCCAATCCCATTTCAAGTTGTGCACTGTTGATCCAGCGCTGGCCGGGAATAAATTCCTGCATGTAAAAGACTGACAGATAAAGGAGGCGGTATTGTAGTAAAAACAGACTCGCTGTCCAGCCAAAAAATCGATAAAAGCAGGCGAAGAGGTTAATTCCTCCCATAACCGCATTCCACCTCTAGAGATGGAATACGGTTATGGAATGCTCTAGGGGAAACACCATCATTTAATGAACACAGAATTGTAGATGGCAGATAAGTGCAAGTACGCTAGTTGGCTTTTTGCTAACATTTGGTTGTATGCTTAAGGTACATTATTCGTCAGCGGAGGAACAAACAATGAGCGGAGATTCTTCGAATCACGAAATGGGCATCGCGATCACGGATGCCAAAGCATCAAAAGGCCGCATGGATCAACCGAATGGTCTGCAGAAACAGCATGACTGGAGCGTCACTTACCTCAACGAACGCACCATCGCCATGGCAGCTATCTTCTGTGTGGTATCAATCGTCGTTGTCTGGGCCATGCCCATCGCTCCTATTATCAGATATCCCATATCAGCAATGGTGTTAATCATTGTTGTCGCGAGCGGGGTATCTTGGTTGAAACGAAAAAATGCATTGATGAAATTGCGTGAGCAGCACATTGCTGACTTTGAAAGCTAACTATCCAATTCAGTGGTGAACCCAACCCTTGGCCTAGAAGTGAACAGAAAGATAGAAACACAAGTGATCGAATGTGATTTAAGTTAAACCAATCACGCTGATTTGCCGACCATAGCCCGCCTCGTTAAGGTGACAGCTGCGACGGTAGCTGAAAAATTGATCTGGATTCGCATAAGTGTCCTCATTCAGCAAATCGATCTGTTCAACGCCCACATGTTGAATCCGTGCTCGAATGTACCCCGGTAGATTAAAGTGAGGTAAACCCGCGTCTTTGCCAGCTCTGAAAAAGGACGCTGCTTCAATAGGGCTTGTGTCCAATACTGCTTCCATGAATGTCGTGCCAACCTCATAGGAGACCCAACCGATGGCGGGCCCAATCGCACAAACAATTTTTTCTCTTAGCGCCCCTAGTTCACACATCTTCTCAATCACACTATCTGTGACACCCGATAACGCCCCTTGCCACCCTGCATGGGCGGAGCCCACAACACCAGCGTCAATATCAGCAAACAACACCGGCGCACAGTCCGCACCCAAAGCTCCCAGCCCCACGCCTTGTTGCATCGAAACCAGCCCGTCAGCCTCGACCACCTCAGTCGGATCACTGCCTCGATCAACCACCATCACACGATTGCTATGAACCTGTTTTAGTGTAAACAAAGCATCCAACCCCAATGATTCCCTGACACGTTCTCTATTCTCTATAACATCCTGCAGATTGTCCCCGGACGCTAAGCCGCAGTTAAGAGAAGTAAAAATATCACTCGACACTCCCCCTTGCCGGGTGAAAAAGCCATGGCAAACATTTTCAAGAGAAGTAAGTCGGGAGCTAGTCAGATAGGATGGGACATTCATTATGGAAACATAACAATAAAACTCATGTTTATCCATATCAACTATAGCGAGATCAGATCAGACTGGATATAATCGCCGCCTCGGGAAGAGACACAGCCCTGAGGGATTCTTGAATTTTTAGAATCATCATCTTTCGGCAGGACTTCTAGGAGACCTTTTCAGAAAGCTGAATACTGCGCAATGCAGACAAGTAATTGTACCATCATCAAACAGAACACTTATTGTTCTGGAAAAAGTGACACCGGAGAGCTGGCAGAGTGGTCGAATGCGGCGGTCTTGAAAACCGTTGACTGTAACAGGTCCGGGGGTTCGAATCCCTCGCTCTCCGCCATATCTGACTTCTATCTATTTGAAATTATTATATTTTTTCAAACTAGAAACAATTCTACCCACCACTATGCTTTATTGGAATAGCCTTCGATTGCCTCTCGTTCCAGCGTGTCGAGGTTTAGGTTTTTCCGTAGTAGGTGGTTGATGTTTGTACTCTGTCTAAAGCATTCTCTGTTACTTTATACAAGCCTCAGATATCGTTGGTCATACTAAAGTGAATGGTTGATATTAGTGCTATCGGTAGCACATTTCTGATATTCTAGAGTCAAACTAACGAACATTACCACCATACTACGCCAAAGTAGGAGGAGATATGAGCGAAATTCAGCGTATGACAGCATCAGATGTTCTATCTCAGCATTGGGATGGCTATCTTCACGTATGCCCAAAGAAAATTGCTCAATCTATGGGTGTTACCCTCAAAGAGTTTGACGCCGCCATTCAATTAGATCGGAATCATGTGGACCACGGACTGAGTGGTAAATTTGAATTTGAGGGAGATACCCCTGTATGTTATTACAACTCCAGCGAGCCCCTGCTTAGACAGAACTTCACTATCGCCCATGAGTTAGGTCATTATGCGCTGGGGCATGGAAAGTCCTTTCGGGATCCTGTTTCTAATTTTTCTTCTCGAGGCAATGAATTTAAGGAAATTCAAGCTAACGACTTTGCCGCTCAATTATTAATGCCAAAATCGCAGGTGCTTGGATACATAAGAGAGCGAGGAATTGTGGACATAGGAAAATTGGCCGATATTTTTAAGGTATCTCAGGTAGCCATGAAGTACCGACTCAAGAACTTAGGCGTCTTGCGTTGAGCACAGTTTCCGAAGATCTTTCTGCTGGAAGCCTATCTCATTCGGTACAACGAATAGATAGTTTGGAAATTGAGGAAGACCGGTACAGATTGGTAGTGTACCCTGAGGTCTGTAATTTATTTCTTTAGCGATGTTCGTTTGGCTTAGGCGAAGTGAGCGTAGCGAACGAAGCCAAAGCCGGTTTTTCTGGATTAGGTGTTGAATGTTGAGCCATC
>WLWV01000252.1 GCA_012103395.1 Gammaproteobacteria bacterium
ATGGCTCAACATTCAATACTAAAGCCTGAAAAACCGGCTTTGGCTTCGCTCTCTACGTTCACTCCGCCAAAGCCAATAGCGAAGCTGCAATAGAAAGCTAAATTACAGACCTCAGATTACACTACCGTGAAAATAGACCTGAATTCGCTTTCCAAATGTTGTATTATCGCGCCCGCTACGATAAACAGGTAAATTCAAGTCAAATGCAGAGTATTTTCTGCATCTGTTATTTGAAAGAGTCAAAATGATCGCTCGAATATCACTTGGCGAAGTGATATTTGCGGGGTGCAGCAGCCAGACTCTATCGGCTCAGCTGTCACACAAGGCGGCGCATGCTTTGAAGCTACCTGGACAGACTTCTTCTTACAAATGTATTGAAAAATGACAGATCTAACGAAATATCGAAATATTGGTATTTTTGCGCATGTTGACGCAGGAAAAACCACTACAACTGAGCGTATCTTAAGCCTCACCGGTAAAATCCACAAGATTGGTGAAGTGCATGATGGAGAAGCCACCACTGACTTTATGGATCAAGAACGTGAAAGAGGCATCACGATTCAGTCGGCGGCCACAACCACCGTTTGGGATGATCACCGTTTTAATATTATCGACACGCCGGGCCACGTTGACTTCACCATTGAAGTTTATCGTTCGTTGAAAGTGCTTGATGGCGGTGTTGGTGTATTTTGCGGTTCTGGCGGTGTGGAACCTCAGTCAGAGACAAACTGGCGATACGTTAACGATTCCGAGGTAGCCCGAATTATTTTCGTTAACAAACTCGACCGACTTGGCGCTGATTTTTATCGAGTCGTTGATCAAGTTAAAAATGTATTGGGTGCGAATCCATTGGTAATGGTCTTGCCCATGGGTATCGAAGATGACTTTTCCGGGGTTGTGGACCTACTCACTCGTAAGGCATGGGTTTGGGATGGTTCGGGTGACCCACTGAATTACCACATCGAAGATGTGCCCGCTGACATGGTCGACATGGTTGAAGAGTATCGTGAAGCATTGATCGAAACCGCATTGGAGCAGGACGATGACGCCATGGAGAAATACCTTGAAGGCGAAGAGCCCAGCATGGAAACGATCAAAGCCTGTATCCGAAAGGGAACCAATGAATTGGCTTTTTTCCCCACCTATTGTGGCTCGGCCTTTAAAAATAAAGGTGTTCAGCTAATTTTGGATGCCGTAGTTGACTATTTGCCAAGCCCTGTCGACGTTAAACCTCAACCCGAAGTGGACCTTGAAGGAAATGAGACAGGTAATTTCGCAGTCGTTGATGCAAGCAAACCGTTGCGTGCGCTTGCATTCAAGATCATGGATGACCGCTACGGTGCACTTACGTTTCTTCGTATTTACTCGGGCAAACTAGAAAAAGGCTCAAACGTACTTAACACATTCACGGGAAAAACAGAACGCATTGGCCGGATTGTAGAAATGCACGCTGATTCGAGAGAAGAGCTAGCTTCAGCACAGGCCGGTGATATTGTCGCGGTTCTAGGCATGAAAAACGTCCAAACTGGGCACACATTGTGCGATCCAAAAAACCCAGCGACCCTAGAGCCAATGGTTTTCCCTGACCCAGTTATCTCGATGGCCGTTTCGCCTAAAGATAAAGCGGCATCAGAAAAACTAGGGGTTGCTCTTGGCAAGATGATTGCCGAGGATCCATCGTTCCGAGTAATGACGGATGAAGAAAGCGGCGAAACCATCTTGATGGGTATGGGTGAGCTTCATCTTGATATTAAAGTGGACATTCTTAAACGAACCCATAATGTTGAGGTTGAAGTGGGTAAGCCACAAGTAGCTTATCGTGAGACGATTACCCAACGAGTGGAAGATACTTATACGCACAAAAAGCAGACCGGTGGTTCAGGGCAGTTTGGTCGTATAGACTATTTCATCGAGCCAGGCGAAGTGGGTACGGGCTATGTCTTTCAATCAAAGGTCACGGGTGGTAATGTTCCAAGAGAGTTCTGGCCAGCCGTTGATAAAGGCTTTAAAGATTGCATGAATGTCGGTGTACTTGCTGGATATCCTTGTGTGGATGTCAAGGTCACACTGGTCGATGGCGCTTACCACGCGGTGGATTCTTCTGCAGTGGCATTCGAAATCGCGGCTAGAAGTGCGTATCGTCAAACCATGGTGAAAGCTTCTCCACAGCTGATGGAGCCCATCATGAAAGTAGATGTGTTTACACCTGATGCGCATGTGGGTGATGTTATTGGAGATTTAAACCGACGTAGAGGCATGATCAAAAACCAAGAAGCGGGCACCACTGGTGTGCGTGTAAATGGTGATATTCCTCTGGCTGAAATGTTTGGTTACATCGGTGATCTGAGAACAATGACATCAGGTCGAGGACAGTTCTCAATGGAGTTTTCACACTACCTACCATGTCCACGAAACATTGCCGACGAAGTTATCAAAGAAGTAGCTGAACGAAATGCTCAAAAGTAGTACTTCTTTGATTTGTTAGCCTTGAAACAGCCCGACTCTGCGACAGCAGAGTCGGGCTGTTTACTTTTTGTAGGCTTACGAAAACGGAGCAGAAGCTAAACCTGGGGGGGGGGGTAAGTAACAACCGACCCGGGCTATTTGTCTTTTTGTTTTGAGGCTTCACGCAGCATCGCAATATCGTTCTCAGCAGCAGTTTTTAGTAATAATGAGTCTGCTCCGGAAATAACCAGAGAGTGGCCGTTCTCATAAAGCCGGTTGGCAGACCAACCTGGGATGGGTATTGTGCCCAGCAGCTTACCGCCATCAAGAGTGGATTTCTCAATTTTGGCAAAGGCGCTGATAAAACGATATTGATCATACTGACCAATGGCTCCCAGCGAAGCTGATAAGTCTGAAGGACCGATCAATATCATATCAATCCCTTTGATTCCTACGATTTCTTCAATCTGGTTCACCGCCTCTTCACATTCAACCTGGGCTATCAGCAAGAAATCCTTTTCCATGAACTTGGCATAGGCCTCGATATCATTTCCATAACGAGACGCTCGCACCAATGCCGGAGCTGCACCACGAGTTCCCTCTGGACCATATCTGCAAGCCGCGACCACTGCTATGGCCTCTTCAACGTTTCTAATGTTGGGGACCATGATTCCAGCTGGACCAATATCAAGTACGCGTTTGATGTCCACAATGTTACTTGAACTGGTTCTAATAATGGGAGCGCAGCCGTGCCTTTCAACCGCCTGCATCATTGCAATGGCATCCATTAGGGAACCTGGTCCATGTTCCAGGTCAATAAAAGCGGTATCGTATCCACTCATTGCCATTATTTCTGAGGCAATGGGATTAAACATTTCGATCCAGCAACCGTTTAATCTTTCTCCAGCGAAAAGGCGTTCCTTAATGGATGAGTGATTTTGCATTCAGCGAATTCTCCTGTTTTGGTCTTTATGGTAACCGAAAATGCCAGATGAGCATATTTCCGTTTCGATCGTTCAGTTTGACCGTTACCATTCGTGGACATTTACAGATATCTGTGGTCAGTTTCGATTTCATTCATTGGCACAGCAATGGTCGATAGCAATGCAGGTTGGACCTGTCTAATTAGTTGTACCAGTGCCTGTCCGATCGGTGGACGAGTGTTGGTAAAGTGAATAGACTCGGGCACTTTCGAATTCACCTAGAGCGGTACTAATTTTGTGAAAAATCTAATAGCTCAAGAATGGCGAATTTTGTTGTTTGGGTTTCTCATGACATTTTGGTCGGGACCCGGCCAAACGTTTTTTATCGCCTTGTTTAGTGGACAAATCAGATCTGAATTATCACTGAGTCACGGTGAATTTGGAGGGCTTTATTCTCTAGCGACATTATGTAGTGCGATAGTTTTGGTCTGGAGTGGTGGACTCATAGATCGGATTGACCTGAAAAAGTTCTCCCTTACTATCGTATTGGGGCTTACTATTGGTTGTTTTATGATGTCATTTAGTATGGGTTTGGTCTCTCTGTTTTTATCAATTTTTATTCTGAGACAAATGGGGCAAGGGCTGATGTACATGGTTAGTTCCACTACCATGGTCAGATATCTTCAGGCGAATCGAGGCAAAGCCAGTGCGTTAGCTGGCATGGGATATGCGATGTCGGAAGCCATTATGCCCAGTACTATCGTCATCATGTTGATGTGGTTTGGATGGAGGACGAGTTGGCTGTTGTTTGGTTTCATCATGTTGGGCTCCATGGTGTTTGCAATTTTCGCACTACTGAAAAGCCACCCTGAGAGGCATGCCAAGTACTTGTCTTCCATGAAATATGAATCCTGTGGAAGCGACACGAATAAGCGTCGACATTGGACTCGCTCAGAGGTGTTGAGGGACAAGCTGTTTTATCTATTTATGCCTAGTTTGATGTCTCAGCCATTGCTGTTTACTGGTTTTATTTTCCACCAGGTGCATTTGGCTGAAGTGAAACAAGGTAGTGTAATCTGAGGTCTGTAATTTAGCTTTCTATTGCAGCTTCGCTATTGGCTTTGGCGGAGTGAACGTAGAGAGCGAAGCCAAAGCCGGTTTTTCAGGCTTTAGTATTGAATGTTGAGCC
>WLWV01000045.1 GCA_012103395.1 Gammaproteobacteria bacterium
AGGCTTGTCAGTGCCATCCTCGTCGAGATTGACGATGAATGGAGCAATGCCGACAAGCGATATATCGTGTGGAACGACAATAATGACTCAAACTAAACCGAAGTTACAGACGTAGGGTTGCACAATCCTTTAAAGGGACCTGGGCATGCGCATCACTCAGCCATGAATATGATTCGAATTGGCGAAATGAACGGTGGAATGACGGCTCGATTAGCTGAATTAACTAAAGTGTGGTGCGAGGCAGGCTTTAATGCAAAAGCATTCGCCGATATCAACCAACTGATCTGGGAGAAATATATCTGCAATGTCACACTAAGTGGCCCTTGCACCGTTTTTGACTGCACACTAGGAGAGCTGATGTCCAATGAAGCCCAACGCAAAATAGCACTCGGTTGTACATTGGAAGTCTATGCATTAGCCAAGGCAAAAAACATCAGCTTTTCTTTTGATGACCCTGTGGAATACGTCACCGCGTTCGCGGCAAAAATGCCTAATGCCAGGCCATCCATGCTACTGGACCATCATGCCAAACGGGTTTCAGAAATTGACGCGATCAATGGAATGGCCGTTGAGCTTGGCGCTGAACTTAGTATCCCAACCCCTTACAACGAGACACTAACCGCGATCATAAAAAAGTACGAATCCAGTTTCATTTGAGTTTTTTGTTGGAATAATTCAACATTGCCCTAGATCCGTCTCATAAAAAATCACAATAACACTGGTTTGTTGTAATAAGGCAATTCGTCTGATCTGACGTTATTCGGGTCTAAGTCATATTGATCATGAACATGTTGGGCAATCTCATGAAGCGGCGCAAACCATACATCACCCCTCTCCATCACGCTTTCAAGCCACTTTTCTACCGCACGCCAACGAGCTAGACGACCCGTAAGAAAGGGATGCCAGATAGCCATACAAAAGCCACCTGCTTCATAATGAGCCTCGAACTCTTCCATAAATCCCTGCAAACCAGTGGAAGGAGCTGATACCGGCATTAGATACCCAATCTCCTCATAGTGAGCGAATGTGGGCCAGTCATCTGTACCCCAGTGAACCGGTAATTCCACTAAATTCCCTTTTTCGGTTTTTAGCATATAGGGCACATCATCCCCCATCAACGAACTCTCATAGCTGAATTCATGTTCAATCATCAAATCAATGACCGCCTGATTGATGTTGTACACCGGAGCCCGATAGCCCTTGGGTTTTCTCCCAGTCACTTTTTGGTGGGCGTCTAAAGCACGTTCAAACCAATATCGTTGCTCCGTTGCCGAATGTTTCATCGGATCTTCATGTAAATAGCCGTGATGACCGATTTCATGACCGCCTGCAAGAATGGCGTCCATGGTGTCAGGATATTCTTCCATGCACCAACCCGGCGCAAAAAAAGACTGTTTGATTTCTAGCCGACGATAGGTTTCGAGGATGCGAGGGATCGCAATAATGGGACCGTATTTGCCCATACTGATGGGATACAAACGTCCATGGCCATCTTTGGGCCTAGCGATATGAATAAGACTGTCAGCATCAATGTCAAATGTAATCGCACAAGCACATTTGGCGCCATTAGGCCATTTGATTGGCGTATGAAGCATAAATTAAACCTCCTCATTAGTAATTTTGACTCAAGTACCTGCGTACCGATTACCAGTCAAGACGATATTCCAAGCCGTAGTCAGCCTCGAGCTAAAACAGTATGCATACCCTACATTATCAGAATTTTGCTAATTAGTTCATCATGGAGTTACAACCAATTCTAAAATGTGTGACTTTCAATACATCCGCACGCAAATTCTTGGCGAGAATAGCCAGAATGCTTTATAGTTCTTTTTAATATCAACTCATCTTTTAACATCAACTCAGTCAACTGAAACCCATATTATGAATATTCTCATCCTCGGTTTAGTCGTTTTTATCGGTATTCACCTCATTCCTTGCATGACTTCACTCAAAGCTGGCTTCGTTAGCAAAATGGGAGCGAATGGTTATAAAGGCATGTTCTCTATCGTCTCATTTATCGGTCTCGGGCTCATCATCTACGGCATGGGAAAAGCTGAGTTTATCCCGGTCTATGACCCTCCATCATGGGGACGATATTTCACCATGATCATTATGATACCGGCGCTCATTTTGCTGCCCGCGGCAAACATGCCAACCAATATCACACGTTTCATCCGTCACCCGATGTTACTTGGCACCGCCCTGTGGGCCGCTGGACACCTCGCCGCAAATGGTGATCAAGCGTCACTGATATTGTTTGGTTCATTGGGGGTATACGCAATTTTTGATATTTGGTCTGCAAACTCCCGAGGCGCAACCAACTCTACCCAAGTTGTTCCAATTAAAAAGGACATCATTGTCGTGTTAGCGGGTCTCGTTGCTTATACACTGCTGAGCTACTTTCATGGCACATTATTTGGCATGCCTGTGGTCTAGCACTTGAGTGCCACTAATCGAAGAAAAAGGGGTGAAGATAACCGAATGGGGCCAGCGATAGAGCAAGGCCCCAGATCTGCTAGTTTTTTCGAGTCTGCCTCTCTGCCTGGGTCTCATAGGGCTAAAGTGCCCGCTCAACTTTCGTGAATCCAACGTACCGATTTCACTCTGAGCACTCCCGGCAAACATTGATGGACAGGAACCGTCCCACACTTCCAGGTGATAAAAGTTTTGCCAAAGCTCGTGCTTTTCACAATAGCACGAGTGTTATTTGTCAGAATCCTGTGGAGATAAGGTTCCTGATCTAGCCCGTTCCTCCGCTGCGCTAACTTCGTACCCCGTCCCATTGGACAAACTAGAGCGATAAATGAAACGATAAAGACCAACACCGATAACGGGTAATAGAAGAAGAAGTAACACCCAAATTAGCCTGTCTCTGAGCGAAAAAGGTGCTTTAACCACATCTAGAATTGGAATCGTTATCAACATCATATGCACGATACCGAATACCACTAAAAAACCAATAACTGCGCTGCTCATACTTACCCCCTAACCTTCTCCTCAATAATTATTGGAAAGCAATTATTAGAAAAGTAGTGATTGAAAGAAACTTGCTTGAAGTTCAACCCTCGTTGTCAACCCGTTAATATCGACTGATATAAGCCAATGCCACAGAGAATCATCATACCCTTATTCGAATCCATTGGCACCATATTGAGCAACGCGCTAGAGACAATACACACCCTAAAACTCATGCGCTACCGTTTCTTCCATCCGCCCCCTAAATTCCACTGTCATCAAGGGGTGACAGAGCATCCGGATAAGTCGCTGGCACTTTCTTTCCCCTCCCACCAAATCACGAAGCCAAATCAATTTCCAGCCATTCAGAAACTGCCTAGAACATCATTAACTAAACCCTCAGAGATGTTTTGTCAATCAACGTATCGATTCAGGCTTGACGAGGTAGCAAATTTAGGACAATCTGAAACTACAAAAATCCGAGGCAAATTCAGTCATGTATCGTTTTCTTTCAAAAATTATCGTCTTATCGCTATTTTCACTACCCGCGTTCGCAATTTCAATTTCCGGCACTTTCTTAACGGAAACTAACGATGAGGGAGGGTATCTACACGTTGAAATGCTCCCTTGCGAAAGTGACGTTAACCAGGTTTGTGGGATCATTAAGACTGCCTTTAGAGAAGCCGATGGTGGCGCCCCAAATCCCGATTATGAGCATCTAGGAAAACTCATTGTCTGGGACATGAAAGATCATGGGGATGGCAGATATTCCGGTGGAAAAATCTGGGCCGTGGATGAAGATAAGATATACAAATCCAAGATGCACAAGGATGACGAGAACTTGGTGGTCAAAGGGTGTATTTTGTTTATTTGTCGCGGGCAGACTTGGTTGCCGGTTAACTAATTCGCAACACCAATATCTTGGTATATCCACGGAAAGTTCTGCCACTGGAGAACCCTAGTTAAACGAGGTACACGCAATCGACGGCGAAAACTCGTATACGACACACTTCCTCAATCGTATTTTGGTCGACACCTATAAAAGAATTCCGCAGGATCGGAAACTAGGATTGGTTCTTCTAACGCCGCGATTGGGGTATTTTGGAAACGATGAAGGCCCATCGGTAAGTTGAGGCTTAACGTTGTGGCTTGTCGTACTCATGCTCAGGTGAATGAAAAAACTCACTAGCGGCAAAAAATCATGATCTAAGTGAAACATAATTCCCAGCAAAAGGCACTAAGTAGTCATAATTTCTATTTTTTCTACGAAACAGAGAAATGATACCCACCCTACGCGTTTTTTAGATAATATCTACCACCTTTAAAGGGGATTCTTGAAATCCATGCTCTGACTTGCACAAGTTGTTATTCGCATTGCCGGAGCCACGGAGACAAGACATACAGTACAAGACAACAACCGTAGTAGATAACTGCACGTGAACCGTGTTTCCATTGTGCTGATTCTACGACCCTGCCGCTATCTTAAACCTAAATTTAGTTACCAACACGAAAGTTAAAATGATGAAAGATCAGTACTATCTGGATAACGCCGCCACCACTTGGCCAAAACCAGAAACCGTCTACACCACAATGGATCAATTTTTCCGTCAATACGGTGTTAACCCTGGACGTGCTGGCCATGAAATGGCAGTAGAAGCGGAGCGGATGATCACCGAAACCCGAAGATTGCTTGCGGGTTTTTTTAACCATACCGGTGACCCACACCGTGTGGTCTTTACCCAAAACGCCACGGATTCTCTCAACACGGCGTTATTCGGGCTCATTAACCCCGGTGACCATGTTATCACCAGCCGCCTTGAACATAACTCCGTTACTCGTCCCACTAATCACATGGCAAGGGATCTGAATGTCGATGTTACCCAAATCCAACGTGATGGTGAAGGATATCTCGACCCAGAAGATATAAAGAAGGCGATAAAATCAAACACGAAAGTTATTGTCATCAATCACGCATCAAATGTGTTAGGCAGCGTCCAAGATATCGACGCGATTGGAAAAATAGCCCGGGAAGCAGGCGTAACGTTTGTTTTAGATTCTTGTCAAACAGCCGGCGTGCTGGATCTGGACATGGAACGCTCCTGTGTTGACGTGATGACTTTTACCGGCCACAAAGGGCTATTTGGCCCCATGGGCATCGGTGGATTAGTGGTCGGTGATAACATAGATATCCGCCCAGCACGGGTAGGCGGTACCGGAGTCGACTCCATCACGCCCTATCAACCGGACGGCTATCCTTACCGCCTCGAAGCTGGCACAGTATCAGTTCCCGGTATTGCTGGGCTAAACGCCGCTCAAAAATGGTTTGCAGCCCTTGGGAAAGAGCATCTCACTGACAGTAAAACGTTCTCTCATAGGGAACTATGTGTCGCGGCGCTCTCCCATATTGAACAAAAAGAAGTGTCTCATATCAACAAATTGGCTAATGCATTCAACGCCATGGACAACGTCAGTGTCTATGGCCCTAAGGATAACCATCCAAGAGTCGCAACTCTCTCAGTAAACATCGACGGACTACCCGCTGATCAGGTCGGCACAATGTTGGATGCGGATCATTATGTTTGTGTGAGAGCCGGGTTACACTGCGCCCCTTGGGTTCATGAAGACGAAGGAACAGTGGAGCAAAAAGGCACCGTTCGATTTTCCCCAGGGTACTTCGCTGATGACGACGATTTGACTCAGGCGATAGGGGGAATTCTTGATATCGTCGAAGGCTAGCTTACGAGGGCAACATACCGAAAGATCTCGTTCATCTTCACTACCGTCGTGAAAACCGTTTATAAAGTGGACTATCAACGGTAGAATTCATATTGGTAGATTGAGTTCCGAACTTCTTTTGGTTTTAGCTCCTAGCTCACGTTAGCATGTCAACCATTGCACATTCACAGACATGATTGATATTGGATGTGTGCAACAAAATAATTAGTCACTTTTTGGATAAAACGAATGCGCTATTACGAATCGATCATCGATACCATCGGTAACACGCCATTGGTAAAATTAAATTCAGTCACCAAGGGTATAAAAGGTACGGTACTCGGTAAAGTGGAGTACTTTAACCCCGGCAATTCCATGAAAGACCGAATGGCCATCAAGATGATAGAAGATGCCGAAGCCCGGGGGGATCTCAAGCCCGGTGGCACAATCATCGAAGGAACATCTGGAAACACTGGCATGGGGTTGGCGCTGGCTGCGATTTCCAAAGGCTATAAATGTGCCTTCACGCTAGCTGATAAACAATCCCAGGAAAAAGTCGATATTCTTAAAGCTGTGGGTGCCGAAGTTCATGTCTGCCCCACCGCAGTAGCGCCGGAAGATCCGCGATCATATTACTCCGTTGCGAAACGACTAAATGAAGAAATTCAGAATTCCTATTACCCAAACCAATATGATAATTTGTCCAATGCACAGGCTCACTACGAAAGCACTGGCCCTGAGATCTGGGATGATACGGACGGTCGTATCACCCATTATGTTGCCGGCGTCGGGACCGGCGGCTCGATGTCTGGGGTTGCCCGATATCTCAAGGAGAAAAAGCCCGAAGTAGTGACCATCGGAGTTGACACTTATGGCTCCGTGTTCAAGAAATACAAAGAAACTGGGGTGTTCGACGAAACGGAAATCTATCCTTATCTGACCGAAGGTATTGGGGAAGATATCCTGCCAGCGAATGTCGATTTTTCTGTTATCGACCATTTCATCAAAGCCACGGACAAAGATGCTGCAATTATGACCAGACGGCTTTCTCGGGAAGAAGGCCTATTTGTTGGATGGTCCTGTGGATCTGCAGTCTGGGGAGCTCTAGAGTGGGCCAAAGACAACCTCAAGGAGGAGGATGTCATGGTGATCATTCTACCCGACCACGGCACCCGTTATCTTGGAAAGGTATACAATGATACTTGGATGAAAGATCATGGGTTTTTGGAAGAACGTGAATACTCATCTGCCAAAAGCATCATTGCAAAACAAAGTGGTGAAAACGCGCTCAGCACGATCAGTAACAATGCCAAAGTATCAGAGGCCGTTTCCCTATTGACTTCTTCCAGCATCTCTCAAATTCCGGTGATCGATGATTCAGGAGAATTTGTCGGTAGCCTCTGCGATAGCACTCTGCTTTCACAGCTGATTGGTGACCCCGAGTTGCGGGATAAACAGGTAAGCGATGTAATGCAGAAACCGTTTCAGTTTGTGCCCGCTGACACCACTATGGATGTCCTATCCTCCATGATCACCCGGGAAAACCCCGCGGTAATGGTGCGTGATAGCGAAGGTCATCCAAGAATCATCACTCAGCACGATTTGCTGGAACTCATCGGAATTAGCTGAGCAACCTTTGAGCACATCATGATCGATCAATGTAATGGAAAATCAATCCCACGAATCGATCTTTAACGGCGGAAAATTTGAGTAGGACTAGGCATTTCTATAACGATCAAATCCAATTTGATCGTTATAGCGATCTTTGCAAAATATTTATCGGAGATGGTAGAACTAACAAAGAAAATCTAGTAACACTTTAATGTTAATCAGACCAATGGGTTCTCACATGAGTTTCGAGCAGTTGCTATCACCGTTCACCATTCGGGGAACCACTTTTCGTAATCGCATCTTCTCCACTGGGCACATGACCAGAATGACGGAAAATGGCTTACCCACGGATCAGATGATTGCCTACCACGAAGCTCGAGCAAAAGGGGGCGCCGGATTAATCATTTTAGAAGCCGCCAGGGTTCATGACTCAGCCTTATCAGATTCCCCAGCAATTGACGCAAGTACAGATAGCTGCGTCCCTTCCTATACAAAAATAGCCAATGCTATTCATCTCCACGGGTGCAAAATATTTGGTCAGATCAGTCATTCAGGTCGGGCTAATGACCGTCGACGAAGTGGTTTAAAGGATGTTCCTTATAGCGCTTCGGCAACGCCGGACGAGCGCTTCCATAACATGCCGAGGCAGATGAGCGATTCAATGATCTCGGAAATAGTAGATAGTTATGCCGCGGCGGCGAAGCGCATGGTAGATGCGGAATTAGACGGTATTGAAATCCCTGCTAGTCATGGACTGCTTCCTGCTCAGTTCTTAAACCCCAGAGTCAACACAAGGGCAGATCGGTATGGAGGGTCACTGTCCAACCGGCTCCGATTTTTGACGGACATTATCCTTTCAGTCAGAAAAGAAATTGGTGAGACCAAAGTCCTCGGGATTCGAATCTCCTTGGACGAAATGGAATACAAAGGTTTAGAGCCAAACGAAACCGCCGAAATCTGCGCTGCATTGGATGAGGTCATTGAACTTGATTACCTCAATGTGATTGCCGGTTCTATGGCGGGCTTAGCAGGTTCGGTGCACGTGGTTCCTCCGATGATGATTGAACACGGATACACCGCTCCCCTTGCCGAGGGAATAAAACGGACCACGAGCAAACCCGTTTTCGTGGCAGGTCGAATCAACCAGCCACAAATAGCCGAAGCAATACTTTCTGCGGGGCAAGCAGACATGTGTGGTATGACTCGGGCTTTGATCTCTGATCCACAGATGCCCAACAAGGTTATCCATAATCAGCTAGATGAAATTCGTGCATGCATCGGCTGCAACCAGGCCTGTATTGGTCATTACCACCTAGGTACTTCCATCTCATGTATTCAATTTCCCACCACCGGAAGAGAGCTGACACTATCGACCCTTAAAACGGCGAAATATCAAAAAAAAGTCGCGGTGGTTGGGGGAGGCCCGGCCGGGCTTAAAGCCGCCATTACGGCGGCCCAAAGAGGTCATGATGTTACGTTGTTTGAAGCAAACGCCCAATTAGGTGGGCAAATAAAACTAGCTCAACTATTACCCGGCCGATCAGAGTTTGGTGGACTTATCACTAATCTGAAAAAAGAAGCGATTACCGCTGGAGTCAAAATTCAATTGAACACCCGCGTAGACGAAAAATGGCTAAAGTTGAATCGCCCCGACGCCGTGGTCGGCGCGACCGGGGCGACACCCTATCGACCAGACATCCCAGGCACCGAAGATGCTCACGTTATCGATGCTTGGGAATTGCTTACCACTAAAGCAAAACCCGGCATGAATGTGCTGATTGCAGATTGGCGATCAGATTGGATCGGTTTGGGGTTAGCCGAGCAGCTGGCTAGAGATGGCTCTAAGGTGACATTGGCCGTGAATGCAACCCATGCCGGTCAGGAAGTGCAGTCATATACTCGAGACCAATGGATAGGCACTTTGCATACACTCGGGGTCAATATTCTGCCCTATATGCGATTGTATGGCGTTGATTCGGACAGCGTGTATTTGCAGCACACCCTGAGCAATGAGCCAGTAATCTGCGAGGGCATCGATACTCTGGTGCTCGCATTGGGTCACAAAGCCAACACTGACTTAGAGACTATCCTGTCTACAATGGAAATTGAGTACTATCTCGCAGGAGATGCCCTTAGCCCAAGATCCGCAGAAGAGGCGGTGTATGAAGGCATGATGGCGGGAATAGAAGTGTAGACAATCACGCACCATCATTGCCTCGTAACACTAAAGTCATCCCGAGCCCTTATGCCGAGAAACTCAAGGTAATGAGAACACGTATGAAACAGAACTCCAGATGATTGGTATTTTAATGCTAAATACTCAGTTTCCCAGAGTGATCGGTGACATTGGAAACCCGGAAACATTTGACCGACAGGCACTTTACTATCAAGTCGATCAGGCCGTGGTCGACAACATTGTGAGTGACCAGGCACTACCAGATAGCCTTGTAGATCAATTCGTCAAAGGAGCAAAGAAGCTAGAAAAACAGGGGGCCACTGTGTTAGGAACCAGCTGTGGATTTCTCGCATCCAGCCAATCGCGTATACAGGCTCACATCGACATTCCAATCATTACGTCTTCATTGGTATTGATTCCCACCTTAAGAACATTTTTTGGAACGAAAACTGGCATTGGAGTTTTAACCTTTGATGCTGACAAACTCGGACCGAGCCACATCGATACCAAGCCAAATACAGACACATCTTCTTCGGTCTCTGCCTCGTCCATTGTTACTCCTGCAATCAATATTGGTGGACTGCCTAAGGATGGTGAGTTGTATCAGTGTATCAAAAAAAACCGACTCACTCTTGACCTTGATCTTGCTTGGCAGGATGTCCACAACACCGCAAAATTGTTGATCGATACTCATCCGGAAACAACCCTACTACTTATCGAATGCACCAACATCTCGCCCTACAAGGACCAACTAAGGGCCGCTTTTGGGCTTCCAGTTTTTGATTTGGTCGATGCACTAAAATGGGTCAAGCAATCGTCCCTTTCCTAAAAGCGAAACCCTGCTCTTCCGACATAACCCTCTTCATCAGACAGTCATCGGCCAGACATCACTTCGGGCAGATAAGTAGCAATTTGTGGAAACACCGCCAAAATTATCACTGCCAACACCATCAGCAAAAACATCGGTGCGGCGGCTCTGGCGATAAAGGCCATGTCCTTCCCCGTCATTCCTTGGAGTACAAATAGATTGAACCCCACCGGCGGTGTTATCTGAGCCATCTCTACCACCACCATCAGAAAAATTCCAAACCAAACCATGTCAAATCCAGCTTGGCGGACCAATGGTTCAATCACCGCCATGGTTAATACCACCGAAGAAATGCCGTCCAAAAAACAACCCAGAATGATATAGAAAATCATCAAGGCGAAGATCAACATCCAAGGTGACAAAGAAAGCCCACCGATCCATTCGGCAAGCGTTCTTGGCAATCCTGTGAAGCCCATTGTCAGGGATAAAAACGTTGAGCCCGCGAGAATAAACGCAATCATCGCTGATGTGCGAGTTGCACCCATTAGCGCATCAACAAACGACTTTTTGGTTAAAGATCGCTGCATCCCAGAAAGTAATAGTGCACCTACCACTCCCAGTACCGCAGCCTCTGTGGCAGTAGCAACACCGGCGTAGATCGACCCCATTACCCCGGTAATGAGCAGCAAAATGGGAATCAGTTGAAGCACATCCTTAAATTGACCCGGTAAAATCTTGTCAGTTTGATCGTCAGTTTTTGCAAAAAACAACCCCCAAACCGCAACATATCCCATAAATAGTGCGGCCAACATTAACCCCGGGATAATGCCGGCGATGAAAAGTTGAGCGATGGATTCATTAACCGTGACGCCGTAAATAATAAGCGTAATAGAGGGTGGAATGAGTAGCCCCAGGGTACCCGCTCCAGCCAAGGTGCCAATAATCATTTTTTCTGGGTAGTTTCGCTGCCGCAGTTCAGGAATGGACATTTTGCCCACCGTAGCCACCGTCGCTGCGGAAGAACCGGAAATAGCGGCAAAAATCGTGCACCCTGCAATATTAACGTGCAACAACCCCCCGGGCAGGCGACCGAGCAATGGAGTGAGCCCTTTAAACAGATTTTCAGACAGTTTGGTCCGAAAAAGAATTTCCCCCATCCAAATAAACAGCGGCAATGCAGTCAGTGTCCAACTCGACGATGCCCCCCAAATGGTGGTGGCCATGGCATCCCCAACGGGGCGTGTGGTAAACAACAACATTCCAACGGTAGCGACGCCAATCAAGCTTGCGGCAACCCAAACGCCGGAGCCCAAAAAGAAAAAAAGCACGGCTAAAAATATCAGCGTTAGTCCAAGTTCATCCATAATTAGCAGTCTCTTTTAGTATCATAGTCATTGTGCTGATGAGTGTTCTGAGTCAATGTTAGGGACGATGGCAAGGCTGAGGATGGCAAGATTTGAGCCAACTTTGTATGGTTTAGCATGTCTGGTATTGTCGGGACAGCAAACATTTTATGAAATGATGCACGATGCAAATCGCGAGCACAATGGAGCCAGTCATCACCATTAACTGGGGTTTCCATAGCAAAATAGCATCCGCCCCCTCACTGTGTTCTTCAAACTTCCAAGAGTAATAGACCAAACGGGTCAAATAGACCGCCAGAAATATCCCGACCACTGACGCAACACCAAGACACCATATTTCCGCAAGCCATCGTTTGGATTCGCTCAAGCGTGCGAGCATCAATTCAACACGGATATGACTACCTTCTTCAAATGTATGAGCAAGCGCTAGAAAACTCGCCCCGGCCATGGCATATCCAGAATACTCCGTTAGTCCCGGAACATAGACGGACATCATTCGAGAAAAGATACTTCCCAACACCAACACTGCAATGGCCATCATACAAAGTGCGGCGGCATAGCCACTTAATAGATACAACTTGGTGAGCTGGCGATCGAGCCAGCAAAAAATTTGTCGCATACTGATGATTTCCAATAAGCTTTTGGACACACAAAATTCTGACAAAGTTTAGGGGGCTATCAGCCCCCTAAAAGTCACATCACACTTTATTACATACCCTTGTAAGCATCGACAACGGCTTTGCCAGCATCACCTGCCTTCGCTAACCATTCGCTGGTCATGGTTTCGCCAATAGCAACAAAGTCAGCTTTGAGCTGATCGCTTGGTCCTTCGATAACCATTCCATTCTTCGCCAGCTCCACTTTATACCAATCAGCAAGCTCCTCGGCTTTCGCCCAACCAGCCTTTTCTGCCATTGCCGCGGCATCAAGAACAACACCCTGGGTTGCAGCATCCAGCCCATCCCAAGCCTCTGTGTTCACAATAACCATGTTCTTTGGCAGCCACGCTTGGACGTCGTACCAATACTTCACATGCTCCCAGATTTTGCGGTCATAACCGGTTGACCCTGAAGAAACCATGCTTTGTGCAACGCCGGTTGCGAAAGCCTGAGACAATTCAGCGGCTTCGATTTTGGTAGGTATCGCGCCCATCAGCTCAGCCAGTCTTGACGTCGCTGCATTGTAAGCTCGGAATTTCATGTCTTTCATATCCGCAGCGCTACTTACCGGGTTAACGTTGTATAAGCCTTGTGGTGGCCATGGAACGGCATACAGTAGTTTCAACCCCTTGCTACCAAGAATTTCATCCATCGCAGGTTTCGACGCCTGATGCAATTTCATTGCATCCGCAAAACTGGTCGCCAAAAATGGCAGTGCGTCAATTTCAAAAAGTGGATTTTCATTACCCAACGCGGAAATCAACCGTTCGCCAATAGGCGCTTGTCCCGTTCGCACGGCTCTGAAAATCTCCCCTCCTTTATAAAGCGACCCACCAGGGTGAGTCACCACTTCAAGTGCGCCACCAGTCCCTTCTGTGATCGCGGCGGCAAACATCGCAGCATTCTCGGAGTGATAATTAGTCGCAGAATAGGCAAGTGGCATGTCCCACTTTTCTGCATGTGAAGCACCTGCTACCAGAATCGTCGACGCTACAACCAATTTATATATAGACTTCTTTAACATTAAGCTTTCCTCTTTAGAGAACCTTGAAATTAAGTACCGCGAATTAAGTTGAGAATCAAATCTGGCGAAATAACGGCCCAGGACTCTCGCCCCCTTCCAATATCTTTTAACCAGACTCAACTTGATCAATCATAACGTATTCAGAGATTCCGCAATTTAAATTGAATAGCTGATCAAATTAGATTAGCCAAACTTAGACCGATTCCCATGAAAGTGGGACAAGTTCATTCTACACTGGGTTTGTTTTCAGATACCAGACGAAACATCCACTATGCTCGGCCCAACAGCCAGCCAAACACTCAGTACAACATTTCTCATCTGCCGATACGATAATCATCGCTGGTACCGATCACCGAATATCAGACGAAGACACAACGGGGAAACATACATCGGTATTTGCCAAAGGCCAACAAATATCAAAAACTCATCCGATAGGAACGGACCACATATCGCCACCACCAATCCGAGGTTTCGATAAGCCGACAACATACCGGCGGTAATCGCTGCTTGCATTCCATGAGCCCGAAAGCACAGATAGGAAATAAGATATAACGACACGTGAATTATCATGACCCAAATGAACAATTCAACCACCGACACTGGATCTTCTATCCATTTGGCAGTAACACCGTCCATCACCGCCACTGCAAAAATGACTAACGTGATTACCACCGCAATCCGTAATAGGCGATCATGGCCCGCACTACCTGTGAGTCTTAGGAATTTTCGGTAGATGACCGCCAATGTCATTGGCAAAACAATGAACATCCCTATTCTAGACACGTAAACAGATAAATCGAATACGACAACACCCTGATCAGAAACATGGGTGACCAACGGTAAAACAATCAGTGTTGTCAACGGTACTAGTAAAGTGGTGGCGATAACGCCTAACAAGGATTGTGTTCTATCCAGCCCCAACAAACCAGCGAAAGCTGGGGTACCGAATACACTCCCAGCACAAGCCACCAATAAGGCATATTGAGCAGCGGCAGAATGCCAGGAAAAAAGTTCAATCAAAATAAAGATCACAATCGGTAATGCGATCATTTGAACCGCGACCATGGCTATGACCAACTCCATATTGGCGAAAACCTTTTCTTTAATGGTCAACAAATCAATTTGCATCAACGCAAATAACATGATGCAAAAAAGACTACCGAACATAAAATCGCCCCACCACGCGGCGAGCTCGGGAAAAAGCAATCCGGCAAAGACCGAACAGGCCAAGATAGACAATGATGTGCTCATTTCATTTCAAATTGAATCGCATCTGCTCAGCGTCAAGGACTTAATACTGACCTAAGGAACTTCTGAATAACTCACCACCTGAGCCACTAACTGAGCAAATCATTTCTTCACACAACACCCTATTCTATGGTTCTGACTCATGACCTAGTCCAAGATAACCCTAAGCACTTCATCCAAATCACCCTTTGTTCGACATCCCAAAGGGCCCTTGTCGTAGCCCCTGTATGGATAAATAGTATTAATACTACTGAGGAACCTATCTACCTGCTATCATATGAATGAAACGGATAAAACTTCGATTGCATCCATCAATAGCTGGCCTACATATAGGACATGATTGTCTGCAGGACGTCCGCTTCCTCGCGGCTTAGCCAAGGTTAGTCCATCTTCAACCCACTTCAGGAGTAAGAACCCATTAACGAAAGTTTCCAAGCCCGAGATGCCATGTGCGGATACTTATACTAATGATACGGGGAGCCCGTTCAATCATACCAGTACAAAGCGGTGGAGACAGATCGGATGTGCGAATCCAACCAACGCCCGATTTAGCCGGGGTTTATCTGGTAAAACGACAAGGTTGTTATAAGAGGCTCCTCCACACATGGGCATTGGATGTTGCCCACCCTGGGAGAGATGGTGATTCTCGCACCGAGAAAAGCGCATGATTATTGAGCTTGCTATGGTCGGGTCGAGCTTAGGATATTGGTTAAAGCGACGGCGAGACCAAACAATCAGAGATCCCGAATCATTAGAAACTAAACAACCTCAAGGAGAGATTGTTTCCAAACAGATTCTGAGTAAGCAGTTGATTAAGGACATCCAAATGGTATTTTCCACAGACCGGCAGCTCGCAAGGATGGATGGTGAATCACAACAGGCTCTTGATGACAAAGAGCAAAAAGCCAATGAAGCCATGTACTTATCTGCGGGAGCGATGGGGTTAGCGACAGCTGCGTCTATTTTCCCAATCCTCACTTTACCCGGCGCAGCTGCGGTACTCTACCTTGGAAAAGATACTTTCACATTAATTCGACGAGACTTCGAGCGGGGGCATTATCTCAGTTTTTACCTAGTTGGGGTCATAATGAAGATTGCGATGATCTTCAAAGGACACCTATTGTTAGCAGCCATTGCGAGCTTTTTGGGCGGTTTTGTTGCAAGGATCGTTAATACCTTGGAGTCGAATTCCAACAACAGCCTTGCCCATATCTTTAGCGGGCAGCCTGCACAAGTTTGGGTTGAAAAAGAGGGTGTTGAAGTTCTTGTGGAGTTTAATGATCTTCGCGCAGGAGACCGCGTTCTTGTCCATGCAGGGGAAGTTGTTTCCGTCGATGGTGAAGTTATTGAGGGATTCGGCCAGGTTGATCAGCACATCTTGACTGGTGAAAGCCAGCCAGCAGAAAAATCAGAAGGAGACACGGTTTTAGCATCAACACTGCTTCTCGCCGGTAAATTAACCGTATTGGTACATACCACTGGGGAAGAAACCACTGCTGCAAAGATAGGAGAAGTGCTAAACCAAACTAAACAGTATAAAGACACACTGATGTTGCGTGGGCGAGAAACCGCAGATCGATATCTACCTTATAAGCTGGGTATTGCCGCAGCGAGCTTACCCTTCCTTGGGGCTAATGCAGGGATGGCCATTGTCAGGGCTGATTTAGGGGGTTCGCTATCAGGGGCAGGCCCGATTTCGGTGATGACCTATCTCGAAATACTTTCCCGAAAAAGTATTTTGGTTAAAGACGGACGCGTATTTGAATCTTTACACGAAGTAGACACCATCGTTTTCGATAAGACTGGAACTCTAACTGATGAACAGCCTACCTTAGGGGAAATTCATACCTTAGGCGACTTATCCGAGCGGGAGGTCTTGAGATACACGGCGGCGGCAGAGTATCACCAACCCCATCCTGTTGCCCGCGCTATTCTAGCGAAAGCAGCTGACGATCAACTGATTTTACCCACAATCGACATGGCGAACTACGAAGTGGGCTATGGCATCAAGGTAACCATTGGTGAAAATCTGATTCGAGTAGGCAGCGCCCGTTTTATGCAAATGGAAGGTATTACGATTTCCGAAGAAGCGAATGCCATCATACTTCGGGCACAGAAACAAAGTTATTCTTTAGTGTACGCAAGCTTAGATGATCAGCTAATTGGGATACTGGAAATTCAACCGACCATCCGACCCGAAGCGAAAGAGATGATCTCAGCGCTCAAGAAGCGGGGTTTGAGCGTCTATATCATCTCTGGGGACCAAGAAGCCCCTACTCGTAACATAGCAGAGAAACTTGGGGTGGATCACTACTTCGCTGAAACGTTACCCGAAAACAAGGCGAATATTGTGCAAAAGCTCCGAGACGAAGGTCACTTCGTCTGCTTCGTTGGCGATGGTATTAATTTGTAGAAGTTTAGACCAAATCTGACACCGTATTAAATCAATCCGAGCGAAGCGAGGGTTGATTTAATGAGAGTTACCCGTTTTGATGTAGTTACCAAACAATATCAAAACACAACGAGGTAA
>WLWV01000253.1 GCA_012103395.1 Gammaproteobacteria bacterium
CTTGTCAGTGCCATCCTCGTCGAGATTGACGATGAATGGAGCAATGCCGACAAGCGATATATCGTGTGGAACGACGATAATGACTCAACCTAAATCAAAGTTACAGACGTAGGGTTGCACAATCGGTGTTAATCTGCTCTACCCACTGAGATGGGTGAGGGCCAAAGTCAGAAGTACGGATCGCAATGTGTGGAACTCCTTCGACAAAGGTATTTGACAAAAAGTCCGTGGTGTAATTGTGGTGAATAACCACGTCGGGTCGGTGGGTTTTGGCTTCCTCAAGAGAGATGATTTGATGTCCTCGTGCTTTAAGGTCCTGGGCATAACGCTGATTTACCAAGGCATGAGACTCAATCCCCTCGCAATCGTCGATAGCGATTAACCAGCGAGGCCGCTTGGCGCCTGTCTGGGTGGGTAAAACCTAGGGTCTTTGTGCGCCTATGTCTTGCTGCGCTGGGTCCATATCTTCGTTGAGTTCAAAATGAGTCTGTAAGGGTTTATCTTCGAGCAGGGCTTGATAGTGGCGATACATTCGAGCGAATTTTTTCCGACGATTGCCACAGTAGTGAAGTAGTTGGGTTTGTGGCCGAAAATGTTCGTTGAAGTAGGCTAATGCCGGATAACCCACACTGAAGGTGCTGAACGGTTTGGCCCTAAACATCTTTCTTAACACTGCTGCATTCAAGGCGGGTTGGTCGTAACAATGACCGCCAGGATTCTCCTCCAGTAGGCGTTTCCAGTTATCAAGACACTCAGGCAGATAGGAACCAGGTGCCGCATAAACCCCTGAATTAATGGCCCGACACCACTTCGCCTCAGATAATTCTTCATGGGTCAGCAAGTCCGAAAACATGGGGGCCGACATCGGTTGGAATTCCCTTGAGTATCGAAACTCATCCACGCCCAGAAATAGTGAATTTATGTCCCGGATGGCGAGAATGTCTGCGTCCATGTACATCACGGTTTGGTAAAAACTTAAATCGACAAATTCATGAATGAGTAGGCGAGTAACCTGAAATTTATCGTAGTTAGAGCGTTGGTGTCCGGATTCGAACAGTGCGTCCATGTCAACTTCCAGCACCTTGGCATGTGGTGTTATATCTGCCAATAGATCAGGTGCGGCGTTATCCGTAATCACCAGAATGTCGTCCGTGAAGTTCCCCCAGCGCCTTAGAGAGTGTACACACCAGCGAACAGAATCATAGAATCGAGGGTCTGCTGTACCAACCGCCACCAAATAGATCAAATTCAACTGGACACCCCCAGATTTCTCTCACGATCTAGTTGACTTAGCATCTCTAGTACCCGGGGTAGTTGGGTCAGATCTGGACTCAATTCTAGGGAATAGGTCTCAATCTGACTAACGAAGTTGGTGAGAAATTTGAGAAAAGCGGTATAGTCTGAATGGTCGGAGAATCGATACATATTTCCATTTCTGTCTAGCATCTTAAGCAGTGCTTCCTTAGTGCTTAATGGTTGAATACGTGAGGTCTTGCCAACATGGTTAAGAAAAAGACGATGGGGTTTTTTTCCTATATAAGGCGTTGCTGAGAAAAATTGTTCTGCCGGGAACTCCTTTTTGAGCAAGCTTCCAATTTGTATTGCCTGATTATTTAGCTGACCTGGAAGCAGAAACTGTTCAGTGTTAGAGGTAACTCTCATTCTTGATGTGCATCCACTGACCAAGTAGCTCCCTTGTTTGCGACGAAGGATAACATGGTCTTCTGCAAGGATAGTGGCCCCAGACTGGGCGAGGAATACCGAGAGCGTTGATTTTCCTGCTCCTTTATGGCCGCAAAACAGATTCACTTTTCCATTAAAATCGACGGCGGCTGAGTGCAATAGTAACGAGTCCAGAATCAAAAGAATTCGATTGGTAATGAGCCACAAGTGATAAGCGAGCTGAGAGGAATTCATCTCTGGTTGGCGAACTGTTAGATTGACGTATGCCTTTGGGGTTTTGTTTTCTGTGTCTTCGTAAACAAGCGCACCGTAAATGGGGTCGGTTTCAATCTGATAACCGTCTTTTGTGCGAACGGTGGTTAAGGTGTCTGAGAGGGTCGTCGCCGACTTATTGGATTCTTTAATGGTGAATACCAATTCAGCGTCCCAGCCAGGTTTTGGATCAAATCCAGGCGCACCATAAACCTCAGATAACATATGTGAATAACGTAAAGAGGTGGCGATAACGTCGCATCGCAGGCTTCCGATACTTAGGCGACGGCGACGGGGGAGCGCGCTACTCACCTCCGATAATCCTCTGATAAAGGCGCCGAAAGCGGTTCTTTATTCTGGCAAGCCGATAGTGACGCAGCGCTTGATTTGTTAGACGTTTCCAACCCGGATCTGAATGCGAAAGAATCGCTCCGTCCCGTTCTCGAGAAACAACTTTGGCCAGTACTTTATCGGCTTGGGTCGAGAATTGTCGTTCAGGCCAGTTGTCACACCATAGGCCCAGCTCGTTTCGTTTTTTTGAAACGACTCGACGGGTTGGATACTTATCTCGATAGAGGTAAGTAATAATGTCGCCGATCCGAATATTTTTGAAATCTATTTTTTCCAATACAATTTGATCTCCTTCTTTGAGCAACGGCTCCATACTGAAACCGTGGAACATTACACTGGTCGTTGGCGCATGGAGTAGCTGTAATTCTCTGGCTGCCGCCAGTGCATCGGCAGCGTTCATTCGCCACTAAGGATAAGTGTCTCAAGATCACCAAATCTAACCAGATCAGGGGGCTCATAGGGAGCTGGAGGAACCGAAGTGGTGGGTAGCTCAACAGAATCAGACGAAGAAGTGTTATCAGAATTCGTGAGAACCAAGTTGGAGTCTACTAATGAATCTAAAAAGGCGGCTACGTCTTTACGGGCCTCACCCTCGTCTACCCCATAACCAGAACTAATGCTCTGTGACAATTCATCCATGGAACAGTGTCGATCCAACATGAGATTCCAAAGGTAAGAGCCTGGCTGATTCACACCAAAGTAATCCGATGTTTCAGTGTGGATGATCACCACCTCATCATCCATGACACTGAAAGAAACAGAATCTCTATTGACTTGGAATGTCTTCATCATGTGAATTTAGTCTGTGTTGTATAGGGCCCCTAAATTGGCACGTCTATTGAAAGTGAATCGTCATCCGCGATACATGTCCAAAGGGTTGTTAGTGGAGAACAATACTTCCAATATCGAGTGTGCAAACAGAGCCATTATATTTTGGGTGCGTCGTTTCCACTGTAGATTAGCACATTATGTGGTTTGGCGACGTTCTGGAATAATGGGACTGAGTGACTTGGGGGTGGCGCCATCACCATCGCGAGAACGTTGTTTAAACCGACCGCCCTATCGAGCACTTCGGCGTTTCTCAACGGTGTTTCTTCCGTCTTAAGGAATCTGTGAACGAGGCATGGCTGATTGATTTGAGATTCACCCAGGCTATGCAAAGATTCCTTAAGTATTGATCGCAATGAAGACTTCCCGGGAGCGTTTTTCATGGGTCCCACTTTGCTTAAGCCACCATGTACTTCTTTTTAAAGAATGCTTGATTACTGGCTATTTAAACTAATCCAGCAAGCTCAGAAAAAGGATCCCAGTTAGGGTCGCTGTGCCATTCATATTCGACGCTCTGGGCGAGTTTGGTAGCAATATCAGTGCCAAATAAATGAGCAATGACCGCCAGAGTCATGTCGATTCCAGCAGATACGCCAGAGGAAGTAAAAAATTTCCCGTCTTCAACCCAGCGAGCTTGATTAACCCATTGCACATTCGGTCCGAGTGGTACTGTTTCTCTGAAATCCAATTTGTTGGTTGTGGCTTTGCGACCATCAAGCATTCCGGTGGTCGCCAGTAATACACTGCCCGTACAAACCGTCATGACAAGTTCTGCATGACTGGCGGTCTCAACGATCCAATTCGTTACGGCACTGTTTTTAGCGACCTCAAGGGCGCTATCACCCCCAGGAATAAGGCATAAGTCATACTCACTACCATCCAGTATTGTTTTATCCACTAACAAGCTTTGGCCATGAACACTTGGTACTGGGTCCAAAGTTTCCGCGACAATGGTGATGTCGATTTTATCACTAAGGTCTCCCAACATTTCGAGAGGACCAAAGAGGTCCAGGGTCTGAAACCCCGGAAAAACCAGTACAGCAAGTGTTTTCATTTTCTTCTCCCAAAGAGTACGAGTGAGTTAAATTTATTCGGCGCTTCCCGCGAAAGCAAGACGAGTTTCGGTCTCATTGTTCCTTCTGTTTTTTATGGGTGTCCTGAATTGACAACGACCTGTAAAATCTTCAGCTCGACGTTTTACTTCGGCAAGATATTTTGCGATTAACTCTTCGTAGCTAAATTCGTCTTTTAGGATCTGTGTTTTGTTGTTCGCAATATTCGTTCCTAATGCCGCTTTTGATTGTGCAACCCTACGTCTGTAACTTCGGTTTAGTTTGAGTCATTATTGTCGTTCCACACGATATATCGCTTGTCGGCATTGCTCCATTCATCGTCAATCTCAACGAGAATGGCACTGACAA
>WLWV01000046.1 GCA_012103395.1 Gammaproteobacteria bacterium
AGAACGCCGATGGAAACACTCATCGACGGTAAAGCGATCTGGAAAGAAAAGTTTGTAAACTAAACTCTATCTGACAGACAGCTACTGATAAACGGGTAACTGTCAGCTCAAGTCTGAACTTCTACATCTTACTATCTTCGGCAGTTCGCAAGATTTGGTGGCCCTAATCAAGTGTCGTTCGTTCCAACTTGGCATTGGCCTGCTTTTTTTGGTTTTTTCTTCTGGGCTTTGTATCGAAAACTCTGGCGCTGGGCGGCAATGAACCTAGTTGGTGGGTTGATACTGGGAATGGTTTTCAATTCAAATATTCTGTTCCTGTTTTGGTCATTTCTTTGGGCGACTAGCGCGAATTTTTTGTATTTTAAAGAAGTCACCCTCCATGTACGTAATCTGCCAGATGAATTAGCTGATCGGCGCAACAGTCAGAAAGGTGGCGTTAGCAAAGCGGCTATGTGGATGGGTGTTGCATTTGCTTTTGTCTTTGTGTTCTCTTCTATTCAATATATGTCTTCGGAGCTCTTGGACAAATATGGCGAAGAAATCAGTGACATATTGCCAGGCTCAGGATCCCTGACTAGAGGGGATGGCAGCGTACTAGACGAAGCTGTGGAAGAGCACAGTGATTTGGCGAAGACAGTTGTCTCGTTAAGGGTCTTAGCGAGGTCAATCAAGATGCTGATGGTTGGGGTTGACTCGAACGATGAAGAAGCCTTGGGCGTTTTGGACAATCAGGGCGTTCGATCAGTTAATCTTTTTATTGAAAAGATTAGAGAAAAAGGAATTGCAGATCCTTGGGGAACAGAAATTAAATTTGAATACCGTGGTGATCATTACGTGATTATCTCAGCGGGCCCTGATCTAGTTTTCTCAACCAGCGATGATGTGCTGCAGCGTATCAATATCGTCTCAGGCCGCGCAACGTGATTTTCTCTAAATCGATTCTCGCGCACTTTGGTAGAGAATACTCAGCATAATTTACAAAAATGAATATACTAATTATTGGCTCCGGTGGTCGAGAGCATGCGCTAGCTTGGAAGGTGAAATCCTGTGCAGAAGTAGAAAACGTATTTGTTGCGCCGGGTAACGCCGGCACGCTAACTGAGAACGGAGTCAAAAATATTCCGATTGAAGCTGATGATATCGACTCACTACTGGACTTCGCTAAAAGAGAAACGATTGGTCTCACTATTGTTGGACCAGAAGTACCGCTAGTGGCAGGTATTGTTGATCAATTCATTGCCGAAGGTCAAAAATGCTTCGGTCCAACTTCAGCAGCTGCACAACTTGAAGGATCTAAAACCTTTGCCAAGGACTTTTTAGCACAAAATCAGATTCCTACTGCGAAATATCGGAGCTTCGTCGACATTCATGAGGCGCTAAAATATTTAAATGGTGTCGAGTTTCCCGTGGTGATAAAAGCAGATGGATTGGCTGCAGGAAAGGGGGTGGTGATTGCCGAGATAATGAGGGAGGCAGAAGAAGCGATAGAGGACATGTTGTCAGAAAATCGGTTTGGGGAGGCAGGTAGTAGAGTGGTGATTGAAGAATTTTTGGTGGGAGAGGAAGTCAGCTTTATTTGTATTGTAGACGGTGAAAATATCCTGCCTATGGCGACTTCGCAGGATCACAAAGCGGCCTATGATGGAGATGTTGGCCCAAACACGGGCGGGATGGGCGCTTATTCTCCTGCTCCCATTGTGGATGATGAGATGCATCAAATTATCATGGACCAGGTGATGATTCCTACGGTCAAGGGACTCACTAAGAAAGGGATTCATTACACCGGTTTTCTGTATGCTGGATTGATGCTCGGTGTGAATAGAGAGCCGAAGGTTCTGGAATTTAATTGCCGTTTCGGCGATCCAGAAACACAACCCATTATGATGAGACTGAAATCGGATCTTGTGGCACATTGTCTCGCCGCAATCGATGGACGACTGGACGAAGAGGTAACGCAGTGGGATGACAGGTTTGCATTGGGAGTGGTGCTCGCTAGCGAAGGGTATCCTGCCGACTCTGAAAAAGGGCTTGTTATCTCAGGCATAGAGGAACAACTTGATCTTAAGCCGATCAATAAAAATACCAAATTGTTCCATGCGGGAACCAAGCAGAAGGGTGGACGCACAATTACTGCGGGTGGTCGTGTCGCTTGTGCAACGGCGTTGGGTAAGAGCATTGAAGAGGCTCAGATTAACGCATACGGATTAGCGAAATCGGTTGTTTGGAAAGGCCGCTGGTATCGTCATGATATTGGATTCAAGGCAGCAGCCAGATAGTAAACCCATCAAACATAAAATTCGCCCACAGATGAAACGAGGGTTTAGCGCAACCATGAGGAAGTATTTTGGCCTGATGGAGATGATGCGAATTAGCTGGTTGTTGCTCTTGGGCATTATTTTTTGGCAAGCTGTGACACCAGGTCCGGCGGATGTGACTCAGGTTGTAAACGACAAATTAGGACACTTTTTGGTGTTTTTTGTGATGGCCGTTTGGGGACTGGTTGTGTGGCGTTCAACGTATCCAGAGTATAAAGTGGTGGTGTTCTTGGTTTTATTTGGTATTGTGATTGAATGTGTCCAATACTTTGTGCCCATGCGTTCTTTTTCTATCCCGGATTGGGGAGCGGATATTGTTGGTGTGTTATTTGGTCTGTTCTTATATGAACGTTTATGGAAAAAACGAATACCTTAGAACTTTCAATCTCTCCTTAGACACGCTCACATAGTTATTCACTTGAATTATCATTCTCTAAAGATTGCTGCTGATGTAGTTAAGCAAGGCGGCGTAGTCGCCTATCCGACGGAACATTGTTATGGTTTGGGTTGTGACCCTGAAAACATCACTGGAATAAAGCGGATTTTGGCAATGAAAAAACGCAGAAGAGCGAAAGGACTGATTCTGGTTTCAGATCGAATTTATCGATTGAATCATTACATTCGGTATCTACCAGAGAACCTTCGTGAAGAAATTTTGCAATCGTGGCCGGGCCCATTTACCTGGCTAATTCCAGCCAGAGGCGATGTATCGAGCTGGCTTCGGGGTCAACATACCTCCATTGCTTTGAGAGTAACTGCCCATTCTGAAACACGGACGCTATGTCGCCTTGCTCGTACGGCATTGGTGTCCACAAGCGCTAATCGGTCGGGCAGAGCAATGTTAACGAGCGCCATAAAAGTGGAGCAGGAGTTTAGAAATGAGGTTGACTATGTGGTTAAGGGGCGAGTAGGAAAGGCTAGTGCACCTTCTACTATTCGCGATGGCATTAGCGGAATAGTGATCAGGGGATAACGATGGAGACCCATGATAAATCTGATTTGAATCGTGTAATTACTTATCTGAAATCTTTACAGAACGGTATTTGCTCTGGGTTGCTGGATATCGATCGGGACAATGATTTTATCGAAGATACTTGGACTCATGACAATGGTGGTGGTGGAATTAGCCGTGTTCTAAAAAGCGCTGGAGTGTTCGAAAAGGGTGGTGTCAATTTTTCTCATGTGAAAGATGAGCGGCTACCAGCGTCAGCAAGTGCAGGTCGAGGAGAGATTGGGGGTAAACCGTTTGAAGCAACGGGGGTTTCATTAGTGCTCCATCCTGCTAATCCTTATGCACCCACATGTCATATGAATGTGCGATTTTTCGTTGCTGATCCAAAAAGTGATAATCCCATTTGGTGGTTTGGTGGTGGGTATGATTTAACACCCTATTACGGTTTTGTTGAGGACTGCAAACATTGGCACCAGACGGCGAAGATTGCGTGTGATCCATTTGGACCGCAACTGTATAACGAATACAAACAATGGTGTGATAAGTACTTTTTCTTAAAGCATCGGAATGAGCCGAGAGGAATTGGAGGACTGTTTTTTGACGACGTTAATGCCCAAGGCTTCGAGCACTCGTTCGCGTTTATGCAGACGGTTGGAGATAGTTTGATGCCAGCTTACCAACCTATTGTTGAGCGCCGGAAAAATATGATGTTCAGTGAGAGAGAAAGAAATTTTCAATGTTATCGTCGGGGTCGATATGTGGAGTTTAATCTCGTTTATGATAGAGGAACGATCTTTGGTCTGCAGTCAGGAGGGAGGACTGAGTCGATTCTGATGTCCATGCCACCTGAAGTACACTGGACATATAACTGGTCCCCGGAGTCAGGTAGCCCGGAATACCGACTTTATGACTATTTCTTGCAGCCTCGGGATTGGCTGGCGGTTTCTGAATAGCTTAGCAGTGGGGCTGTAATGTTAACTCTGTATCGTTTTTTCCTCTATCTTGCTTCGCCGGTAGTTTTCGTCACATTGATCATCAAGGCTATTCGTAGCCCAGCGTTTCGTCCGCGCTTGTGGCAGCGATTCGGTTTTTTCGAGAATCATCCGATGCCGGGTGGCGTTTGGATACACGCTGTCTCGGTGGGCGAAGTAAATGCCGCAGCTCCTTTGATTAACTATGTGTTGAAAAACTATTCTGATTTGGATGTTACCGTGACCACGATGACACCGACGGGCTCTGCGCGAGTGATGCATTTGTTTTCAGGAAAAATACACCATTGTTACTTGCCTTATGATTATTCTGGGGCAGTGGCGCGGTTTATTACCTTGATAAAGCCATCTTTAGCCGTGGTTATGGAAACCGAGATATGGCCGAATTTGATTGATCTGTGCCATCGAAAAAATATTCCGATGATTTATACCAATGTTCGCTTATCTCGTCGGTCTTTTGAAAAGTACCGACGGATTAAAGGCCTTGTTGGACCAACGTTACGTAAAATCGAGAACTTTGCAGCGCAGACAAGTGCAGATGCGAACAGATTGATTGAATTAGGTGCGATTCCTGAAACAGTAAAAATCACAGGTAATCTGAAATTTGACATTACTGTGCCCCCAAGTGTTAAAGAGGCTGCTCATGTTATGAGGCGAAACCTTGGGAAAGACCGATCGGTATGGGTTGCTGGGAGCACTCATGAGGGTGAGGAAGAGCAGGTAATTGATGGGTTTCGTCTGGCAAAAAAAGAAATCCCAGATTTATTGTTGGTGTTGGTACCGAGGCATCCAGAGCGTTTTTCATCCGTCGGGCGGCTCTGTGTTAGAGCGGGCTTTAAGGTTGTTCGCCGAACCCAGCACCAACAGGAACTACCGTTTGACACGGAAATTTATTTGGTTGATACGATGGGGGAGTTGACACTAATGCTAGCTGCCTGTGACGTAGCTTTCATTGGGGGTAGTCTAGTTCCAGTGGGTGGGCATAACCTGCTTGAAGCGAATGCCTTGGGTGTGCCTGTAGTTTTCGGCCCAAATATGTTTAACTTTACTGAGATATCAACATTAGTGTCTGACAAGGGTGCGGGTATAGAAGTAAACGACAGTGATGAGTTAGCTAGCGTAGTAGTTAGATTATTGAAGGATCCGTCGCAAAGAGATCGTTACGGTTTCAAAGGAAAAGAGCTAATGGAGGAAAACAAAGGCGCATTAATGAGTATCACCGCTCTGCTAGACACTCGATTAGCTCCAGTGGACTAGTTGTTGATTATGTGTAGAAGTTTAGACCAAATCTGACACCGTATTAAATCAACCCTCGCTTCGCTCGGATTGATTTAATACGGTGTCAGCTCAAGTCTGAACTTCTACAGATTATGGCTATCATGATTTTAGTATCAGGCTTCCTTATATCAGTCGCGCCACTAATGCGACTGATACTGCCAAGTTCACTACTTGTGTCTATCGATTAAGGTATGGTAGTGCTTATAAGCATTTGCCAATAATTTCGGAAACGTCTTTTGAGAGATTTTGTAGATGACTAATACGAATTAGTGCTTGGTGCATCTTTTCTCCAAGCGCTGGTTTGTATTGCTTCCAGTTGTTTACTGCTGAACTGAGTCTAGCCGCGACTTGTGGGTTCACTGCGTCGATTTTTTCTACCCAATCCACAAAAAAATCATAGCCACTTCCGTCTTCATTATGAAAATAACGTGGATTTGCGTGGGTGAAGCCCATAATCAGTGAGTAGACCTTGTTGGGGTTTGTGTGGTCGAAGCCGGGATGGGACGTGAGACTTTGAACGATGTCTAGTACATTGTGCCGTTTACCCATCGCTTGAGCTCGAAGCCACTTATCAACAACCAGTGGCTCATCTTTCCATTGGAGATAAAAATCTTCAAGCGCCAGTTGGGCGCCGGCGTTATCCTGTGATGCCAACGCATTGATGGCCGACGCTGAGTCCGTCATGCATTTCGTGTTCTTTAGCTGCATCGATGCCAGCTCTTCGAACTTAGGTTCTTTCAGAGAAAGGAGATAGTCCAATGCAATATCTCGAAGCGCGCGTGCGGCGACCTGCTCATTGACATATTCTCCTTGATTTACTCCTTGGCATTGCTTGTATCGTTGTAACAGTGAAGGCTGTGCTGCCTCGGCTAATGATTTTCGTAGGTGTTCAACTGCTAATGACACCGCAAGCGGATCGATTTGCGATAATTGTTCGCTAACGTAAGATTCGGATGGAAGGGTCAAAATCTTTGCCAATGACTTTTGATCCATTTGTTCATCCATCACCAAGACATTGAATGCGGTTATCAATTGTTGGTCGACAGTAAAAGGTTGCCCAGTTTGGTGGGCGCGAATATTTTGAAGTATCTGGTTGAGATAGAGTTTCTGCCCGGATTCCCACTGATTAAAAGGGTCATCGTCATGATTCAAGAGAAAAACCAACTGTTCCATGCTTTGCTCATGGTTCAATTCAACGGGTGCGCTGAAATGTCGAAGCAGGGATGGTTCGGGGCGGTGCTCAATGTCATTGAAAACAAAAGACTGCTCGCTTTCACAAAGAACTAGCGTTTTTTCTGTACTACTTTCGGAAGAAGCATTCATTTTTAGTGCCATTTTCATTCCTGAAGAATCAAACAGCGCCATTCGAATGGGAATGACAAAGGGGGCTTTTTTTGCTTGCCCCGGAGTCTCTGGACAATGTTGCTTCAGGCTGATAGTGAACTGCTTTTTCTGTGAATCAAAGTCGGTGGCCACTTCGACGTTAGGTGTTCCTGCCTGACTATACCAATTCTTGAACTGGTTCATATTCTGCCCTGTTATGTGTTCCATCGCGGCGATGAAATCATCGGTGGTAACAGCTTCTCCATCATGCCTGTCAAAATATAGGTCACACCCTTGTCGAAACTGCTCATGGCCAATTAAAGTTCGCACCATCCTGACGACTTCGGCTCCTTTGTTGTATACCGTTGCTGTATAAAAGTTATTAATTTCTTGGTAAGAAGCGGGACGAACAGGATGAGCCATTGGACCAGCATCCTCTTTGAACTGATGAGTTCTCAGGACATTCACGTCATTGATTCTGTTGACACCGAAAGACCCCATGTCAGCGCTGAATTCCTGATCACGAAAAACCGTAAAGCCTTCTTTGAGGCTCAGTTGAAACCAGTCTCTACAAGTGACACGGTTTCCGGACCAATTGTGAAAATATTCATGGGCAATCACACTTTCCACGTTGTGGAAGTCTATGTCCGTTGCCATTGCCGAGTCAGCCAATACGTACTTAGTGTTAAAAATATTCAGGCTTTTATTTTCCATGGCTCCCATATTAAAGTCCCCAACGGCAACCACATGAAAAATTTCCAGATCGTATTCTCGCCCATAAACTTGCTCATCCCAGGCCATGGAACTTTTAAGGGCCGCCATTGCGTGGTGACATTTCTCTATATCACGGTCCCTGGCGAAAAACTTAAGCGTTACCTGTTTACCGCTTTGAGTGGTGAATTTGTCTTCGAGAGAGTCGAGTTTGCCCGCTACGATGGCGAATAAATAGGTGGGTTTGTTAAACGGATCGTTCCAGGTCGTGAAATGTCCATTACCGTCAAATCGATCGCTGGGGCAGTCTCCGCTGTTCACTAGATTGCCGTTGCAAAGCAACACGGGGAAAACACGCTTGTCTGCGGATAATGTAACGGTATAAAGAGATAGGTTGTCGGGCCTGTCGATTGAAGGTGCTATACGACGAAAGCCTTCCGCCTCGCATTGGGTACAAAGCATGTCACCTGATTTGTATAGCCCACTCAATGCGGTGTTGGACGATGGAGAGATATGATTAGTAATCTCCAGAGTAAATTCGTCACCATAATGCGGAATGATGAGATGGTTTTTTGAGTGATCAAACTCTGAAGCTGAAAGCTGTGTGTCATTTAGCTTCACTGATTCGATTGCCATGAGATCACAATTGAGTCGAATTTCTTTCGCATCCCGCTCTATCCTGGTGACCTTGTGGACTGTGCGAACGGTGGTCTGATCGAAATCCAGCGAAATATCCATATGTGTCTCTGTGATACGGTGCGTTGGGGCGCGATAATCAGCGAGATGAATTGTCGGATTTTCTTCTGTTTTCATTGAGTGTTGCTCACGGAGAATCAAAGACTCTGGTCTTTAGTATCGATTTAAATTCGAAACGAACGGGGCGTCGGAAAATAGGCTAGTGTTTCATCCACTACTTAGATTGTCGTTCCAGAAACTGTAACTTATCAGTGACGCTAGCCCATTTTTCAGCATCTTCTAGAGGAGGTTTGATTTCTGTTATGACCGGCCAAGATTGACTCAATTCTTCGTTTAACTTCAAAAAGTGTTGCTGATTCTCAGGTAAGTCCGTGTCCGCAACGATGGCATCCACGGGACACTCCGGTTCACATAAGCTACAGTCGATGCATTCTTCAGGATCGATGACTAAAAAGTTTGGGCCTTCATGAAAACAATCCACCGGGCAAACTTCAACACAATCAGTGTGCTTACAGCGGATGCAGGATTCCATCACTACGTATGTCATATTATTTCTCTCTATTAATTTGACCAATTAGCGTGCTATTTAGTTAAGGCAAAATAATTTGATCAACTCGCCTCTCTCGTGTCCACCCCTACAATGAGTGTCTGGATTCTCGGTGCAAACCGAGAGCGCTTTGATCGAAGATTTACTTTGTTCGTTGATTGAGGATGTGATTAAGTTCATACAGCAAGTCTAGCGCCTCCCTTGGAGATACCTCGTCGACACTAATCGTTTTGAGTCTCGCAATGGCAGCTTGTTCTTCAGGTGCATCTTCTTTGAATAGGCTTAACTGTGGGGAGGGGGGCCTAAGAGACTGAGCATCATAGGATGTACTCGGAGCGTTATGAGTCGAATTTATTTTCTGTGCCTCCACCTCATACTGAGTCTCTAGCTCAGCAAGTTTATCTCTGGATATCCGAATCACGTCTTCTGGTATTCCCGCAAGACTGGCAACTTGCAGTCCATAGCTTTGACTGGCCGGGCCCGGTTTTACGTTGTAAAGAAACACGATTTGATTATCGTGTTCAACGGCATCTAGGTGGACATTACAGGTATTCGCGAGTTGTTCTGCCAACGCAGTAATCTCGAAGTAATGGGTCGAGAATAGAACAAAGGCTCGTATGCGTTCCGCCAGATCAGTGGCACAAGCCCAGGCCAATGCCAATCCATCGAATGTGCTGGTACCTCTTCCTATTTCGTCTACTAGCACTAAACTGTTCTGGGTAGCATTTCGAAGAATATGGGCCATTTCTGTCATTTCCACCATGAATGTGGACCTGCCTCCTGCTAGATCGTCGGCGGCACCAATTCGAGTGTATATTCGATCAATAGGGCCAATAGTGGCCGAATCGGCAGGCACAAAAGAGCCGGTATGGGCAAGTAAGGTAATTACAGCAACTTGGCGCATATAGGTGCTTTTACCACCCATGTTTGGACCTGTTATCAGCAACATTTTCTGATCTTTGTGAAGATCGATGGGGTTTGGCATAAAGCTACTTTGCAGTACTTTTTCAACAATAGGATGGCGTCCTTCGCTAAATTGCAAAACGTTGCTGTCCACCAAGTTGGGTCTATTTAACTTAAGTGTTTGAGCTCTTTCTGAAAGATTGTTAAGGACATCCAGTTCAGATAAGCTGTGAGCACATTGCAGTAATTGCCCAACCGCGGGTATTAGGAATTCGAGTAACTCATTGTATAGCCATTTTTCTCTCGCTAATGCCTTTCCTTTAGCGCTTAGAACTTTGTCTTCAAATAGCTTCAGCTCTTCCGTAATAAATCGTTCGGCATTTTTGACGGTTTGTCGTCTTATGTATCCTTCAGGGACTGTATCAGATTGTGATCGAGGGATTTCAATATAATAACCATGAACCCGATTGTATTTCACCCTGAGAGTTGCCACCCCAGTGTTCACTTTTTCACGCTCTTCAAGGTCAAGGAGGTATCCGCTGGAATTTTTTTCCAGATGGCGGAATTCCTTTAAGGTGTCATCATAGTCGTCTTTTAATACTCCTCCATCCCGAATCACGCTGGGTGGTTCGTCTTTTATTGCGCTTTCCAGTAAGTCGCCATATTTAGGGTCAGGCTGAAGTGACGTTAACAATTTTTTCACCCTTGTCGGGGTGGTTTTGGTGTCGGTTTCTTGCAAAAAATTAAACACTGCTGGTACTGCATGCAAGGCACCTTTGAGTCTTACTAGATCCCGAGGGCGAGCGGTTTTTAGCGCTACCCTGGCAAGGATTCTCTCCATGTCGCCAATTTGTCTTAACCAATGTTGCATATCCTGATAACGTTGGTCTGTCGTCAACCAATCGATGGTATCGTGGCGGTCGCTGAGTGTTACCCGGTCACGTATTGGACTATTGAACCAACGAGCGAGCATACGTGCGCCCATTGGGGTAGCGCATTGATCGAATAAGTGAACGAGTGTGTGTTCTTTCGTTGTATTTTGGCTGGCTTCAATTTCCAAATTTCGTCGACTGATACTATCAATAACGATGGTGGCATCGCTCTGTTGGTATTCAATTCCAAGAATATGAGGTGCGTTACTTCCGTGGAGGTCTCGAATATATTGAATGAGTGCACCCGCAGCTCGGGTTGCTATCGGGAAAGCACTGCTTTCAAACGCCTCCAAGTTTTGGGTTGCAAAGGTCTCGCATAGAATCTGATTGACCCTAGTTGATTCGAAATACCAAGCTGGGATCGTGGTTTCTTCGGACACGTTCCAAAGTCCGGACTGGTCCTGAGGGACGATGACCTCTGCCGCATTAAGACGCTCTAATTCACTGTGTAATTGATCTGCCTCCGAGATCTCGAAACCGTGAAAGCGACCACTTGATATTTCAAGAGTTGCAATACCTATCTTGCCCTTATGTTGGAACAACGCTGCACTTAAGTTTTCTTGACGATCTGAGAGCAGGCTCTCTTCAGTCAATGTGCCTGGCGTAATAACACGAACTACCTTCCTTTCGACTGGGCCTTTAGAGGTCGCAGGGTCTCCGATTTGTTCACAAATCGCTACTGAGATGTTTTGCTTTACCAGTTTGACGAGATATTGATCAATGCTGTGATAAGGCACACCCGCCATGGGGATGGCATTGCCCGCTGATTTCCCTCTAGCGGTTAGAGTTATGTCCAGAAGCTTTGATGCTTTTTCCGCATCACCAAAAAATAACTCGTAAAAATCCCCCATCCGGTAAAGTAAAAGTGTGTCCGGGTAATCTGCCTTTATACTTAGATACTGGCGCATCATCGGCGTATGATTTCCCGTAACAGAGTGGGCTTCCGAGGTTTTGGCGGAAGAGGTCTTAATCATAAACTGACCATGGGTTCTAATTTATATTGGAAAAATAGTTGGATTGGGAGACTGATTGGTCTAGCCCAATGTTCCAGTGCGGCTTTTTACTGTGGATAGGAGTTGATTGAACAGCCTCTGGTTGCCGGCAACAATGTGACCGGATTGAAGATAGTCCTGGCCGCCTTTGAAGTCAGAAACTAAGCCACCTGCTTCTCTCACTAGTAAAGAACCTGCAGCGATATCCCAAATGGCCAGTCCAGGCTCCCAATATCCATCGGTTCTTCCACTTGCGACATAAGCTAAATCCAGCGCAGCGGATCCAGAATAGCGAATATTACTGACACGAGGTAACACTGATCTTAGGCTACTCATCCAAGGATCATAGTGCGTCATATTTCGAGTTGGATAGCCGGTGCTAACTAATGAATTTTCAAGCTTTGCCTGTCCACTGACCCTGATTCTTCGGCTATTGAGTTGGGCACCTTGACCTCGAGAAGCGGTGTAAATTTCATCCCTTAACGGATCAAAGATGATGGCGTGTTCGATCCGTCCTTTAATTCTCGCCGCAATGGAGACACAAAAGTGTGGGTGTCCGTGCAAGTAGTTAGTGGTTCCATCGAGGGGGTCAATGATCCATTCAACATCTTGTTCATCCAGACTGTTTCTCTCATGATCTGGCTTGTCTAAATCAGGGGAAAACTGAGTCCCGCTTTCTTCTGCCAAAATTTGGTGGTTAGGATAAAGATAATGAATGGTATCGATGATGTCTTCTTCTGCCATCCTGTCAACTTCGCTAACAAAGTCGTTTCTCCCCTTTTTTTCTACAGACAATTGGTCCAGTCGGTCTAGGTATCGCAGAATAATACTCCCTGCGCGGCGAGCTGCCTTGATACCGACAGTAATAATAGGACTCATTTAAATTTATTGCTCCAAAAGTAATCGCCAGCGGTTCCATTAGTTGAAATCTTACGGCAGAATCTTGATATGAAAGAGTTGAATTATATCCGAGTAGTGCTCATTGAACCTACCCACCCAGGAAATATCGGCGCCACTGCGAGAGCGATGGCTAATATGGGGGCATCGAATCTTGTTCTGGTTAATCCACTGAGTTTTCCAAGTCCAATTGCAAATGCAAGAGCAGCGGGTGCTGACGATATTCTATCAAATGCGAAGGTGTGTGTGTCGTTGGATGATGCGTTATCGGACTGTCGTTTGGTTATTGGCACTACTGCAAGAGATCGTTCTATTCAGTGGCCTGTGTTGGAACCTCGCGAAGCTATGGGACAGGCTTTTTCTGCTTCCCAGGCATCACCAGTTGCCATTTGCTTCGGGCGTGAAAGTCGCGGAATGACGAATGATGAACTGGAACGATGTCAATCACTTGTGCGCATTCCCGTTGAAGAGAGTTTTTCTTCGCTAAACCTCGGATCAGCCGTAATGGTCTTGCTCTATGAATTACGTAGACATGCATTAGGATCCGATGGTGTTCAGCCTGAACAGTCAGACGAACAAAGAGCCAACTCGGAGGCGATGCGCCAATTTTATGAGCATCTTTTTTCTGTGTTGGAACGTATTGAGTTCAGTGATGGTCGATCAACAAAACTCCATAGGAAACTGACCAGATTGTTCAATCGTGCAGAGCCCTATGAACAGGAACTCAATATGTTAAGAGGAATCCTGACTGCGATTGAAAGAAAAAGTATTACAAAAAAGTAAATTCAAAGCAGCTACCCTTGGCGATAGGAGTAAGAACGATAAGAATTAAACATTAACGTCTATGGTCAACCAAAGCCGTCAATGGCATTTATGATTGTTCTTATCGATTGGGAATTAACGAGCCTTCGCAAAGTTGAAAATCGAAAAGCTTGAAACAACCGAACCTAGAATCAGGTCTCCATTTCATAAGTATTCCACTGGGGTTTTTTGGAAAGCTGATCATACAATCCCCGGGCGCGGTAGTTGTCATCCGCTGTGATCCAACGTATTTTAGTCCAACCTTTCTGAGCGGCGAGCGATTTTAATTCACCAAACAAGGCCTCCCCAACTTTATTTCCTCTCGCTGAGGGTGACACAAATAGATCATCCAGAAAGCCTATGTCAGTGCCTCTAAGTGGGCTTGGCATGCGGCGAACATGGGCGAATCCACAAGGTACTCTATCCAATAGCGCAAGTAGTCCTTGTACTTCGTGATTCTCGTCCATCAACCAGCCCCAAAGCGAAGATTGAATTTCTGCATTCATCGGTACTTTATAGAATTCGGCATAACCATAATATAACTTTGACCATTCATCGAAGTCGCTGGGTTTGGTGGGTCGGATACTGATCATTTTTCTTGCCTGATTAAAAACCGTTAAGTTGATTGCTGCTATTTGGCCTGAGCGCCTCTCGATTGATTCCCAGAAACCTAAAAGCAGATCGGATTATAGCAACTGATCGCTTACTCGCTGTTTCCATGAAATGAGTCAAGAGCTTCTTTCGTCATTTTGGACAGAGCCTGCTGTTGCTGTCCATTTTCGTCGAAGTTTTTCTGACTCAGCCAGTGAGTGAAAGCCTGTCTGAGCGCCGGCCATTCCAAGTCAATCATGGCAAACCAGCTTGTGTCTCGGTTTCGGCCCTTGGAGACACTGGCTTGGCGAAAAACTCCTTCAAAGCTGAATCCGAGACGCTTAGCGGCTCGACAGGATTTTTCGTTCAATGAATTACACTTCCATTCATAACGACGATAGCCCAGATGAAATACATTTTCCATCATTAAGTACATTGCCTCTGTGGCAGCAATGGTGTTTTGTAGTGCAGGAGAGTAGTTAATGTGTCCTACTTCAATGGAGCCGTTTGGTGGATCGATTCGGAGGTAACTCGCCACGCCAATGGCTTTATGACTGGTGTTATCAACAATGGCATAGAAAAAAGGATCGCCATTAAAACAATTGTTCGATATCCATTCCTGGTATTGCTCCAGTGACTGAAATGGGCCGTATGGAAGATATACCCATATTCGATCATCCGCGTCGACTTGGTTTGCCTCGAAAAGCGACTCGCTGTGTTTTTCCATACTCAATGGCTCCAATTGGCAGTATTTCCCTGTTAGGACTTGTCGACTTGGACGATCAGGTATGGACCAGTTATCAATTTTATGGCCAATTAACAGATCAAGTTCGTTTTTTTCAGGTTGTGGCATTTGAATGTTCAGGCTGACTTTGAGTGATACTTATTATTGCGAGTTGGCAATGAAAACCATAGAGCCATTTTCAGGCCGATCGCTACACCAATTTCTGGATAACGCGAATGCACCCGGCGTGATCAATTTGATGAGTTAAAAATTACGAAATATGTAGAATTTTATTTAGAAATTTGATAAAAAGTCAATTTTTCGTATAAAATATCATTTTATTTGAAGTGGCGTAACTTAGTTTTAGCACTTCGTTTCCGAACTATCTGCTTTTTGGTTGACTCAGAACGACAAAGTATGGCCTTTCAACATGTTGTTTACCAGTACTCGGTTTACGCTTTGTTGGACTGAGTGGATTATTGAGTTTTAGCAATACCGATACCGAGAAAATCGACCATCACAATAGGTGGGTCATGTCATTTATGAGCTATATCCAATGGCGAGATTAAGCCAAAGGCAATAAGATTAACGCGATGAGAATACGACTTCTATGAGTTCTGAGACTCAATCTATTGAGCCTGTGACGCAGCCTTCGCGAAGGAGCGGTTCGCATATGAAAAGTGGGGCTCGACTCTCGCTCCCTAAAGACTCAGGGCTTTCTAAAGTACCAAGTAAATCTTCTCCCTCCGACGAACTTAATCGACAGATCATCAAGCTATTGCAGGAGGATGGTCGCCTAGCATTTAAAGACATTGCTAAGTCCTTAGCAGTGTCTGAAGGTACGATCAGAAATCGCGTTCAGTGGATGAAGGACGCAGGCATGCTGAAGATCGTTGCACTGGCAGATCCCATGGCAATTAATTACAAGGCGGATGCGATGATTGGGGTTAAAGTGTCAAACTCATCCAGCCCGAAGGCTGTTGCTGAACGACTGTCTGCGTACACAGAAGTCGTTTATGTAGTATGGGTCTCCGGACGTTTTGATTTGCTTATTGAGGTGGTCTGTGAAAGCAGTGAATTGTTTCAGAATTTTGTCGAAAGGCATTGCTATCGAAATTCAGATATCGATCAATTCGAGATTATGACGGCGATCGAGATGTTCAAAAACCAGTTTCTGCTAAAGCGGCAAAGTGTGTAATGGAGTCATTTCGAGTGAGTGTACTTAGAAGCCTCCACCGCTAGTCACTATGATTGCTGAAAATGAAATTAATACGGGTACTCCAAACCGAATTGATTTAGACGATTCACGAAACAAAATATAGACAACGAAATAAAAGAGGAATAATCAATGAGTGATGTTTATCACGAAAATTTTGCAGATGCATTACCGGACTCTGCTCGTTTGGCTGAGGAAAAAAGAAAACTGGAAGATGCTGGGGTTAAGTATATTTTGTCCTGTTGGATCGATATGTTTGGAGTTCCGAAGACAAAGCCGGTTCCCTTAAGTGATTTCGAATTGTTGTGTATGGGTAAAGGCCCACAGTTTGCTGTTCATTCGATTTCATTTGTGCCCGAATTGGGTCCCGCTGATGCAGATCAAATTCCGCTCCCGGACATTGATACCATTGTAATTTGTCCTTGGGATGAAACAATTGCTTGGGTTTTTGCGGATCTCTGGTGGGAAGGAAAACCATACAATCTGTGCCCAAGGCAGGCGATGAAGCGTCAGATTCGTGATGCCGCAGCCCAAGGGTATGTGATGTATGCTGGCGTTGAACCAGAATTCATAGCGATGCAATGGGATGATGCGGGTAAACCGGTAAAAGCATTTGATGATGATCCTCAACCTGGGCAGGGAATGAGACCAAGGCGGCAAGCGTTTGGGTATGACGTTGAATATTCATTGGACTCCATGGGGTTTCTTGGCGAGATGATGGATATTCTTGAGGGGCTTGGCTGGAATGTGCACGATGTCGTCGCTGAAGGTGCTTATTCTCAGTTCGAACTTGATTTTCATTACACCGATGTCCTTGAAATGGCGGATAGGTTGGTTTTTCTTCGAGTATTGCTGAAGGAGATAGCGAAGAAGCACGACATGTTCATCACTTTTATGCCTAAACCCACTACGGGTGACTGGCGATCTGGTGCTCACATGAATACCTCTATGCAACGTGTAGATAATCCTAGAGTGAATATATATGAAGGAGAGGATGGGAAATGGAGTGAGCAGGTCTTTCATGCATTAGGTGTAGAAGTTCAGACTTGAGCTGACAGTTACCCGTTTATCAGTAGCTGTCTGTCAGATAGAGTTTAGTTTACAAACTTTTCTTTCCAGATCGCTTTACCGTCGATGAGTGTTTCCATCGGCGTT
>WLWV01000254.1 GCA_012103395.1 Gammaproteobacteria bacterium
GCCGATGGAAACACTCATCGACGGTAAAGCGATCTGGAAAGAAAAGTTTGTAAACTAAACTCTATCTGACAGACAGCTACTGATAAACGGGTAACTGTCAGCTCAAGTCTGAACTTCTACAGCTAAAACGCAGCTACTTTTACTGCCTGTGCGAGCTGATCGGTCAAGCGATCAACTTCGCCATGGCTTTTCCCCTCTACCATTACCCGAATTACCGGCTCAGTCCCCGAGGGTCTCAAAACAACTCGTCCTTTTTCGCCTAATACAGACTCTACTTCAGTTACAGCATCTTGGACTATTTCACTTTCGACGACTTCTTTGCTGTCTCCGCGTCCGAATGCCACATTTACCATGCGTTGTGGATACGTCGTCATTCCACTTGCTAACTCATCAAGAGAACGGCCTGTTTTTAACATAACCTCCATCACTTCTAGTGCGGCAACAATGCCATCACCAGTTGTACTTTTATCTAAACAAATGATATGCCCTGATGCTTCTCCTCCCAGCACCCAATTCCGATCTTTGAGAAGACCATGAACATATCGATCACCCACTTTAGATCGTACAAAAGGGATGGACATCGATTTTAATGCAAGCTCCAAGCCCAAGTTGCTCATTATCGTTCCTACAACACCACCTGAAAGGCACCCGTCCTTACTTCGCTGACTAGCAAGCACAAATAGAATTTTGTCACCATCAACTTCTTCTCCTTTATGGTTGACCAACAGTACTCTATCTGCATCTCCATCTAACGCTATTCCGATGTCCGCACCATATTCTACAACCCGCTGTTTCAATGAAGAAAGATGAGTTGAACCACACTCATGGTTGATATTAAAGCCATCTGGTTGATTTGCAAGAGGTGTGACATCCGCACCCAATTCACTTAAAACATGGGGAGCAATATCATAACCCGCACCATTTGCACAATCCAATATTACCTTTAAACCCGATAGGCTCAACGATTCGGAAAATGTATTCTTACAATATTCAATATACCTGCCAGGAGCATCTGAGAACCGTTCAGCTTTTCCCAAGTACTCAGAATCAACACAGGACATAGGCTCTGACATTTTTTCGTCAATCCTTGCAACGAATTCATCCTGAAGTTTTGTTCCTTCTGAGGAAAATATCTTTATTCCATTATCATAATACGGATTGTGAGACGCGCTAATAACAATACCTGCACAGGCCCTAGCAGTTCTAGTCAAGTAAGCAATACCAGGAGTCGGCATCGGGCCCAATAAGGAAACGTTCATCCCTGCCGCTGAAAAGCCCGCTTCCAAAGCCGATTCCAACATATACCCAGAAACACGAGTATCCTTACCGATCAGCACCTTGTCACTCTTAGAATCCAATTCTGAGAGCACAACGCCCGCAGCCCATCCAAGCTTCATCACGGTATTAGGAGTAATTGGCTCTGATCCGACCCTCCCCCTTACCCCATCTGTTCCAAACAGAGATCCTGACATTTTTACCTCTCGGATTGAATTGATATTTCTATTTTCAACCTCGATCTATACAGTATCAGATGTCGACAAGTCCAGATCCGACTCATCTAAAGATGGTGGTTTCTTGGATCCTTCAGAAGGAGCAGAATGATTACTCCCAGATTTGTCGTTGTCACTTTTCTGATCTGGTGGAGTTGGCTGCTGACCATTCATTATTTGATTCACTTGACTAGCGTTAAGCGTTTCCCATTCCAGCAAAGACTGAGCCATCACTTCCATCTTGTCTCTATTATTCTCTATGATCTCTCGAGCACGGGCATATTCCTGATCAATAATTTTGGAGATTTCCTTCTCCACTCTTTCCGCTGTCTCCGGACTCACGTTTCTATGGGTCGACATATCCCGACCAAGAAAAACTTCACTTTGGTTTTCGCCGTAAACTCTCGGACCTAGAGTGTCACTCATTCCCCATCTCGCCACCATGTTTTGCGCTAACTGGGTCGCATGCTCGAAATCGTTAGATGCTCCGGTGGTCATTTGATCCATAAATACCTCCTCTGCAATACGTCCTCCCATCAGAACGGCAATTCGCGCCAACAAATAGGTCCTGTTATGGCTGAAACGATCTTCTTCTGGAAGTTGCATAGTCACGCCTAACGCACGACCTCTTGGAATAATGGTAACTTTGTGAATCGGATCTGTGTCTTTTTCCAAAACCTTAGCGACAACCGTATGGCCTGACTCATGATAAGCTGTATTCTTTCTTTCCTCTTCAGGCATAATCATTGATCGGCGCTCAACACCCATCAGTACTTTGTCCTTCGCCATTTCAAACTCCTCCATACTCACCATCCGCTTATCTTTTCTCGCTGCGAATAAAGCTGCCTCATTAATCAGATTGGCAAGATCAGCTCCTGAGAAACCCGGAGTACCTCGAGCAATGACTGCTGGATCAATGTCTTCGTTAATTGGTACCTTCCTCATATGAACTCTCAGAATCGCTTCTCGGCCTCGAATGTCAGGTAATGGAACAGTGACCTGCCGATCAAATCGTCCTGGTCTAAGCAACGCAGGATCCAACACATCGGGCCTGTTTGTTGCAGCAATTACGATCACACCTTCTCCTGACTCAAATCCATCCATTTCGACAAGAAGTTGATTTAGAGTTTGCTCCCTCTCATCATGACCACCACCTAAACCCGCACCACGCTGACGTCCGACGGCATCAATTTCATCAATAAAGATAATGCAGGGAGCATTTTTTTTCGCCTGCTCAAACATATCTCGAACTCTGGATGCTCCCACACCAACAAACATTTCCACAAAGTCCGAACCTGAAATTGTGAAGAAAGGCACTTTAGCTTCACCAGCAATCGCTTTCGCAAGTAGTGTTTTCCCGGTACCTGGGTTTCCAGTCATCAAAACGCCAGTTGGGATTCTCCCTCCCAATTTTTTGAATCTCGAAGGGTCCCTTAAAAACTCAACTAACTCTTCGACTTCTTCTTTAGCCTCATCCACACCTGCAACGTCTGCGAATGTCACGTGATTTTTGTCTTCCGTTAGCATTTTCGCTTTACTCTTACCAAAACTAAGAGCGCCCCCTCGACCACCTCCCTGCATTTGCTTCATGAAAAAGATCCATACTCCAATTAGCAATAGGATGGGAAACGAACTAATCAGGAGATGACCAAGTAATGATGTTTCATCTTCCTTAATTGCCTTTATTTTCACTCCATGTGCAAATAGATCATCCACGAGCTTAGGGTCATTGGGGGCATATGTCTCAAACGCCTCCCCAGATACTGTTTTTCCCGTTATAATTTCTTTATCAATTTCTACTGAAGCTACGTTTCCATTCTTAACTTGTGAAAGAAAAGTGGAATAGTCAATTTCTTGATTTGCATTGCTTGTCGGGTTCACAAAATTATTGAAAACTGACATCAACACCATGGCTATTACTAACCACAGCAATATATTTTTTGTCATGTTTGGCAAAATACTGACTCCTAAACGATTGTTTGTACGCCAACCAAGTTGGCTGATTTACATTATACGGTAACTTTGCGACAAAGCTTCCGAAAATTTTCAAAACTAGTGACTTGCATACCCCATCGAACTTACTGACCTAAAGTACGAACCAGCAGCCCCAAGGGTTCTATTTTCGTGGTTTATGGAGACACGTGTTAACCACGTTTAAAGCCACGCGCCAATAGAAATACTTCTTTCGATTCAGATCTTGAGGCATCTGGTTTGATCATTTGTACTTCATTGAACTGCTGCCCAAATAATTTTCTTGCGACCACGGAAGCTTCACCTTCAAACAGTTTGGTTACTAACGCCCCATTTTTTTTCAAAGCCCTGTCACAAAATACGCTAATCATTTCCTGAAGTTCCAGAGCCCTAGATTGATCAGTAGAGCGTATACCAGTGATATTGGGGGCCATATCAGACAATACAAGGTCCAGCAGTCGATTATTGAGAAAGCTTAATATTTTTTCCACCACTTCGGTTTCGGTAAAGTCTCCTTGTACAAAGTTGACATTTTTCACCATCTCCATTGGCAATAGGTCAACCCCAACTATCTGATCCGATGAATCAACGACAGTGGATAAATACTGTGACCAACTCCCTGGGGCAGAACCCAAATCTGCAATCACGGAAGCTCGGTTCGCTAAACGGTATTTTTTGTTTATCTGCTCCAGTTTGTAGACCGCCCTACCACGGTAGCCCGCCGCTCGAGCTTTCTTTACATATTGGTCCCGATTTTGTCTATCATTCCAGCTGCTGGTTTTCTTTTGTTGTCGGCTTTTAGACATATAGGTTATATAATACAGTTCACAATTAGGAAATCACTTGATCCGATTTACGTGAATGAAAACGAATCCATGACACTACTTAAAAAACAAATCAGACACCTTAAAGCGCTGATTGTGCAACCCTACGTCTGTAACTTTGATTTAGGTTGAGTCATTATCGTCGTTCCACACGATATATCGCTTGTCGGCATTGCTCCATTCATCGTCAATCTCGACGAGGATGGCACTGACAAGC
>WLWV01000047.1 GCA_012103395.1 Gammaproteobacteria bacterium
ATGGCTCAACATTCAATACTAAAGCCTGAAAAACCGGCTTTGGCTTCGCTCTCTACGTTCACTCCGCCAAAGCCAATAGCGAAGCTGCAATAGAAAGCTAAATTACAGACCTCAGATTACACTACCATGTGATTCTGAACATGAAGTACTGTTGATTGTCGGTTTTTATAGTTAATACAGTATTTCATGAGCCTGTCATCAGTCTCATATATAACAAGTGAAAGATAGGCTGTTGGATTGTTTGTTTTTTGGCAACGACTGAGTTGTCAAAATAGCGGATAAGAAAGTGGCCGTACGAAACTCACATAAACAACATTAAACACTATATTTTAAGAGGAGGATAATGTGGATAACGAATTAAGTTCATTAACCGCAATCTTTACCGAATTTTATTATTGGGTAACGATACCATTGATGTTTCTGATTCATGTTGGCTTCTGTATGTACGAAGTGGGCGTGTCTCGACGTAAAAACCATATGCATACCTTGATGAAAAACACCATGATCATTCCATTGGTCACTATAACGTTTTTCTTTTTTGGTTGGTGGATCTACTGGGCCTTTCCAAATGGTCCATGGATAAACGGCGATATACTTTGGGGAGACGGTGCTGCCAACACACCTTGGTCTGAAACCATGGGACCGCACTTGGGCGATCGGATTACCGGTGTGTTCTGGGCTGCGTTCCTGCTTTTCTCTTGGACGGCCGCCTCTATCGTTTCTGGTGCTGTGATTGAGCGAATCACTAACGCTGCATTTTGGATGCTGGCCGTTGCTATTGGCTCTGTATTCTGGATTGTTGATGCAGCTTGGGGTTGGCACTATGCAGGTTGGATGGTCGTCAAACTCGGCTATCACGATGCTTACGCTTCTGGTGTTATCCATGCAGTTGCCGGTGGTTTTGCCTTAGGTGTGCTTGTGGTCTTGGGCGCGCGTATCGGCCGATTCAGAAAAGACGGCACGGCGAGGAACATCAACCCAAGAAACCCATGGTTAGTAACGGTAGGTCTATTCCTGATTTATACCGGCTTCTGGGGTTTCTATGTCGCATGTAACGTGCCGATTATCGATATGGGAGCTGAGGTAGGTGATGGAACGCCTTTCTTCACTGCGACCAATATCTATCTTGGACCAACCACATTGAGTGGTATAACTTTCAACTTCCTGATGTCGCTGTCCGGTGGTTTGTTGGCTGGTTACTGTATCTCTAAAGGCGATGCTTTCTGGACTTATTCTTCAGGTCTCGCTGGAGTAATTACAGCTTCTGCAGGTAATGACTTATATCATCCGATACAAGCTATGATCATCGGTATGGTCGGTGTCGTTGTCGCTTACAAAATGCACCACTGGGTTGAACGCAAGTTCAAAATTGATGATGCTGTTGGCGCGGTTGCGGTACATGGTTACGCCGGTTTCATTGGCCTCGTGATTTGTGGATTCGTTCTATGGGGTTACCCCTCATCACCATATGAAGGTTATGCGTTGATTAATCCATTAGGTCAGTTCATTGGCGCGATCATCATGTTCTTTGTTCTTGGTTTTGTACCGGGTTACGTGCTATCAAAAATACTCAATGGTATGGGGCTGCTTCGTATTCCGCCTGAAGTTGAAGTGCTAGGGCTTGATTCTCTCACGTTGGAAGAATACGAGCAGGATGAAAGAGACATGCTTGAAGCAGAGCAAGATGCTGCTAAATCAATTTAATAAGCGGAGGAACTATTATGTCTACAGGTATAGAAGCTTGGAAAAATTTGTCTGAAATTGGACCGATTTATCCGTTTGTTGGAACTGAAGTTTTTCTTGTGGTAATTGGTGTTGTGATCTGGCTAGTTTGGCATGCTGCGCAAATTAGCTCGGAAAAAGTGCACCATGAAGAAATTCAAGAAGAGTTTAAGAAACGTAATTGACTTAACGTCATCTATAAATATTTGAATAAAGATTGCTTGAAAGAGCGCTGACTTATTCGCTTGAGAGCCCCCGTGATTCGGGGGCTTTTTTTTGGCCTATCTTCAATGTTGGATGTACCGCGAGTGGCGATGATCTGCTCAGCAAAAGTCTATCGATATCTCTGAGGTGAAAATAGTCATACAAACGTGACTACCGAAGGGAAAGCATTGAATTTGGTTAAGTGTGCTTTGTAGTGTCTGAATTTAGGATGGACCTAGGAGGTCTTTTTTGGCTTGGGTTAAGTGTGCTGTCATAATATTCGATGCGCTTTCTGCATCTCTGCGTTTGATCGCCTCTAGCAGCGCCTCGTGCTGCGTATTGTAAAGGGAGATTTTTTTGCTAGTCAGTATGTTGTTTTTCCGATGGCTCCATTGTGTGTGGCTTCGTATGTCGTTAATGCGTTGATATATCCATATCAATAGTGGGTTTTGTGAGCAGTGGGCCAGTGTCAAATGAAATAGCTCATCCGCGCTTGAGAATTCATTGGGGTTATGTCGACTATCCATCACCTTCTCTAGCGCTTCAGTCAGTTTTCTTATCTCTCTATTGTTTGCATTGCTAACCACCAATCGTACAATGTGCGGTTCAATAGCCAACCGGGTTTCAATTAATTCAAGAGGGCTGGTTTCCTCTGCTATATCTTCTTGCTTGGGGTTGGTGTTATAGCTGACAAATGTGCCGCTACCAAACTTCCTGAGAACCAAGCCAGCCTGTTCCAATTGTTCCAAGGCGGCTCTCACGGTACCTCTTGCTACAGCAAATCGGGTCGCGAGATCTCTTTCTGAGGGTAACCGCTCATTAAAACTGTAGTCACCGTTTACGATCCGCTCCCTTAATCCATTAAATATTCCGGCAGCCCCGGCGGTTGCTTGAAGATGGGTGTTGATGTTTGGGATATTCATTGCTAAGGGCATTTAAGGAAAAGAGTTTATCAAAATCAGAATGGACTATAATTGGTATATTGTATTCATGATAAGTGGTTCATTTATGACTTGCCATCGACCAAGATTTAGTGTTTTAATAGTCAAACAGGTCAATGCACTCATGTTTAGTGAACAAGAACTAAATCGTATCTAGACCAAAATTATACCTTCAACTTAAAATAAACACAACTGAGGCAAATCATGGCGCTTCCCCAACATAGTGACTATCTGATTATAGGAGCAGGTATCCACGGTTTAAGCACCGCGTATCACCTCGCTTTGGAGCTCAAAGCGAAGGGGCAAGGAGATGGACGTAATATTCTTGTCGTAGATAAAGCATCCATAGGTGCCGGCGCTTCCGGTATAGCTTGTGGTGTGGTGCGAAACAATTACTTTCAACCAGCGATGCGAGAGTTAATGGCGCAGTGTGTAGACGTTTGGGAGAGCGATGCTAAAGCATATAGCTACCATTCTGTTGGCTATATGCAAATCAGTCCTGAAAGCATGTTCGAAGATGTGGCATCTATTGCCGCTCAACAGAAAGAAATAGGATATGAATCAACATTTATCGAAGGTGAAGCGGCTTCGATGGAATACATGAAGGGAATTTTCCACGATTGGCAAGCAAAAGGCATTACCTCTGTGTTGCATGAAAAGAAAGGTGGGTATGCGAATAACACCAAAGCCCTTTATGGTCTGGCAGGTAAGGCTGAAGCCGAAGGCGTTCGAATTGTTTCAGGTGTCGAGGTTACCGGCTTTCACAGCGACGCAAGCGGGGCGATCAAATCCGTGGAAACCACCAAAGGTAATATCGAGTGTGGACAGTTGGTCATCGCGCCAGGTCCTTGGGCCAAGCAGTTCTGGGATATGCTAGAGTTACCTAAAACCGTTGATATCAAAGCTGCCGATGGCACCATCCATAAAGACATTGACACTTGGGTTTATTGGTCGTTGCAGGAAGGTACCTTAGGTGTTGATCCAGAAATTCAAAAAACGAATGACGGCCAAATGCCGCCGGTAATTCACGTGGATTCCAACTCGCCGCTATATTCTGACGTTGATGGTTCACTCGTTACAGATGAAATGTGGGGTATCTACTACAAGCCCGACTTCCACTTCAATGGTGTACAGGGTGGAGCGGCCCCTTTTAAAGTTCCAACGAATCCAGATGCTGTACAGGTAGATCCTTATGGCGTTGATTCACCTGAATTTATCGTGGGAGATGATTTTGCGCACATGTGGACTTCTGCATTGGCTCACTGTCAAAAGCGTTTTGAAGGCCAGACTCCAAAGTACAACAACGAACCCTCTGGCGGTATCGGTGCATTTACACCGGATAGTTTTCCAGTTTTTGACACCTTTAAACAAAATTGCTATTTCATCGCTGATTCAAACCATGGTTACAAAATGATTGGTGTTGGTAAACTGGTTGCGCAAGAATTAGTTAGAGAAACCAGCAGTCTGCTTGAACCATTTCGTTTTTCACGATATGCGGAAGGTAAACTGCACCCAGTCTCAAATAGCCCATTTCCTTGGAGCTAATTTGGACATTGGCTGTGTTTCAGTTTAGCTTGTAAACTAAGGTGCTGAGAACAAATAAGCATACAAAAATATAACGTTCCCAGCACACTATTTTTAATAAGATTTTCACCACTACCCACCATATTGTCTGTAAGGAGGATAAGAATGGCCACAAAAAAAGTAGCAGCAAAGAAAGCGCCTGCTAAGCGCGCAACAGCGAAAGCTCAGGATTCAACGGATCTCGAACGCCACGTCAATGCCAAGGGCCGTGACCAATTGGTCAAACAGGTCCGTGACAAGATTAATAAGCTTGGCGTTACTTATCTGTATTGCCAATTCGTTTCTGTAACGGGGCGTATTGTTGGTAAAGGTATTCCAGCGGATCATTGGGAGCGTACTGCTGAAAAAGGCTTTCAACTTGTTTATGGGTCCACTGCAAACCTTTTTATTGATCGCCATGGTGATTACATTGGTTATGGACCAGAAGCGTCTGAGTTAGTTGGTATTCCTGATCCTGAAACCTTCGTTCAACTTCCTTGGGATAAACGTATCGCCAGAGTCTTTTGTACCTGTTTCCGCAATCGTGAAGAGCGTGTTGACCCCGGTGCACACTTAACTTCTGATTCTCGAGGGAATCTGCGCCTCATTCACGAAGAGTTTGAAGCTAAGCACGGTATGCACATGCGAGCAGGTACCGAACCTGAGATGATGTGGTTGAAACTGGATGAAAACAAAAAACTGCAAGGTGGGGTTACCAAGCCAAACTGTTATCACATAGACCAGTTCGAAGAACTTCGACCTGCTTTTATGCAAGTGGTTGAGTATTCCCAAGCAATGGGTCTGGACATGATTCAGGGTGATCACGAAGATGCGCCAGGGCAGCTGGAACTAAATTGGATGTTCGACGACGTGCTTCGTAACTCAGATCGTTTGACTACCTACCGTCAGATCTGCGCGCAGGTTGCGAGAGAGAAGGGCCTACATGCGTGTTTTATGTCTAAGCCGTTTATGAACGTTTCGGCATCTGGTTGTCACCATAACGTGTCACTTTGGTCCGGTGGTAAATCCAAAGTAAACCCATTGCATCAAAAAGTCATACCCGGTATGGATGACGTGTTTTCATACCTGGAAGGTGGTAAGAATCATTTCTTACCTGATCCAAAAATTGACAAAGTGAAACCAGCACCCATTGGGTTGCATTCCATTGGCGGTGTCATAGAGCACTTGTCCGCATTGACATCCATTGGTTCTTCAACGGTTAACTCCTACCGTCGTCTTTGGGATACCGGTTTCTGGGCGCCTGTGTTTGCTGATTGGGGTTTTCAAAACAGAACTTGCGCACTGCGCGTTTCGGCGCCAGGTCGTTTCGAGTATCGCTCTGTGGATTCCATGGTTAATCCTTACATCATGGGTGCCGCAATACTTAAAGCATTTGATGATGGTTTGGAGCGAAAACTGGATCCGGGTGAGCCAGAAGAACGTAATATTTACGCCGCCATGGAAGCAGGTAAGCAAGTTAAAAAGTTGCCAATGACCTTAGGAGATGCATTAAAAGAGCTTGCCGCTGATGACGTTGTTCGATCAGCGATGCCGGGTGAAATGTACAAAGTTTATAACCATTACAAGACAGATGAATGGGAGCGTTTTAACCACTCGGTTTCCGATTGGGATCTTGATAACTACCTCGACTGCTTGCCTTAGACCAACTACTTAGTGGTGGAATGGGGCGTCCTGGTTGTTGTGAAAGGCTAGGGTGCCCCGGATTTTTTAGCCCCATTTTTGAGAGACCTTGGTCGTTAATGGTTTCCAAAATCGGTTGGTAAATGGACTTACAAGTAGAATATTGAACGATTGTTCTGGTTTATAAGAGACGTTTTTTGGGTAACTTCACTGTTAGTTTACTGCATGACATGTTTGTGCGGCTTAACAGAGAAGATTGATTTCTGCACCCTTGGGTGTTCGTGACTCTGTCATCAGAGTTGTTTTAATTTAGTTATTTTCCTAACGAGGATTTGCAATATGTGCGGTATCGCAGGACTTATCCATCGGGGTAAAAGCTCGAATGTTGGTTCGGAAATGACTTCGATGCTTCAGTCCCTGAAGCACCGTGGTCCAGATTCGACCGGTTTCGCGTTATATGGTGCCCCCACTGATAACCAATACATCATGCGCTTCAAATTAGCGGAACAAGAAGACATGAATCGTGGTTTCGATATTCAACAAGAAGTGGTTGCGCGACAACAGGAAGTTGATAAAAGACTGGAGTCGATGGGCGTCAACGTAATCAATAGAGAAGAAGCTACTGCCTATTCTCATCGTTATACGTTTAGCTTTGGCGGCGACATGAAAAAATTAGCTGACTATGTAGAAGACATAGAAGGCGCTGAGATTCTTTCCATCGGTGAAGGCCTTGAGTTGATTAAAGATCTCGGCGATGCGACCGTGGTTTCTGATCAATACAGTCTTTCTGATTTCCAAGGCACACACGGTATTGGTCACACCCGCATGGCGACTGAATCCGATATTGATATTCGATCCGCTCACCCGTATTGGGCCTATCCATTTAATGACGTCTCTGTGGTACACAATGGTCAGCTCACTAACTACTGGACTTTCCGTCGAGAAATGGAAAGACATGGTCATCGTTTCATGTCTAACTGCGATTCAGAACTGATCGCGGTATATATCGCAAACCGCATGGAACTAGGTGATGATCTCGAAGAAGCAATGACTCGCTCTGTCGAGGAACTGGATGGCGTATTTACCTATCTGGTAGCCACCAGCGATAAATTGGGGATGGCAAAAGATGTAATGGCAGCCAAACCAATGGTGTTGTATGAAAGCGATGATTTTGTTGGATTAGCGTCAGAAGAAGTGGCGATCAGAAGTATTTTTCCCAACGAAATTGAAACCTTTGATCCATATGAAGGGGAGGTAAGAGTATGGCAGGCGTAGAACATAAATCCCATGATATGGGGTTGCATACCGAGCAACTAAGCGGACGTACGCAACAGCGATTTTTCAGTGCTTCAGAAGAGGAGAATTTCACTTATCCTTGGGCGAATGAAGTTGATTTCGACAAAACCGCTGATTTTGATGCCATGGACATGGATCCAACAGGCATCAATCTGAAAATCAGAGAGTTACTTGAGCAAGGCTACGGAACAATCACGATCAAAAACCCTCGTGCCAAGCACGGTGTTGGGGTTGGTGTGTTAAATCGTGCCAATATTACATTTGAAGGCAGCTTGGGCTATTTTGGTTGCGGATTGATTGATGGACCGAATGTTCGCATCACGGGCCGAGTTGGTTGGTCATGCGCTGAAAACATGATGGCCGGAACCGTTGTAATTGACAAAAATGCCGGTTCCACATTCGGCGCTGCGATTCGTGGTGGTGATTTGGTGTGTCGCGGTGATGTTGGTTCAAGAACAGGCATCGACCAAAAAGGTGGAACCATTATCGTTGGTGGAAGAACTGGAGCGTTCTCTGGCTTCATGATGCAACGTGGCCGAATGGTGATCTGCGGTGATGCGGGTAAAAACTTGGGTGACTCAATGTATGACGGTACCATATACGTTGGCGGTGAAGTGGAAGACCTTGGCGTTGATTGTGTTCCTGGCGAAATGACCGACACGGATTTGAAATGGTTAACTGCCAAGCTATCGATGTATGACATCGCCCCAGCTTGTGGTTTCGAGAACATGAAGAAGTTCGTTTCCGGGAAGCAATTATGGAACTACGATAACCTTGAACCTTCAGAGAAGAAATTGGTGCTGTAAGCGCTAATGTTGCTTATAGATCAAGAGGATAAATATTATGTCTAAAACTACCAGAGATACTAATCATCTAGGGCAGAGCTTCATTTTTCCGCCAAATGTGATTGATGATATTCACGTAAAAGCCGAGCTTGGACGCTATCGTATGCGTGGCTTTTCGCTTTTCAAGAAAATCCCAACTTGGGACGATCTGACCTTTATGCCAGGTACACTAACTCGATTCGTTATCGAAGGATATCGTGAAAAGTGTTTGACCAAGACAGTGATTGGTCCGAAGGCTAAACGTCCCATGGAACTCGATATTCCGGTTTACATCACGGGTATGAGTTTTGGTGCACTTTCCTATGAAGCTAAAACAGCTTTAGCTCGTGGCGCAACCATGGCGGGAACAGCAACCTGTTCTGGGGAAGGCGGTATGATTCCTGATGAGCGCCGCTATTCAGAAAAATGGATGTATCAATGTATTCAATCCCGTTACGGCTTTAATCCAAACCACCTTCGTTTGGCTGACTGTGTTGAATTCTTTATCGGTCAAGGTTGTAAGGTCGGTTTGGGTGGTCACCTAATGGGGCAAAAAGTAACCGACCAAGTTGCTGAAATGCGTTCATTACCTGCAGGTATCGACCAACGCTCTCCCGCCCGTCACCCTGACTGGCTGGGCCCGGATGATTTGGCATTGAAAATCAATGAAATCCGCGAAGCGACTAATGGTGAGATTCCAATCCAGCTAAAGTTGGGTGCGGCACGGGTTTATGATGATGTTCGTATGGCAGCAAAAACCGGTCCTGATTCAATCTATATCGATGGTATGGAAGGTGGCACGGGAGCAGGTCCTCACCTTGCAACAGAGGAAACCGGTGTTCCTGGAATTGCTGCGATTCGTCAAGCACGTCGTGCTATCGAAGATGTCGGTAAATCAGGTGAAATCTCACTGGTCTATGCAGGCGGCATTCGAAACGGTGGTGACCTTGCAAAAGCATTAGCACTGGGTGCGGATGCAGTGGCAATCGGCCACTCAGCATTGATGGCATTGAATTGTAACAAAGCGATTCCTGAAGCTGATTTCGAAAACGAAATGGGCGTTGAAGCTGGCCATTGTTACCACTGCCACACGGGTCGTTGCCCAGTGGGTGTTGCGACTCAGGACCCAACCTTGCGTAAGCGTTTGAATCCTGATGAAGCGGCCGAGCGCGTGTACAACTTCCTACACACCCTTACCATCGAAGCACAGTTGCTTGCTCGTGCCTGCGGTAAAACCAACATTCACTCTTTGGAGCCAGAAGATTTGGCTGCATTGACAATGGAAGCTTCCGCTTTGGCACAAGTGCCGCTAGCCGGCACCCAACACACCGTTGGGCAGCCTGACATGACACGATTCTAGGAGGTTTATGATGAGCCAAAATGACGTAGATAAATACCTGAATTCCGATGGATTAGATTCCAGCCGGGAAAAAGACATCGGGCAGCATATTGGATATCGATACGATGTTAACCTTGTTCCAGATATGGATCGCTGTTCACCTTTTCTCCTTAAGTACATGGGGAAAATGGGGTGGGCGGATCTGAACTGGTTAGAGGATGTACACATGGGTTACGAAGAAGGAAAACCTGCGGTATTTGACCGAAACATCAACGGTTGGGTGCAGGTGCCTGAAGATATTACGTTGCCTGATAATCAGCAGGATCGGGACATGATCGCTCGAGAACTGCTGATTAAGTTCCAAATGTCTAAATCCCATCCCATGGTGGATTTAGTGAAAGCGTATAAAAAGTTCTAACTCCAGTAGTGATTCACAATTCGGGCGCGACCTTCATACGGGGGTCGCGCTTTTTTTTGCGGCCCATTTCCTCGATTCTGGCGTTTGAGAACACTATTTTGGCGCGTTGTCGGATACTCGAAAGCGAATCAGCATGCTTGGAGTCGTTGGCTCATTCGTTTGTAATAGAGTCAAGTACGCGACTTAAACAGGTTCTGTAACTACCCATCTTGTTCCAAATTCATACCTAACCGCTAATAACCAAGGGAACGATCGGTTTCGTGGAGTAAGGATTCATCTTTCATCAGACGGATATAATTTTCTGCCACGTCCTCCAATGCCCCGTCCACGTGCCAGCCAGAAACATGAGGGGTGATTGTGATCTTGGGATGTGTCCAGAATGGATGGTCGTCAGCCAAAGGCTCCTCGCGAAAAACGTCCAATACCGCCCCGCCTAGCCGATCATTGTTTATCGCATCTAAGAGGTCCTCTTCGACAATAAGGTCGCCTCTTCCCGCATTAATGAGGATCGCGGAAGGTTTCATGTTCGCTAGCATTTTCGCGTCTAACAAATCCACCGTTTCATTAGTAGAAGGAAGAATTGACGCAACGTAATCACACTGAGATAACAAATCCGGTAGTGCATTCTCGTCGTGTAAACAGCAAACGCCTTCAATATTTTTCGGCGAACGACTCCATCCGAGGACCTCAAACCCCAGGGCCGCAAACGCTCTGGCGGTGTAGGAGCCGATGTGTCCAAGCCCAAGCACGCCGACTTTTGTCGTCGGGCTTTTTTTCGGTGGTATCTGCATCCAGTTGGCATTCGATTGGTGATGCTCATGAAATTGCATATTGCGTTGTTCCCGTAACACATAAGCGACGCAATATTCGGCGATCTCTTGAGCCGGTGCTTGCGGCTTCAAACGAGCAATCCTCACGTCCTTAGCAAGATTGGGATCGCGAGCGATGGTTCCCACACCAGCACCAAGTTTCTGTACCAACTTCAAATTCGGTAATTCTTCACTCACGCCGGGATACAGCGACACCACCACGAGCATTGTGATATCGGCTTTGTGTTCCCCCGCGTCGCAACAATAGATTGCAACACCCGGCAACAAAGGTTGGAGATAATCTTTAAGTGACTCCTCAGTCATCCAAATAGGATCACGAATATCAATGAGTAGTGACAAAATAGTGGCTCCAAAAAATAGTAACGAGTTCTTGAGTTAAGGTGGATGAAATAACCATTTGCTTCTGGCGCCAAATCAACATAATCGAATCAACGTAAATACACACAGGCATCATTGTATCTGTTCACTATCCAAAGACAATGGCACAGACAAATAAACCCCGAATTCTTCGCCGATATCACAGCTGACTCGCGCATGTACCTTGCCCTGTCGATCCAAAAATCGTTGATAATCGGAGACCGGAAAGATTCCCTCATGCCAGATCCCAGGATGAATATACAAACCTTGGCGGCCATCACACCAAAAAGCAACAATCTTGTCCGGCGTCAAATCATCCCCGGGTAGCGCCACAGGAACCACAAAAGGTCGTTTATCTAAGGGGAAGAAAAACTGACCGCCGTCAGGGTGATAGTTGAAATGCCATAAAAGTACTTGCTCTCTTGGAACCGTTTGCTCCGTTGGGGAGGCCTTTTGAGGATCAGTGGACCAGCCCAGAACATAATTTCCTTTCACCGCTTCATTGGACCCCATCAATGTATCGCCTTTCCATTCGCCGTGAAACACCCCTTCAACCCAACCGCCTTCATTACCGGTGTTTGAGTCAATGGGTCGCCAACCCTGAGCAGGCCAGGTCACAATTTCGATTTCCATTTTCTCTGGATCATCAAACAATGCTCCGTATCCCTGAACCGATGTCTCAGTGGCATGAATTAGGGGGACGTGATGAAGCGGTAACGAGGGTTTGGTGCCTGCTTCGAAAATATAAACAGGAGCAGAATTAGCCATGATGGTGTCTCCGCGTGTGCCGGTATTGTTAGATAGAATATCCTCTCATTTTAGCGCGGATTTTAAGGGAAAATATCATTTCAATCTGGCGACTAGAAAACAGAGATTGATGAATGAATCAAGTGCCTTTAGTTGTAACGATGAAGTGGAATGACTCGTTACGAATTTATGCCTCGCATATTTCGCGAATCTCCAAGATAGAAATGAATAAATCCATCTACGCAGGAATGTCGATCACTGATAGCTTGACCGATTAAGTCTTCTTATAAGATGTTTCAGATTGGCTCTTATGCCTTATGAAAAGCTGATTTCGTTTGGTTTGAAATGAGCTATGATCATGATCCATTGAGTTTTTAACGATGAATTAGCACTACTATCATGAACGATCTTTGTTTCAGCCCCAGTCATCAGCTACTGGAAATGCAGCTACATAAGAAAATTAGTTCTGAAGAACTGCTACAAGTATTTCGTCGGCAGATCGAGCGATACAATCCGATACTGAATGCAGTGATCGCGACAGATTTTAATGCGGCACTACTTTGCGCAAAGCAAGCTGATGATTATTTGCAGAAGAACGGCAAGCTGATGGGCTCTTTGCACGGACTACCCACGGCGGTTAAGGACATATTCGCAACCAATGGCCTGAAAACCACCCACGGTGACCCAACGCAAAGGAATCACGTTCCAACACACGACGACATCGTGGTCGCCAGAGAACGTACCGCGGGTGCGGTGATCATGGGAAAAACCAATACGCCATATTATGCTTCTGGCGGAATTACTTGTAATGATGTTTATGGACTAACGCGAAACCCTTGGAACACAAAAAAAACAACCAGTGGTAGTGGCGGTGGCGGCGTGTCGGCACTCGCCTCGGGTATGGTCGCTTATGCTGATGGCAGCGATGTAGCCGGCTCCCTTAGATCCCCCGCGGCGTGGACAAACAATGTAGGGTTTCGACCAAGCTCGGGCCGATTACCCGGTTACTCTGGGACAATTGCAGACGGCGGCACCAGTACCGCCGGTGTGCTTGCCCGTTGTGTCAAAGACGCCGCGTTGTTTCTACAGGCTTGCGACGGCCCGTATGCTGGAAGTCTGGTGCCATATCCCAAGGAAATAGGAACCTTTAAGTCCGGGTCCGGGACGATTTTCCAGGATACACCAGCGTCGTCAATTAAGAACGTCAAAGCGGCTTGGATACCGGTTTTCGCCGCCCAGACTTTGGACGATGAAATAGCGACCATTTTCGCTGATCAGAAAAAGGTATTCGAAAGTATTGTCGAACTTGAAGAGATAAATCCCAACTTTATAAATGCTTACCGAGCATGTTATCCAAACTACAATGTGATAGAGCAAGTCAAGGCGTTACCGAAACGTGTGATAGCCGAAAGTGAACGTGAAAGTGATAACTCAATAAAAGCGTCTGTTCGTTCAATGATTGACCGTGGTAGAAAGATGAATGCCTTGCAGGTGATGGAGACACTAAATCAACGAAAAGCGCTGTGGATTCAGGTACAACGATTTTTCGACTCCCACCAAGTGATCATCTCACCCACCCACCCCTCTCTTGCCTTCGATGCCGAAGACGCGGCAGCCGAAAAAAGCTTCGACTGGGCAGACCACTACTTCGCCCCAATGTTCGGTTTACCTTCAATCTCAATCCCTATGGGATTCACCTCGGACGGTATGCCCTGTGGACTGATGATTACCGGCCGGCCGGGGGATGATCAATGGGTGCTTAACGTCGCCCACGCCTATGAGCAAAAAACGTTGTTTTATGAGCAACGACCCGATGATGATTTCTTTACTAATCATTAGCCTCTGTGTTGTGGGAGGGCTTTCTAAGTGTTCCCCATCGTGCCGGTCAGTGGATGTCCGGTTTAATCCGAAAGGTGTCCGGTTGTTGTCCTGTGGAAATACTTGCGGATAAACATGCTCGACGATACGCTAGAAGCTGGTAATTGTGGGAGTTAGTCATGAATTGGGTGAAAGATCTACGAAACGAGTTTCACTATAAACAAAGCGCCTTGGGAAAGCACTGTGGCTCCAAGGTGGATGATTCGTCGGCGATGGTTAGCGAATGGGAGCAGCGAGGCAATATTCCTGATGAGCATATGGATTGTGTTGCTGAGTTTCTTGGGATGACATCAGAAAAACTCGTGGAGTTCAAAAATAATTTCCAATATTGTCAGGATCTGAATCGGAGATCATTGCAGCGGCGAAGTGCGTTGGCCGCGGTGTTGAGAGAGCTTCTCGAAGCTGGAGTGGATGTCTTGACTGTTCCAAGCGCATTTAGAAATTTCGACTCTGAAAACGGTATTGATTCAAAATTAGAAACGCTGTCGGAATCCATTGAAAAGGACATTCAAAAGGCGAGCTCCGAAGACAAGGTTTATCCGGGGTATTTTGAATCCCTAGTCGCGCAGGTTGGCTCTCTGGAGACATTGGACGGACCGATTAGACGTTTAATTGAGTCCAGTATTGCTTTTTATATCAATATTCCGGATGGTGATAAATTGCTGAAGCAAGACATGGCCTCCTTAGATCAATATTTCCCCGACGAGTTGCTAGCGGATGCACAACTGGCCCCGAAGTGCCAATCTGATCTAATTTTTAGTGTGCATCTACTCAATAAAGTCGCCCGCCCTGAATCGGTTGCTGGGGCCTCCATCGAAATTAAAGTCGAAAAAACCCTGATTAGTATGGCGAAATCAGGAGCCGAGATTCAGCTTCCGTTTTTTTCGGAAAATGCTGATGCAGCCTATATGACGTTTATGACAAATTTAGCCTTATCTATCGGTGAGTACCTACCCGAAGGATTGGATATTGAGAATGTCAGTGCCCATCAACGGTTTCTACGTCAAAAGTTTGATGAACATGCCAAGATGTCAAAAAACAGTGCTGGCAGGCCCATTGGTTTTAGTTTTACTAAACTCCCTTCGAGTGTCGTTAAGCGCATCCAAGACGAGTTTCCGCAGCTTTTTCTTTGTGTCTTCGAGGTGGGGGGAGAGAAATACGTACACGCTGATTTGAACGCATCAAGTCTTTCGCATTTTATTTTGCTACAGACGAAACGGGTCAATGAACGCGCTATGAGCATTGAAAAAAAGCAGAGGAATGATAATGGTGCTCAAGGGCCGCTTTCTACTCTCACGAATGATGAGATTGCGGTGATCCATCAGTTTATCGACATGTCGAGGAAGGCCGGACACGCTGAACTTGGTTTAGAGGTGGAAAAAATGATCGATGAAAAGTTGAATAAGACCGAATCAAAACAGGTATTGGATACCCTTTCCAAAGGCTCGAAGGCGTTAGAGGATATCGCAAAAACAGCTGAAAATGGGAAAACCATTGTGAAGACAGTGATTAATCTACTCACCGCCGCTTACGAGATGCTTCTAAAATGACACCAGAAACAAGAATAAGAATAACTAATCTTCTCGCCGATGCCAAAAAACTCAATGAGGAAAATGATTACCTCCCTGATCGGATTCCCTTACCCGAGAACGGTTCCTGGCCGGCGACTTTTTATTCGCTACAGAAAAAAAGTCTGTTGGCGATTATTGCAGCGGTGGCCACCGGGCGACCTTTACTCATTCGCGGAGAACCAGGAGTTGGCAAAAGTCACTTAGCTCGGGCAGCAGCAGAGCGACTAGGGCGAGATTTTATCAGCACAGTGGTGCAACCCGATGACCACTATCAAGACTTGATGTGGTCGGTGGATCACACCGCTCGCCTTGGCGACGCCCAGGTCATTGGGCATTTGGGAGGTGATGGTTCGAGTCCCGCGAGCGAAGTCTTGAAGATGGAAAATTACGTCGTACCCGGACCGGTTTGGCAAGCCTTGAATCCCGTTGATGCTAAGGAACAAAAAAACCGGGTAATGAATCGTGAGGTGCTGAAAGAAAAAGCGGAAAAAGACAAGAAAATATCGAATGGTTCGGTTTTACTCATTGACGAAATAGACAAAGCCGAGATGTCGTTTGCTAATGGTTTGTTGGAGGTGCTGGGAAATGGGAGCTTCGAGGCAACGCCTTTGTCGAAAACGATTAAAGCGGACACCGCACCATTGGTGGTGATTACCACCAATGAAACCCGGGAGTTGCCCCAGGCTTTCATTCGACGTTGTGTGATTCATGAATTGGAATTGCCTAAAGGAGAGAAACTGAAAGCGCATCTGAATCATATCGGTAAAGTCCATTTCGAAAAGATGTCTGAGACGGTGATTGCACATGCCGTGGATTTAATTGTTACAGAAAGAAACCAAACACCGAAAAACAGCCAGGTAATCACTGGTCAGGCTGAGTTGGTGGATTTGCTTCGTGCTCTGGATAACTTGGACACAAACGAAGAAGCGCAGTTGTCCGTTTGCAATGATTTGGCGAGTTTCTTTTTCAAGCATGATGCCCAAGGATAAAGGGAATCTGGTTAGTGTGATAACCGGAATTAACGGCTACGCTGACCTAGCCCGGCTACGTCTGGACCTAGAGGTAGATGAGGTTGGCTTGCTATCGTCATTTTTAGGTTATGAATCGCGCGGTGATAAAAATCGAGATTGGGTGTTTAAACTGGATTCGCTGCCGCCTGAGGATGAGTCTCCGAAGCAGAACGAAGAAGACCTACCCAAGATCGCCTATCCCCATTCGGATATCGATATTTCAATTTGGTACACCCGGGAGTATCGGCAAACCAAGGCCGAAGACAACCAAGAGGGTGAATCCCAAGCGGAGAACAGTTTTTCCGATTTTAAAAACCTAAAACAAAAAATCACCCCTTGTAGTCAGTCCGAGCTGACTAAGGGACGGATAAGCAACTTATTGGACTCCGTATTGGCGGACAGACGTGATGGAGGGGTCGATATTTTGGCGGCGGTGGAGACGATTGCTAAAAACCATCCCCTCGGTGAACTACCCCAAAAAGCCTCGAATAGCAGTGTTCACCAGGCCGTGGTGATGACGTGTAGAAGTTCAGACTTGAGCTGACAGTTACCCGTTTATCAGTAGCTGTCTGTCAGATAGAGTTTAGTTTACAAACTTTTCTTTCCAGATCGCTTTACCGTCGATGAGTGTTTCCATCGGCGTTCT
>WLWV01000255.1 GCA_012103395.1 Gammaproteobacteria bacterium
GCCGATGGAAACACTCATCGACGGTAAAGCGATCTGGAAAGAAAAGTTTGTAAACTAAACTCTATCTGACAGACAGCTACTGATAAACGGGTAACTGTCAGCTCAAGTCTGAACTTCTACAACTAAGATACGATATCAAGTCCTAACTTCGATTCCTTGTTTTGCCATGTATCTTTTCGCTTCGCCCACTGTGTATTCACCAAAATGAAAAATACTGGCAGCGAGCACAGCGTCTGCATGCCCTTTCAGTACACCCTGCGCCAAATGGTCGAGGTTTCCAACTCCTCCCGAGGCAATCACCGGAACAGAGACTGCGGCAGTGATTCTCGACATTAAATCGATGTCAAATCCATCCTTTGTTCCATCTCTATCCATACTCGTAACAAGCAGTTCGCCGGCACCGTATTGTGCCATTTTCACAGACCATTCAATCGCATCGATACCAGTGGGGTTGCGCCCTCCATGGGTGAATATTTCCCATTTCGGGATTCTATCTTCGGTGTTCACCTGTTTTGCATCAATAGCGACCACAATACATTGGTTTCCGAAATGTTGGCTTGCCTGCCGAATAAACTCCGGGTTTTTTACCGCAGTGGTATTAATGGATACTTTATCCGCTCCAGCGTTGAGCATTCGATGAATGTCTTTCAGGGCGCGAATGCCGCCGCCCACGGTAAGCGGAATAAATACCTCGCTTGCAACTTGCTCAACCACGTTGACAATGGTTTCGCGGTCATCTGAGCTTGCCGTTATGTCTAAAAAAGTGATTTCATCTGCACCTTGCTCATCATATCGGCGCGCTACTTCGACGGGATTACCGGCGTCCTTTATATCGACAAACTTCACTCCTTTTACCACTCTTCCCCGGTCTACATCCAGACAGGGGATAATTCGTTTTGCCAATGCCATAACTTGTTCAGAGGTTTCCTAGTAGTGAGTTTATGAATCGTTAGCTAACTGAAGAGTTAGGCTGTCTTGGGTTTCTAGCTATTCATTATTGTTGTGAAGAGCGTGTAGAAACATCGTTAGTGAAAATTGTGAATTCGAGTTGATGAGCGGGTTTTAGCCAAGCTGGCTTTCCCTACACCTATTTCATTAAAGCTCGTTACAACCCGAAACTTCTCGCGTTCGCTCTCGTTATCTCATCGGCCGATTTTTGACCTTGGGCGAAATCAAGTGTGCCCTCGTAAATAGCGCGACCAGTGATAGCGCCAACGATACCAGACCCCGCTGCCGATGCGAGCTTCTTGACATTCTCTAAATCATGAATGCCTCCTGAGGCAATCACTGGGATGTCAATGGCTTCAGCTAGCGCGACAGTGGCTTCGATGTTAACACCTGACATCATGCCATCTCTTGCGATGTCAGTATAAATGATGGCCTCGATACCGTCATTTTCGAAACGCTGGGCGATATCAATCACATTGTGTTGTGAAATTTCGGCCCAGCCTTCAGTGGCGACTTTTCCATCTTTGGCGTCCAGTCCAACAATAATATGAGAGGGGTGTTGTGCGCACAGATCGCTGACAAGGTCGGGTTCTTTAATCGCTTGGGTGCCAATGATGACAAAGCGAACACCAGCCTGAATATAAATTCCCACGGTGCTTTCCGTTCGGATGCCACCGCCGATTTGAATGGGTAGGTTCGGATGTCGTCGGGCAATGTTATGGACCACATCAGCGTTTCGGGGTTCACCTTCGATAGCGCCGTCCAGATCAACGATGTGCAATCGCCTTGCGCCCTGTTCAACCCATTGATCAGCTACCGCAACAGGGTTATCGGAAAAAATTGTCGACTGATTCATGTCGCCCTGTCTCAAGCGAACGCATTTACCATCTTTAAGATCGATGGCTGGTATTAGTAGCATTTACACGTCTCCATTCCAGTTGACGAAGTTTTTTAACAATTGCAAGCCAGCATGTTGGCTTTTTTCCGGATGAAACTGAGTAGCAAAAAGATTTCCCTTCGCTGCCGCAGCGGTGAATAGATTGCCATATTCGCACTGCCCCATGATCTGCTGGGGATGAGTGCTGTGAACATAATAACTGTGTACAAAGTAAAACCGCTCCCGATCAGCGATGCCTTGCCACAAAGGGTGGGGAAGCGTCTGCCTAACTTCGTTCCATCCCATGTGAGGGATTTTATGCGTGATCTGGGGCGTGGTATTATTTTTTTTATCTAAGTAAGTGTTCGCATGATGCGGGTTTGATGAAAAGTGCTTCACCGACCCACCCAATATACCGAGGCCGTTGATGCCACCGCTTTCTTCGCTGTGCTCCAAGAGTGCTTGCAAGCCTAAACAAATACCGAGGCAGGGCCCACTTTTTAGGCGATCGCGAACCGCTTGCTCAAGTTCGGGGTTTGATTGAAGTTGGTTGAACCAAGTTCCAATCGCTCCCTGTCCCGGAAGAATGAGGTACTCCGCAGCCCTGATCACAGAGGGTTGGTTCGTAATACACACTGATTTGGTACTGCTCACGTGCTCGATGGCTTTGCACACCGAGTGCAAATTACCCGTACCAAGATCAACAATAACGATTTTGCCCACTATGATGCTCCCACGGCAGTATTATGTTGAAAAAATTAGAGTACGCCCTTGGTGGAAGGTATTCCCGTCACCCGAGGATCATGCTCTACTGCCATGCGAACGGCTCTGCCAAATGCCTTAAAAATCGTCTCGGCGATATGATGAGAGTTTTCACCACGAAGATTATCTATGTGTAACGTGGTTAACGCATGGTTACAAAACCCTTGGAAGAATTCATGAATCAGCGTCGTGGCGAATCTACCGATGACGCGGTCTGGGTATTTAGTATGACTGACCAGCAAAGGCCGTCCAGAAAAATCGATAACCACTCGGCTTAAGGCTTCGTCGAGAGGGACATAAGCATGTCCATACCGTCGTAAACCCTTTTTGTCGCCCAGTGCTTGCGCGAAAGCCTGACCCAATGTAATTCCAATGTCCTCCACAGTATGATGATCATCAATATGCAGATCTCCCTTGGCATCAATCGCTAAATCCATCGCACCATGTTTTGCGATTTGTTCAAGCATGTGCTCAAGAAATGGAACACCGGTATCAAAATCAGTTTTCCCTGACCCGTCGACATTGAGTGTCACTGAGATTTGGGTTTCATTGGTATTGCGAGTAACTTGGGCGGTTCGATTAGTCATGGACAACTAGATTAAGTGAATTTGGAGAAGTAAAAACAAACATGGGAATATCGACCTTGTTAAAGGTGCTTAGGTCTTGCCGCTCGAGACTTGTTTTTTGAGGTAAGGTCTAATTATTTCGATATCTAATGTGGTCATGGCACTATTTGTGACTAGGCAACACGGATGTGCGAATGGTGTCAAAGAGGGGCATTTGCAGATCAGAAAATACGAAAGCGGAAGAGTTACTGTACAATCGTAAACGTAGAGCAGAGTTTAATGGATGCCATTTATAATGGTGAGAATTCCGATAAACTCAATGGCTCAGGGAAGTCAATTAGGGTAGAGCGTAGTTTACAAGTTATTCCATGAGTTTGGTAGTTGATTCGAAACGCAAGTTTCGATGTATCGCCTGGAATACTTCGCTTACGAAAACGACAAACACACAACAAAAACTCAAGGAAAGATTATGGTCAAGGACTGGCTAAAACTATTGCACCTCAATGGGGTGTCTCTAGATCAAAAGCGCGCACTTATAAATTACTTTGATACGCCTGGAGGTGTACTTTCGGCCCAACCCTCCGAGCTCATTGACGTAGCAGGCATTGATCATAAAGTGATCGCCGCGTTAACGCGGGAAACAAAATTAATAGGAAGCGCTGCTTCGGCTGAATCAATCATTGATGCCCAGTATCAAAAGCTGGTCAAAATGAATGCTGAGTATGTGGGTTTTAACGATCCAAGATATCCCTTCTTGTTAAATCAAATACCGTCAGCACCTCTCGGGTTGTTTGTCAAAGGTCAAATTAGCTTATTGCAGACACCTCAAATCGCGATTGTGGGCAGTCGAAATCCAAGCCCGTCTGGGAGACGCACGACCGTGGCTTTCGCAAGTATGTTGTCTGAGCAGGGCATCACCATTACCAGTGGAATGGCTTGCGGAATCGATAGTGACGCCCATCAGGGTTGCCTCGACTCCAAAGGTAATACCATTGCGGTGATTGGTACTGGCTTGGACGTGATTTATCCAAGGTCGAGTAACCGGCTATACGAAAAGATCATGCATGCCGGACTCATGGTTTCTGAATATCCTTTTGGTACTCCGCCACGCAAGCCGCATTTCCCGCAGCGAAATCGGATTATCAGCGGTTTATCTTTAGGCACCTTAGTAATGGAGGCAGGAATGCGCAGTGGGATTGTGCAACCCTACGTCTGTAACTTCGGTTTAGTTTGAGTCATTATTGTCGTTCCACACGATATATCGCTTGTCGGCATTGCTCCATTCATCGTCAATCTCAACGAGAATGGCACTGACAAGC
>WLWV01000048.1 GCA_012103395.1 Gammaproteobacteria bacterium
GGCTTGTCAGTGCCATCCTCGTCGAGATTGACGATGAATGGAGCAATGCCGACAAGCGATATATCGTGTGGAACGACGATAATGACTCAACCTAAATCAAAGTTACAGACGTAGGGTTGCACAATCTGCTCATTCATCGGAATGGAATACATATTTCACCTATTCTTGTCCGGTTTCCCCTCTCGCGGTGTTGTGTTGATGTTTGATCTGATTATTTCAACTAATTTGATACCATTTAACCCCATTTATTAAGTTCATGCGTTTATAGATATAACTTAAATAAAAAAGGAGAGGGTTATGATGTTTCTCATTCGTGGTTTGCTTGTTACGGCGGTGATGTCGGCGGTGGGTTGTTCCAGTGAAGTTGGAAAGAATCAATCACAAGTCATTTCCCCGATGCCTGATTTACAGACAATCATCAACACCGCAGACCAAACATCGCAGCCGGTCATGGAGAGCAAAGTAGTGGGTCGGCAAAAAGCACCTACGCTCTATGCTGCCAATGCGTTGGTAATGGAACCATCCACTAGTTTTCCTTTGACTAATACCGAAAAATATATCAGCTATCAGGATAACCCGGTGCGATCAGTGAGCAAGGATCCCATCTCAACATTTAGCATTGACGTGGATACTGCTGCTTACAGTAACATCCGCCGAATGCTGGATCGCGAAGGCCGAATTCCCCCATCGGATGCGGTGAGGATTGAAGAGTTAATCAACTACTTCAGTTATGATTATGCTGCTCCGGAGTCACCAGACATTCCCTTTTCAATCACGACTGAAGTTGCGCCAACACCTTGGAATGCGCACAGCTATTTGGTAAAAATTGGTTTAAAAGGGTATGCACCTAAAGTAGAGGAAAGGCCCAATGCGAATCTGGTTTTCCTGATTGATGTCTCTGGCAGTATGCAATCCCCGGATAAGCTGCCTCTGCTAACGCGTTCATTGGGTTTGCTGGTGAAGCGCATGACGGATCAGGATCGAATCGCATTAGTGGTTTACGCGGGTGCGGCGGGTCTGACATTGGATTCCACATCAGCTAAGGAAAAACACAAGATTCTTCGTGCCATCAACGCATTGGAAGCCGGCGGAAGTACGAATGGAGGCGCGGGGATTCAGCTTGCTTACGACATTGCTTCACAAAACTATATCGAATCTGGAATTAATCGTGTGATTGTTGCCAGTGATGGTGACATGAATGTAGGATTGACTGATCATGACGGTCTAATCGAGATGATTAAAAGAAAAAGAAAGTCGGGTATCGCGCTGACAACTCTTGGGTTTGGCGCAGGGAATTATAATTATGCGCTGATGGAGCAGCTTGCCGATTCTGGAAATGGCAATGCGGCTTATATTGATTCCATCACGGAAGCGCAAAAGGTACTGGTCAATGAAATGAACGCTACGTTGTTAACCATTGCCAAAGATGTCAAATTGCAAATCGAATTTAATCCACAACAAGTGAGTGAATATCGCCTCATTGGGTATGAGAATCGATTGCTCAAACAAGAAGATTTTAAGAACGATAACGTTGACGCAGGGGACATTGGGGCGGGGCACACAGTGACGGCGTTCTATGAAATCACGCCGGCTAATAGTGAACACACTTTATTGGCTGAATCTCGCTATGGCAACGAAACGGAAGTGAAAAGTCTACATGCTAGTGAACTCGCCTTTATTCGTCTGCGATTTAAGCAGCCCGATGGCGATGTTAGTCAGGAGATAACCCGACCAATTCTGCGTAGGGATATGAAAAATACTTTGAGCTCGGCAACGCCGGATTTTCGGTTTGGGAGTGCGGTTGCCGGCGTCGGTCAATTATTGAAGGGCGGTAAGTATACGGGTACGTGGAGTATCAAAGAAGCCTTGGCTATCGCACGGGGTGCAAGAGGCGATGACCCCCATGGCTATCGAAGCGGTTTTATCAATTTAGCCGAACTGGCTGACACTATCGGCTTACCTTGAATTACCGACTTCCCTTAAACCATCAGGCTTGATGAAGACCCTTTTTCTTCAGCTAAAGAGTGATGAGTCGCTGATGCAATGCTACCAGCGCGGTGACTCGTCGGCCTTTGAGGTGCTGTATCGGCGTCACAAAGGCCCGCTCTTTAACTATCTGTACAATAGCTGTCAGAATCAGGCATTAGTGGAAGACCTGGCCCATGATGTTTGGCTTTCTATCATCCGACGAATTGAAATCTATCAACCTAACGCAGCGTTTCGCACGTATTTGTATCGCATCGCTTGGCATAAGTTGGTTGATCATTGGCGTAAAAACACGAATGAGAATGGTGGCAGCGAATTCGATGAAGAGATACACAGTGAAAGAGATGTTCAATCTCAGAGCCACGAATCGTCATTGAGAGTGGATGAAATATTGTCCGCGATCCATCGGCTTCCGATTGAGCAGCGCACCGCTTTCCTTCTCAAGGAAGAAGGGTTTTCGCAACAAGAGATTGCGGAAATTACTGAAACAAAACCGGAAACTGTTAAAAGCCGACTTCGTTATGCGCAAAAAACACTACGTCGATTCATGGAGGTCATGGCATGAAGCGAAGCCCATCAGAACATTATCGAGCGCTAAGAAAGATTGATTCTCCTGATCATCTGGATCGTCGTATTCTTTCAGAAGCAAGGCAACTCGCCCCGAATATGGAGCCAGCAAAGTTGTCTGTGCGCTTTCTAAACTGGTTACCCATCACAGCGATGGCGTGCCTGATTGGTTTGACTGTCATTGTTATCCAGCCCGGCATTGAACAGATTCTACAAAAGCCATCTGATTCAATTTCTGATTTCGATCCTACTCCGCCGCAGAAAGCGAAAATCCAAAGGGGGACCCAAGCGCCGCCCAAAATCAATCGACTGAATGCACCTGCCTCTGTTGAACGCATGTTAATGGAGCCGCTCTCTTCTAATCCACCATCATTGGCTGTCGCAGATTCAGCGGTGCAGCAAAAGCGGGTGGAAATCCAAACGTCGACAGTGGGGTCTGGTTTTGCGGCTTCTCGGGAGGGAGCTAAGGAAAATCTATTTTTCGTGAACCAAAAACAAAAAGCATTCGACCACATTGAAGTATTGTTAAAAAACAACGAATTCAGGTTTGCTGTCGGTGTTATTAACGAACTAAGAAAAACGTGTTCGGAATGTGAACTCCCTGAATCATTTTTAACAATGCATAATGAGAGAGAATAAAGCCCAATAGGTAGCCAGACTTCAGAATCGATTCGGGAATTGTTGTTGCCAATCCTTTAGTAGCCATGTGGATATCTCAACAAGCCTATGTGGCTTAATGATATGAGTGGCTATATCGATAAGGGCTTATCCCATCGCGCTGGGTAACCAAAGAGTGAGTGTAGGGATGAAGAGGAGAAGCAGCAGTCTCAGAATGTCAGCGATCCAAAAAGGAGTCACACCTCTAAAAATGGTGCCGAGAGACACATCTTTTAGTACCCCCTTTAGTACGAACACGTTGAGTCCAATGGGGGGGGTAATCAGGCTGATTTCTGTGATGACAACCACAACAATACCGAACCAGATGAGAACTAATTCAGGGTCCATGGCACTCCCAAAATCCAGAGTCAGTACCAATGGGTAGAACACAGGTACTGTGAGGAGGATCATTGATAGGCTTTCGAGTACGCAGCCAAGAGCAACATAGATTAGAACAATCGCGAGGATAACGAACACTGGCGCCATGTCCAGTTGGCTAACCCAATCGCTAAGCTCGTCAGGTAGGCCGGCGATGTTAACGTAATTAGAGAAGATTAGTGCGCCAATCAGCACCATGAAAAGCATTGATGTAGTGCGAATGGTGTCGATTAATATGTCATAAAGAGTGGGCCAATTTAGCTTGCGTCGCAATAATGCGAATAAAAAAGCGCCGAAAGCACCGATGCCGGCGGCTTCTGTGGGCGTGAATACACCTCCGTAGATACCACCGATGACTAGAATGAATAAACACACCACGCCCCAAATGTTCTTTAAGGAGTCAAATTTTGTTTTCCAGCTGCTCTTTTCGGCGGGTGGACCGGCATTTGGATTGAGTATCACGGACACCTTGACGGCGATCATGTACAAAATAACACCCAGCACCCCGGGAACAATCCCGGCGATGAAAAGTTTTCCGATATCGGATTGAGTCATAATGCCGTAGATGACGAGTATGACGCTTGGGGGAATCAGAATGCCTAGTGTGCCTCCGGCAGCAATGGCTCCGGTGGCTAGCGTGTCAGCATATCCGTATTTTCGCATCGGTGGCATGGCCACTTTAGACATGGTTGCAGCGGTGGCGAGTGAGGAGCCGCATACCGCGCTGAAACCACCACATGCGACGATGGTCGCCATGGCTAAACCACCTCGTCGATGCCCAAGAAAAGCGTGAGATGTACGATAGAGGTCATCAGACAGCCCAGCCCGAGAAACGAAATTCCCCATCAACACGAATAATGGAATCACAGATAAACCATAAGAAAGTCCGGTTTCATAGGTCACAGTGGCAATCATGGAAAAGGCAGGATTCCAGCCGATAGCTAGCCCAAATCCAAAAAAACCAACCAGTCCCATAGCAAACGCGATGGGCAGTTTTAACGCGATAAGTAGAAGCAAAACAGCAAACGCAATCAGTGATTCAAGCATAGTGATGTCTCGTGACTAGGCGTTAGGGGGCGGGGCTGGCAGTGACTCATCGTCAGAGAGGAAACGGCGATATAGCAGCACCATGAATACCACCACTGTAAGGGCAAGGGCAAAACAGCCTAAAAAGAAGACAGGCGCGAGGGGAAGTTCAAGAACTGCTGTGATGTCACCATAAGCTTGGGACTCCCTTGCTTTAAGCCACATACGCCATGCCAACACGCCAACGCAAAGATTACACGCTATCAATACAAGCAGGTCCCGAAATCGATGCAAGGCTTGGGGAATAAATCTGTCGAACAGATCCACACTAACGTGTTCCTGTTCTAAGGTAACCAGCGGTAGTCCACAAAAAATCAGACTTGCCAGCATTAATTCAGTAATCTCAAATCCGCCGAACAGGCCTTTTAGCCAACGCTCCCAAGGGCGTAATTTGGTTGAGTTTGTCATCGTTGCTATTAATCAGATGACAGTGCCGCCTTAGATAAAGGCGAAAGGCGACACTGTCATTGGGATGGAATCCCTTGTTTGCGAGTTACTCAGATTCTTTGACTATTAAGCGCTGTCTACGGTGAATGTAGTGACTAATAGACGGCACATTTTAGCTACTCCATGGACGCCACTTCGGCTCTCAGGTCTTTCATTATTTGTGCACCATCAACGCCCTTTGCGCCAACTTCCGCAATCCAGTCTGCTTCGATCTGAGCGACTGCGGATTTGATCTCTTGAACGAATTCATCAGAAGCGGTAATCACTTCCACGCCGTCTGCTTTCATGGCTGCAACACCCGCTTGATCTGCTGCGTCCCAAGCTTTGCCAGCGAGTTGTGCAAAGTTTTCTCCAGAAGCCCGCATAACCCCTGCTTTGTCAGACTCTGATAATGCGTCGAATTTCCCCGGGTTCATGACTAGGAAAAAGCTGGTGTTATACATGCCGCCGGGTACGATGGTGGCATGGCGTACTAGTTTTGTGAGCTTAAAGGATTTAATGGATTCCTGGGGAAAGAACACACCGTCAGCAACACCATTGGACATTAGCTCATAAGACTTTGGCGCTGGCTTTAGAAGCGCGGTGACACCCATCGCTTTGGCTGCGTCGTTCACCACTCCACCACCAACTCGAATTTTCAAACCATCGAAATCAGCCAATGTGTTAATGGCGCGTTTGGCATTGAAAATTGATCCTGGACCATGGGACATAACACCGAGAAGCTTGGTGCCTTGGTGTTCATTAGCCCCGGCAAGGTGTTTTTCATGGATACGCCAGTAGGCCACGGACATGGCCTCTGCGGTATTTCCAAGAAAAGGCAGTTCAATGGCCTTGGTTAATAAAAAACGACCGGGCTGATATCCGTGAACACCGTAGGTGATGTCGGCTACGCCATCTTTTGCGAGATCAAAATGTGCAGGAGGAGCGCCTAATGCTTTGGAAAGAATTCGAACCTTGACGTTGCCACCAGTTTCGGTTTCCACTGCGTCTGCCCAAGGTTTAATCATGTCGGCGACGATAGGGTGACTTGGTGGAAGCCATGAAGAGAGTGTTAACGTGGTTTCCGCCAGGGCGGCTGGTGCGGCACTTAAAAGCGTAGCGCATAATGAAGATGCCAGGGAAAATTTAGCGATTGATTTCATTCGGTTTCCTTTAGTTAATTTAGCTAAAGAGCCCCGGGCAGGTCATGGTTGATCAATTTGAGCCTAAAATAATGGGCAAGCCCTCGTTGCGAAGCTTCGCAGTAGCCTTACTATTCCGTTCTTTTCGCGTCTCGATCTTGCTCATTTTATCTCTCAACTTGATTCGCCCAGACTTATTCAGAGGTTCCCTAGTTAAGGTTAGGTATTTTATTTTTATTGTGTAATGCAACCGGAATTGGATTACCACATTACCCAGTGGGGATAATACAACACTTAACGTAATTGTGGGTTAGTCAATAAGTAATAGTGTGCTACTGGAGAAGATCAATGTTACTCGTTATTTTGAGTGCTTTAAGGTTGAATGGACTGAGTTGTATTCGACTGCATTCAAGGAAAGACTGACTCGTCATCTCGACTGTGATTATTGGTTTTGACACCCATACCATCAAAGAATGATCGTATCGCTAGCTTTGATGCTTCAGACGCTGATAGCGACCCTGTTGCGATGCAGTACCAGCCGGTGTACAGCAAATTATCCATGAGACAAACAAGCCACTCTTCGGGCAGCGATTCATCAATGCTGGAGTCAAGCTTGGCTTCCTTTATTCTGGCTTTTAACTGGGACAACTGTGCATGGTAGGTTGTCTTGAGTGTTTCATTCGTTTCCACATAGCTCCAAAGAGATAGCAGGAAATGAAAACGATCAGCCAGAGGCATTACCGAGGTAAAAATGGCCTCTATTGCTTCTCTGCCTTTCATTTCTTTTGATCGGATATGCGCACAAGCCTGGTCCGTCGCCATTAGGGATTCTGCAGCAAGCTCAATGATCAATTGTTCTCTGGTCTGAAAATGCCGATACAGCGTTGCCCGGCCCACTCCGGCTACTTGGGCAATTTCTGTCAGTGTCGCGTTACTGTTTTGTAAAAGGGTTTCCACGCCTGCGTTTAGCAACGCTGTTCTAGATCGGGTGGCCCGGGGATCGGATTCATTCATTTTTAAATAGGTAAATACATATGGTAACCACATCAATCCGTATAACCGACTAACAGAAAGGTTGGATAATGTCTTTTATGAGACGTTATTGTATCTTAGGTTTTGTGCTAGCATAATAAAAGTATTGCCGCATAGGTAGGCATAGTGAATTGAGTTGGCGCATTAAAATCGGTGGAAAAGGCAGTGAAAATACTATTGAAGAAGTGGTTGTGGAAAGTCGAATTGATATTAATTGCCCTTGCTTGTCAGATTTCCGTTGTTGGTGCTGCGGAAGTCGCTGGTGAGGGGATTGAGCAAATCGTTGGCACCAGAGTCATTGATGTTCAGGGCAACAGAATCCAACTTGGAATGGATGAGAATGTGCTCAAAGCCGTTGTGATCGTGTTCTTAAATCCGACTTGTTCCCCGCTTGTGATGGATCGATCAACCAATGATGTCAGGTCGCTCAATGAAATTAGCGCTCATGTTCACAAATTGGGTATGAAATTTTATGGTGTGGTCTCAGACATTAATACCAGTTGGGCGGAGGTGAAGGAATATGTAGATTCCCAGGGGTTGGGCTTTCCCGTTATTTTAGATGGAGATGGGAATTTAGCTCATTTACTAAATCCTGTGACAACTTCTGAAGTATTCGTCCTGAGTAAACACAGCGAGCTTTTACGTCACGGTGGGCTCTCTGGTATCTCCGAAATTGTCACCGCTGTGTCGAAGGGTGAGTTTTCACAAGAGCGTCAGTCTATTTCCAAAGACTGCCCCTTGCGTCGCCCAGATGTCACTGAACAAAGCCTCAATTACAATCAGCACATCGCCGGATTGATACAAGGGAATTGCGTGGAATGCCACAGAAAAAATGGCGTCGCCCCATTTCATCTTGAGAACTATATCCAGGCCCGGAACTTTGCACACGTTATTGCCCATGTTACCCGGGAAAGAATAATGCCCCCCTGGAAAGCGGACTCTGATTCCGGGCACTACCTTAACGAACGTTTATTGACCCAGTATCAAATTGATCTCATACAAAACTGGGTGAAGGGTGGCGCGAAAGAGGGAGACGCTGCGGCTGCTATCCCTGCTCCAGAATTAGATGTATCTGGATGGCGGTTAGGACAACCAGATATTGTTATCACCATGCCGGAAGCATTCGATATTCCAAGCTCTGGGCCGGATATTTATCGCTATTTCGTGGTGAATGATGCGATTCCAGACGATCTTCAAATTGCGATGATTGATTTTAAACCGGGTGATCCATCGGTGGTTCACCATAGTAATTTTTTCGTGGACTATGGGAAAAAAGCAAGGAAAATGGATGAAAAGGACCCAAAGCCTGGATTTTCTGTGTTCGGTACCGGAGGATTTTTCTCTTACTGGGACGAAGACAGCACCGCTGCAGGGCTTGGCGCTTGGGCCCCTAGTGGTAATCCGGTGAGGTACGCTGATGGGATTGGTATCAAGCTACCGGGCGGTGCAGATTTTGTGTTTGAAGTTCATTACCACCCCACCGGAAAAAAGACGCGGGATCTGAGTCAGCTTGGCATCTATTTATCAGAAAAACCAATAAAGCGTGCTGTTTCATCGCTATTTGTGGGAACGAGCCAAATTGATATTCCAGCCGGTGATGCCAATTATCGACGGCAGTTCTGGATTGAGTTACCCGCAAATATAGAGCTGGTCGATATCGCGCCGCACATGCACTATCTTGGTACCAGAGCGGAGGTGGATGCTCTCCTACCAAGTGGGAAAACCGTTTCTTTGCTCAAAGCGGACTGGGATTTTCGCTGGCAAGGAGCCTACTACTATCGGGAACCATTGCACCTTCCAAAGGGGACCCGAATATCGGCCATGATGAGGTATGACAATTCAGCGGATAATCCCTACAACCCCTATTCCCCACCGACGAGAGCAACCTGGGGTTGGGGAACTGATCAGGAAATGGGTGAAATTTACCTGACAGTACTGAGCGAAAGTGATGATGATCTCAAGAAACTTCAGGACGCTGCCCAACAATCCTGGTATCGCTCGTCTGCCCCTTAAGCGCAGAGCGGACTGAGCCATGAAACGAACACTGAGGTACGTCCAATCTTTCGTAATTTCGCTGAGTCTAATAGCATTGATCGCGCTAGGTAAATCAGCGCAAGGTGCTTCAACAATGGGCGTAACTGCGATTGATGCTAACGGGTTAATTGCCGAATTTGATTCGAACCCAGACGCCCAGAATCTTGTTGTTGTGTTTCTCGGAACGCAGTGTGTAATTTCCCGAAGGATGATCTCAAGATTAAACGAATTGGCAGCGATGGCCACAGAGCTGAATTTTGACTTCTACGGACTTTTCCCAAATCATTGGGACACACTAAATAGCATCAACACGTTTAAGCGCGAATACGAAGTCGGTTTTCCTTTGTTACTGGACCGAGAGGCTCAGGTTGCTAAGCGTCTCAAACCGATGGTCAGCCCGGAGAGCTTTGTCTTTGACAAGAACAAAGGCTTGGTTTACCGAGGGCGCATTGATAATCGATTTGTTTCGATTGGTGTCCTACGGAATCAAATAACACGCCATGATCTATTTGATGCCATGCAATCCGTTTCCCAAGGCCGCCTCCCAGCCATTTCTGAAACGGAACCCGTGGGTTGTGTATATGGAGACTGGGATGGAAATTTGACCACTAAAAAATCCATACAACACGGTAGTCACGCCATCGAGTGAATCACCCCCAAGCGCTTATGGCTTTCGAGGGCTCATGGCTTATGCTTCGTTTGAATGAATGCCCTAGGGTGCCTCAGTTTCTAACCGATCTCCTCCTTGGTAATTCGGATATGAAATAGGATGACATTAATTCTTCGTAAACGTAAAATGACGGGATGCAGGACGAGACATTAAACCCCCATTGGATAAACGCATTTCGAACCGTATTTACGCTGTGCAAAGCATCTGCTCATGAATCCATCGTAGTGTTAACCGAGCAGGGAAGCAGAGTCGATAATGTTCAACTGGCGCAGCGCGGACTGGAAGAGATGGGTATGTGCCATACGGTGTTGGAATTGCCGTATACCACTTCTCCAGTGGGGCCGATTATCCGGTCCACCGGAGCTTCGCTGGCATTGAATGATCACCCTGAGGCCGTTGAACAGTTGTGCGAAGCCGATTTTGTGATTGACTTGACGGTTGAAGGCTTGATGCACGCTGAACAAACGGGTCGTATTTTGAGAAGTGGTGCAAGGATCCTGAATATCTCAAACGAACACCCAGAAATATTAGCCCGGCTAACCCCAACGCTAAACGATAAGGAAATGGTTCAAACTGCCTTGGGATGTTGTCGTTCCGCAAGTTTAATGCATGTTGCTTCTGAAGCCGGCACAAATTTGCGGGTCGAATTGGCTAAATCTGTGTCAGTGGGAGTGTGGGGGTGGACTGATCGACCCGGAACATTGTCCCATTGGCCTGCGGGACTGGTGGTTTGCTTTCCAGTAGCGGCATCTGTGAATGGAAAATTGGTGATGGCGCCAGGTGATATGAATTTGACCTTTAAGCGTTATCTGGAGTCGGCAGTAACGTTAACCATCGAAGATGATTTTATCGTGGACATAGCCGGTGACGGTGCTGATGCCGCATTGATGCGACGGTACCTTCAAGGGTTCAATGAGCCAGAGGCATATGCCACCAGCCACGTGGGGTGGGGACTGAACCCCAAAGCCCGATATGAGGCGCTCACAATGTATGACAAATCTGATACGAACGGAACTGAGCTTCGTGCATTGTCAGGTAATTTCCTATATTCAACAGGCTCCAATGAGTTTGCTAAGCGATTTACCCGAGGCCACTTCGATTTACCAATAATGAACTGTGATATTTATTTGGATGACGAGGCTGTGGTTAAACGTGGTCGAATTGTCGAATGAGCCATCGCTTAATGAGTATTGTCGCCGGTATTGAATACACCGATCATGGCTCAAAGGTAAATGAAGCGATATCGAGAACCCCCATTGTCTGCTTGCATGGCATCGGTGGTGATCACAATAGTTTTGAACCGCAATGGCAGACGTTATCCGATACCCACCGCGTGCTTGCGTGGAACATGCCAGGCTATCGTGGTTCAACCCCCTTGGAGCAGCTGAATTTTGAAACCTTAAGTGATCGTTTTATCCAATGGATTGACGCGTTAAACATCGGTATGGTTCATATCGTAGGGCAGTCTATAGGGGGGATGTTAGCTCAGACAATCGCCTTTCGTTATCCTGATCGTGTTCAGTCTTTGGTGTTAATCGCAACCACAGCTGCATTCGGTGGTCGGGATGATTCGTTCAAGAAAAAATTCCTTGATGCGCGTATGGCACCTTTGGATAACGGCGAAATAATGGCAGACCTAGCCAACCGTTTTGTCCCTGAAATTGTGGGGTCAGCGGCACCATCAGTAGCCGTTAACGCTGCCATAAAGTCTATGGCAGCGGTTCCTGAAGCAACCTACCGAAGAATCATGGAGTGTCTGGTGACGTTTGATGGACGCGCGCAATGGCTTGAGCTTGATTGTCCGATATGTCTAATCGCAGGATCTCAAGATACGAATGCGCCAGCTCGGGCCATGGAAAAAATGGCGTTGACCCTAAATGGGTCGAGAGCCCGTGAGCCCCACCGCTGTGAATACCATTGCGTCGAAGGCGCTGGGCATCTTGTGAATCTTGAGCAAGCTGATACTTGTAACAATATTATCCGCCAGTTTCTCCTAAATCCACAAAATTAGACGGTTCAACAATGGAAGATATCGCAATATTTGATCAGCAATCTTGGCGGTTAAGCGACGCGCAGAATGCGCTTTGTGTCAAAGCCCGCTTACTTGCTGAGGCAAGCTTCGCCCCAAGAGCCGCAGGGTATGACCGAGCGGCACAATTTCCCACAGAGAACTATGAAGATCTGCATACGGCTGCATTGTTGGGTGTCTGCATTCCAAAGGAACACGGTGGGCTGGGTGCTGACTTAAAAACCTATATGTTGATGGCCAGTGAAATTGGTCGATACTGCGGAGCAACCGCGCTTACGTTTAATATGCATGTGAGTTCCTGTCTTTGGACTGGCGTGCTCGCGGATGGACTGAATCTTGATTCCGAAACACGGGAAGAGCTCGAGCGGACCCGGAAAATACACTATCAGAGAATCATCAATGACGGCGCAATTTACGCGCAACCCTTTTCTGAAGGTGGTGACGCCGCTGCAGGTAAAAAAGCATTTGGTACGACTGCCCTAAAAACTGATGATGGATGGATTGTGAACGGGACGAAAATCTTCGCCTCGCTGTCCGGTCATGCTAATTATTATGGTGCGTTATGTACTGAAATCGAGACAGTGACATCTGAACTGTCCCGGCGTAATACCATGTACCTAGCGATACCTGCTGATACTGAAGGGGTCAGCGTGCATGGTGAATGGGACCCGTTGGGAATGCGCGGGACAGTATCTCGAACATTGGTTTTCAAAGATGTGTTCGTGCCTCACAGTGAGCAGCTGATGCCCCGAGGCGTTTACTTCAAAGCGGCTAGTCAATGGCCGCACATGTTTATGACACTGACACCGAGCTATATGGGCATTGCACAGGCCGCCTATGATTTCACTGTTCGTTATTTACGCGGGGAAATGCCAGGCACCCCGCCGGCGAAACGACGCATGTATCCCACCAAGCAAATGGCGGTTGCGCAAATGCGAGTAATGCTAGAACAAACTAAATCATTGTGGTTCCAGAGTATTTCAGAGGCGAGGCCGAACCCCAGTCGAGAATCACTCATTCGGGCTTGGACAGCACAATACTCAGTAATGGAAAATGCCAATGAGATCGCTCAATTGGCGATTCGTACCTGTGGTGGACAGGCCATGTTGAGATCATTATCTTTAGAACGGCTCTATCGCGATAGTCGTTGCGGCGCGCTAATGTTACCTTGGACGGCGGAACTTTGTCTCGACATGATTGGGCGGGCGGCACTGTACGAACCCGGTGAGAGTGAAGACGACGACGTATAGATATTGCTTTATAAGCTGACTATTTTGAGCATTTCTTCACCATGAGCTCCGCATAATGAATATGGCACGATGGGTTCAATCCCAAGCGCGATTCTTACCCAATAAAACGGCTATTGTCTTCGAACGTGATCCGAACGGCGCCCACAGTCACGAAAAAAAAGGGGTGTCGTCATCCCCCCAGATTCTGACTTACGCCGAGCTTGAAAACCGGGTGTCCGGGACGGTTAGTTTACTGCGAGATCACTTTTTGCTAACAAAAGGGGAGCGTATCGCCTGGTTAGGGTTGAATCATCCTGACATGTTCGTTTTGCTGCTTGCTGCTGCTCGGATGGGTATTATTGTGGTGCCCATGAGTTGGAGACTCTCAGAGAACGAACTGACTTACATTGTTGACGACTGTGCGCCAAAAGTGTTGTTCCATGACCAACACGAAGCAGGCAAAGCCCACGCATTATCGGTGTTAGCAAAACAACCAAATACATTGACATGTGTGTCATTGGATGACGATTCATCCGGTCCAACGTTAAGTCAATTGCTTGATAACGCGGCTTTTTCAAGGGAAGAGAGGAAGATTAATCTGGATGCCTACACACACATCACGGCGGAGGAAGCTTGCCTTATTGTTTATACCTCAGGGACGACGGGCCGGCCCAAAGGTGCGGTTCTTTCCCAGGGCGCCATGATTTGCAATGCGCAAATGAGTCAGCATATGTATGACTTGGGAAGCCGCGATATTGTTCTGAATGTCTTGCCGTTGTTCCATGTGGGTGGGATTAACATCCAGCCTTTACCCGCGCTCATGTTTGGCGCGACACTAATACTGCATCAACAGTTTAATCCGACATCATGTGTGAACGCGATACAACATCACAGTGTATCGCTAATCAATACCGTCCCCACGATCCTGCAAGCCATGCAAAACACCGCAGAATGGCAAGACGCTTCGCTGCAGAGTCTGAAGTCGATTTCTATTGGCTCAACGGATGTCCCGAGAACTCTGATCGATACGGTGCATGAAAAAGGCCTTCCCTTGGTGCAGGTTTATGGAGCGACGGAAACTGGCCCCATTGCCATTTATCAACGGCCCGAAAAAGCCGTCACCACCGCTGGTAGTATTGGACAAGAGGGGTTGTTGTGCGAAGTCAAACTCTGTGACGCCCAAGGGGACGCTGTTGAGGTAAATATGCCCGGTGAAATTTGCATTAGAGGCGACAATATTTTGACGGGTTATTGGAATAACAAAGAAGCGACTGCCCAAGCGATTGACAACGACTGGTTTCACACCGGTGATGTCGCCCATATTGACAAGGACGGGAATTATTGGTTTGACGATCGGCTAAAACATGTCATTATCTCGGGTGGTGAAAACATTTATCCTGCTGAAATAGAACGGGTCATTGTGGCGATTGCTGACATTGATGCCGTTTCGGTGGTGGGTCAAAGGCATGCTAAGTGGGGCGAGATCCCCGTGGCTGTGGTGGTAAAAATAGCTGATTCATCTCATAGTGAAGAATCTGTTCGCAAGATGATTGAGTCGTCCTGTCAGGCCGCGCTGGCTAAGTTTAAACAACCAAAGAAAGTGGTTTTCGTGGACAAGCTGCCAAGAAATGCCATGGGAAAAGTTGTGGCAAACGAAGTAAGAGGCCTCGTTTGCCGTAGAGATCACCGTGGAGATTAATGACTCTCAATCGCGCCATTTTCAGTTTTTGGTCTGTCTGTATTGCAGGTCTAATCGGGTCTAATTAGACGAGCCCAATTCCTGTGAGACTAAATACAGTTAAAACAATAAGGTCGGACACGTTGGTCTGACGAACCAATTAACTTGCTTTTTTACTTCTTACTTCTTGAATATTACTGATATCTACCAATAATGCCGCAATCATCTGAAATCAACCGTCGATTAGTACTCGCGAAACGCCCTCATGGCGAACCAACTCCAGAGACTTTACGCATGGAGGAGGTCAGCGTTCCCACTCCCGGTGAAGGGGAGATGTTATTGCGTACGGAGTATCTTTCTTTGGATCCGTATATGCGAGGTAGGATGAGCGATGCGCCCTCTTATGCCGCGCCGGTGGAGATTGATGGCGTCATGGTTGGGGCCACGGTGTCCGAGGTGGTGAGCTCCAATTTGAGTAAATTTGCCGTCGGGGACAAAGTGTTGAGTATGAACGGTTGGCAGGACTATGCCTTATCTGATGGAGAAGGTATCAGGAATCTGGGTGCAAATCCAACTCACCCGTCCTGGGCATTAGGTATTTTGGGTATGCCTGGTTTCACGGCTTATTGTGGGTTGACGTATATCGGTGAGCCCAAAGCGGGGGAAACGCTAGTAGTCGCTGCAGCAACAGGGGCAGTGGGTGCTACGGTAGGACAAATCGGCAAATTGATGGGTTGCCATGTGGTGGGGATTGCAGGGGGTGCTGAGAAATGTGATTTCGCGGTAAACACTTTGGGTTTCGATGCTTGTATTGATCACCGAGCTGCGGACTTCGCGGAACGGCTGAAAGCGGCGACACCCAATGGCATTGACATCAATTACGAAAACGTTGGCGGTAAAGTATTTGAAACCATCGTGCCCTTACTCAACCCCAACGCCCGGGTGCCGGTTTGTGGGCTGGTGTCGCAATACAATGTCACTTCGGCTCCGGATGGACCCAATCAATTAGGTTGGTTGATGGGGCACATTTTGCGTAAGAAAATTAAAATGCAGGGGTTCATTATCTTCGACAACTTCGGCCATAAGTATCCGGAATTCGCCAAAGCTATGACGACTTGGATTGATGAAGGGAAAATTCAATACCGTGAAGACATGGTTGATGGACTTGAGCAAGCCCCCGCCGCCTTTGTCGGGTTATTGAATGGAGAAAACTTCGGTAAACGGGTTATCCGGGTTGGCCTCTGAATCCAATCTGAAAGCTCCATTACCGTGTCTTTGTGGGGCATCTGCATAAATCCCCGACAGTCTATCCACTCTTTTTATGGTTTTTTTAACATGGCTACCCCTCAAGACCCTTGCCGCTTCTGCAATCCCAGTTCAGATCGCTTGATGATCGACGGCGAGCTAGGTTTCGCATCTTGGGACCGACACCCTGTGAACAAAGGGCACTTCCTCGTCATCCCACATCGACATTTTGCCAATTACTTCGATATCAATGAGGACGAAAGAAATGAACTTTGGGCGTTAGTGGGGGAAGGCCAAAAAATTGTCCAAGAGAAATATCAGCCCGACGGGTACAACGTCGGTATTAACGTAGGCCACTGGGCTGGTCAATCCATTCATCATTTGCATATCCATGTCATCCCGAGATACCAAGGTGATGTCGATAACCCCAAAGGGGGGGTTAGGGGAGTGGTTCCCCAGAGAAAGAATTACTAATCTCAGTGGGTTGAGAAGGGAAAATTCTGAGGCTGCTGACTTTTTAAAAATTATACTTTGGTTGTTGAAGCCAAGTTGAAGGGCAACTCAGAGTTCCGATTGTGCAACCCTACGTCTGTAACTTTGATTTAGGTTGAGTCATTATCGTCGTTCCACACGATATATCGCTTGTCGGCATTGCTCCATTCATCGTCAATCTCAACGAGAATGGCACTGACAAGCCT
>WLWV01000256.1 GCA_012103395.1 Gammaproteobacteria bacterium
CTTGATGGCTCAACATTCAATACTAAAGCCTGAAAAACCGGCTTTGGCTTCGTTCGCTACGCTCACTTCGCCTAAGCCAAACGAACATCGCTAAAGAAATAAATTACAGACCTCAGGGTACACTACCGCTAGTTATGAACAATAAGGTAGGTTTACTTGGATACTATTAAAAATCGGCTTGTAATCTGGGTTGTCATTGCCTTCGGCTTTTTGGCTTCTCTCTTACTCGTCAGAAACGCAAACGATGTTTCCATGTTTCCAGCGTTCATTTCAGACCCCTTTCAATTTTCCGAGTGGATAAATCAAGGAGAGGAGTGGCTTAAGAAAAACTACCGGTGGTTTACTCGCATGATTGCGGGAGGAATTGAGGAAGTCCTTTATATCGTTGAAGACTTCCTGATTGACTCTCCTTGGCTGTTTATACTGATGTTGTTTGTCCTGCCAGCCCTTGCTTATGGTGGCCTTCCTCTTGCGATATTAACAATGGTCGGTGGCCTGTTTTGGGGTGGTGTCGGCATGTGGGAGCCAACCATGCAGACATTGGCATTGATGGGGCTCGCTGTTATTTTTTCAGTCTTCTTTGGCCTGATACTAGGCATTGCGAGCGCCCAAAATGATCGATTTGAGTCCATATTGAAACCAATTTTGGACACCATGCAGACAATGCCGGCATTTGTTTATCTCTTACCCGCGGTATTCTTCTTTGGTATTGGCGGGCCTCCAGCGATCATGGCGACCATGATCTACGCCTTACCACCGGTTGTACGTTTGACTAATCTTGGTATCCGTCAAATTCCATCAGAAACCATCGAAGCGGCGCATTCTTTTGGCGCAAGCCGATTGCAAATGCTGGTCAAAGTGCAGTTACCACTGTCCATGCCAAGCGTCATGTTGGGCATCAACCAAACCATTATGATGGCTCTTGGGCTGGTTGTACTTGCCACATTTATCGGCGCAGACGGTTTAGGCAGCGAAGTCTGGAAAGCAATTTATAAGCTTCGAGTAGGTTGGTCATTAGAGGGCGGGCTCTGTATCGTTTTTATGGCCATCATATTTGATCGTTTGAGTTTAGCCTTTGGGCAACCAAAAAAAGGCGGGCTTCCAGCTAATACGGTACGTTTTTACCTGCTACCACAATCTTGGGACATCTACCCCATAGCGAAATTTGTTGAAAAACCCATTGGTTTCATCTGGAGCACCTTAACAGTTTTCACAAAAACAGTGACCCATAGCATTGCAACAATTCTCGGGCTCATTGTAGGCATCATAAATAGGCCCAGTGGGCAAGCATTCGCAGCAGCAATCCGTGAACGCTCATTTCTTGTTGCTAGCGTTATTATTATGGCGCTCATCTCAATTTTCGATGCCACTATCGGCATTGGCGAATTCCCAGAATCCCTGCAATTTTCCTTTCGGGAGCCGGTCGATGATGCCGTCGCTTGGCTCACCGTCAATCCTGCTTTTATTGCCTTTACCAAGGGCCTTCGGGCGGTAGTTTATCTGTATCTTTTACATCCCCTTGACGTCTTTTTAACTCACTTACCGTGGTACATCACCGTCGGTGTATTAGGCGTTTTGAGTTGGGTTTCGGTTGGGCGTAATTTCGCCCTAGCCTGCCTGAGCTTGCTGATGTTTATCGGCGCCTGTGATCTCTGGGAACAGGCCATGCTAACGTTATCATCTGTTTTGGTTTTCAGTATTCATCTGTTTCATAGTTGGCATTCCCATTGGTATTGCTTCCGCCCAAAATAGACGATTTGATATGATACTTCGCCCAGTGCTCGATGCCATGCAGACGTTACCGAGCTTTGTGTATCTGATTCCAGTGTTAATGTTTTTTGGTGGCAACGTCGTCTCCGCCGTCATCGCAACAGTAATCTATGCCTTACCACCAGTGATTAGGCTAACGTCACTAGGGATTGGACAGATACCGCTTACTTACACCGAAGTGTCTTCCTCATTCGGTGGAACAGCTAGACAAACACTCGCTAAGGTAAAATTACCCATGGCACTACCGAGCATCATGCTTGGATTGAATCAAGCAGTGATGATGGCTTTAGCCATGCAAGTGGTTACTCCTCTAATTGGTGGAGTGGGCTTGGGTAGAGAAGTATTTAATGCGTTAAACACTTCCAATACTGGTGCTGGGTTGGCGGCAGGTACAGGCATTGTGTTATTGGCTATTATTCTTGACCGATTAAGTCAGGCTTGGACCCAAACTCAAAGAGAAGCATTGGGTGTCTAGCCATCTAACTTGATACTGCTCCACTTGATGATTATTTATTTGCCCATCGTCCATTAACTAAGTCACTAAATTCAATCGTATTATTAGCCCCTATTTTCGAACGACAGGTTATATACATGGAGCTGGAAACTTATTCATATTATTTCGCAGAGATAGGCAACACTAGGGCGTCTGATAAATGCCCTTACGATAGCCTACCTCAATTTTATCTTAATAAATCATGATCACGATTTTCGATCAAAATAAAACTATCTGGAGACGATTAATGACACCTTCAATCATGAAGAAATCTTTGGCAGGAACTATCGCTGCCTCCATCTTGGCGCTTGGCACATTGCCTGCGAGCGCGGCAGAAAGACTGTCTGCTCCCATTCCTGACTGGACCGGCGGCGCGGTAGTTTGCAAACTCGCTCAAACCATTCTTGAGAATGAAATGGACTACAAAATTAAAGCGATTACCATGCCCTCTGGCGTTGGTGTCTACGAAGCAATGGCGGCGGGTGATCTTGACTATGGTTGCGAAAGCTGGCCCTCGTACAGCAGCTCAAAAGACATCATGATCACCGAGTTTGGTGGCGATGGTTCGGTTCAATATATGGGCCCTACAGGCATTGTTGGGGTTTCTTCGTACTATGTACCAAGATACTTTGTAGACGAAGTAGCACCTGATCTAAAATCTTATGCCGACCTAAACAAATATAAAGAACATTTCGCGACCATCGAAACAAATGGCAAAGGCCGGCTTATTGCTTGCCCTACTCCAGCTTGGGAGTGCGATGACCAAAAACGCCTAGATCTACTTGGTGTGGATTTTGTTGCCGTTGAACTTGGCACCGAAACCGCAGCATGGGCTGAAGCACAAGGCGCATATGCTCGCAAAGAACCGTTTTTGCTTTACGCATGGGAGCCACATTGGATTCACGCTAAGCTGGACCTCGTTAAAATTGAACTTCCAGCTCACAATGCGGACACCTGGCCCGCAACTGGCTGGGCAGAAGACGTAACCTACAACTATGGAAACCCTGCTTCCATGGCGCAACATACTGATGCTGCACACCTCCTAAGCAACATGAATCTTTCCAACACGGAACAAGCGAAAATGGTGTTAGCCATTGACGTGGATGGAAAAGATGTGGGTGAAGTGGTTGACGCATGGCTTGCTGAAAACGAAACCATCTGGAGAAAATGGCTGCCTTAGCTTTCTATCGATTTTTATAGAATACGCCAGCAGCCCCGTGGCCTGGTTTCGGGGCTGCTCGGTGTGATTCCTCCAAATTAATTCACTCTTATATCGAAGACATGAATAGTTCGACTAAAATAGTCTGCAACAATATTTGGAAAGTGTTTGGACCTAATCCACAAAAAGCACTTTCTGAACTTGATCATTCGCTCTCTAGGGCTGAAGTTCTTGAGCAGACCGGGCACGTTGTCGCAGTGAGAGACATGTCTTTTAGCGTTGAGGAAGGGGAGACGTTCGTGGTCATGGGATTATCCGGCAGTGGAAAGTCCACATTGGTCCGTTGTCTTTCTCGCTTGATCGAGCCCACCGCTGGCGAAGTTTTGATCGATAATGAAGACGTGGTGAAGATGAGTGACGCCGCACTTACTCACCTTCGAAGAACAAAAATGAGTATGGTTTTCCAGCATTTTGGGCTCTTTCCTCATCGTCGTATCGTTGACAATATTGCATTCGGCTTAGAGATTCGAGGTGTTGGAAAAAAAGAAAGGACTGACAAAGCAATGGAAGTATTGGAGATGGTCGGACTAAGTGGTTGGGATCAACACTATCCACGAGAGTTGTCTGGTGGTATGCAACAACGAGTGGGACTAGCCAGAGCCATGGCAGTTGACCCTGAAATACTGATCTTTGATGAGCCTTTTTCTGCTTTGGACCCACTGATTCGTCGGGAAATGCAAGATGAGTTATTGCGTTTACAGAAGCTGGTAAAGAAAACTATGGTATTTATCACACATGATTTTCTCGAGGCCATAAAAATGGGCGATCATATTGCCATCATGAAAGATGGAGAAACCTCACAAATTGGCACGCCGGAAGAGTTGGTTGCTAATCCCGGATTGTGCAACCCTACGTCTGTAACTTCGGTTTAGTTTGAGTCATTATTGTCGTTCCACACGATATATCGCTTGTCGGCATTGCTCCATTCATCGTCAATCTCAACGAGAATGGCACTGACAAGC
>WLWV01000257.1 GCA_012103395.1 Gammaproteobacteria bacterium
GCCGATGGAAACACTCATCGACGGTAAAGCGATCTGGAAAGAAAAGTTTGTAAACTAAACTCTATCTGACAGACAGCTACTGATAAACGGGTAACTGTCAGCTCAAGTCTGAACTTCTACAGATTAACAAGATGAAGGACGATTTCATTTGGCGTCATGATTCCTTTCCCTCCCCCTACAAACTCAAACTCAATTTGTTTTACAAAATCTTCTTCTGAAACAGAAGAAACATAATCGATGTACCACGCATTAAGTGCTTTCTGATTATCCCAAAGCGCTAACAACGGCGGGTGTTCAGGCGTATTTCTAGCTGTATAAGTGTGCTCTGTGCCCATTAGGTGTGATTGAAAAATAGCATCAACCACATAAATATGGTTTAAGGTAGAAACCATGGTCTTGAATGTTGTTTTTCGAATCCTATTTTGTTCTGCAGCAGTCAGTTTAGATACACATGAAAACGATAAGTCGTTAGCCCACGCTTTATAATGGATCAACATATTCGCGTTCTTTAAGAGAGTCATAATTCAACAGTTATCTTTAACTTGGCAAGTGTTATTTTCTTAGATTCTGGGCTCAAGCCTTTGTAGGTTCTGGGGCTAACTCGGCCCCGTTGATTTCAAGATTTTGAGAGTGTATTACGGGCCTTTTTTGGCTTGTTTGTTCCTCTCGGATCAACCGCAAAGGCCGGTTTGAATGTATCAATCCAGTGACATAAACCCCATTACCCAATAATATGGATTGAATCAGGGTTAAATTAAAGAAGAACGTTGCCAATGTTAAAATAGCGGAGGAAGCTAGAATATTCACCATACTCTGATGGCTGTGTGCCTCAAGCTTACGAGCAATTCGTAATGTCTCACTAAAACTCGCCAAGTTGCCATCGGTCAAGATGATTTGTGCGGTATCCATGGCGATCGGGGAAGCGCCCGCTAAAGAAACGGAAACTTGGGCTTTTTTCATCGCGATGGAGTCATTAATTCCATCACCGATAAAGCACACCTTACGGCCCTGCTGTTGCAATAGATCGACAATCCCTGCTTTTTCATGGGGCAAGACATTGGCGTAGTAAGCATCCATATTCAAGGTTTCAGCTAGCTCGCGGGTAGGCTGCTGATGATCGCCAGAGACAATTGCAAAATGCTTCACACCTTGCTCACGCAAATCGTTCATTAACTCGCGCACATCGCTGCGAATGAGGGCACGTAATTGAATTGCGCCACATACTGTTTTATCGACAGCAACAAGTATGCTCGAATGGCCCTTAGCCTGAGCGCTTTCCATGGCCTGAAGAATGTTATCTGGTATTGCGATTTGTTCTGATTCCATTAGCCGAGCGCTGCCTACGTGAATATTTTGCCCTTTAAACTTCACATGAATGCCGTAGCCAACCCGGTAATTCGTGTTTTCCACTTCGGGTAGGTCCATATCGCGAACTCTGGCCGCTTCTAGAATGGCCTTGGCGATGGGGTGGCCGTGCCTGTATTCAGCAACAGCTGCATAGAAAAGAACCTGATCAGTATTCATTCCACTGCTCGGGCAGACCACAATGTCACCAACCTCAGGCTGGTCTTCCGTCAAGGTGCCGGTTTTGTCAAAAAGCACGGTGTCGATGTTTCCAAGTAATTCCAAAACGCGTCCATCTTTGACCAGCACATTTTTATGGGCGGCCCAAGCAATATGGTTTAACGTGTCGAGGGAGACAAGGATACGCGTACAATTTACGCATTTAACACTGCTAAGTACGATAGCTGCTCCCTGGAAGCCTGTAAAAGGAATTTGTAGTGCTGAAAAGGCTAGGGTTGGTAATGTCGTTTTCTCAACCCACTGCTCGCTTCTTTGATTTAATGCCGTTTTGTAATCTGCGGTTCGTTGCAATATTTGGTAAGTTTGAGCGGCTACCGTCTCCTCTCCAGTATTTTCAACCCTAATATAAGCTTTACCAGCAACTACCATGGTCGAAGCATAGACTTGATCCCCACTGTTTTTCTCCACAGGCTGAAATTCGCCAGTGAGCATGTGTTGATCAACTTGGATATGTCCATTGACCAATATTCCGTCTACAGGAAAGGTTTGACCAGCGTAAATAATGGCCGTATCCTCCTTTTCTAGCTCTTTCAATGGTATCTCAGCTTCAACACCATCCCGCAAAATCCATATCGAACGAGGTTGTTCACCTAAAACTCCTTGTATGATGCTGCGGGAGTCATCACGGGTACGCGCTAGGACTTTGTCGCCCAGATAGTAGAAAACGCCAACCAGTGACGCAGAAAGATATTGGCCACTGGACACCGCTACGAGAACGATCAGAGTATTCAGTGTTTCACCGCTTATCTTTTTTTCCTCGATCAAACTGCGCTCCGCAACACGAAACATAGGGAGGTTGCTGTAGAGCAATAGCGCTAGGCTGAGATAACGCATGGGGGGGATATGGCTTTGTAAAATCGCGGACCCTGCGGTGGTGACACTGGTGTAAAAATAATGATTGGCCACTCTCATTTTTTGCTCGGGGGTATTTTCTTCCGCTAAATGCTCCGCAGATACTACATGCTCAACCGATTGTGGTTTTGCAGAAGGTGAACTATCTGTGCCAGATTTCCAAGACGAATTGGCCTTCTTTTTCTTATAGATATCTATTAAACGGCAACCTGTATACCCAATTGACATCAGTAGCAATCCACCCATAAAAATACCTTTTTGATTGGTTTTGATCCAGTATACGCCAAAGACGATGAACAATAGGCGGCTCACTGGAAAGGTGTTGTTATCAGGTATGGTTCTGTGAGCTAGACAAACCTATGCGACCTTCACCATGCTCTACCTGAGTGAGCTAAGTGAATTTTAAAGGGAAATTTTCATTGACACCAGCAACGAATCGATGTGCTGGGTTGGCTAATTCTAGTGATAACCGAAATCCGTAACGTGCATGCCGCCGAATTCAGCTGTAAAAATCGAAAAACCGGAACATCCATGAATGCCTTACTCGAGAAACCTTATTCGATTGTAAGATGAGGTGTTCATATATGCCCCTGTCTATTTCCTTTACGTTGACTTCAATCAAATCTGACCCCATTGCTTCTATTGCTTGTTGACAGAAACATGGGTGTGTTTTGATAGTCGGTAGAACAACACTGAGCCGAGGCATACGAGTGCTAAAAAATAGTATGCGCCGTATGCCCACTCGCCGTTCATTGCATCGATCAAAGCACTAAATAAGATAGGGCCGAGGAAATGACCAAGAGCAACTCCATGGAGTATGACGCCAATTACCATGGGGATATTAGTTGGGGATCGGACGAAGTGTGATCCAAGGCCAAACAGGACCCCTGGGGTTAGGGTTGAAAGGCTCATAAAAATCACCGCACTGAGACCTTGTATCCACCACGGAAAAGCCGGTAGGAATATCATCATAGCCGTCAATCCGGGAAATACGAAACCAACCACGACGATGGTTCTAAGGGAAAATTTTCGCTGTAACATCCATCCACCCAAAATGCTGCCGGGAGCACCCAATAACACAACAATCGAGGTGAGCAGGGCGGCCAAACCTAAATCGATGCCCATGGTCTCGGTCCATAGGGTGGTCAGAAAGCTAACCACGACGATGAACATTCCGCTAAAACAGGCGAAGCAGCCTGCAGCGAGAAAAGGACCGGGTTTGAGGATCGTTCGGAAGTCGGGTTTTGGTGAAGAGCTACTTATTGTGGTTTGACTGCGAAGAGACGCGAAAGACCGCCCCACTAATACCATCAGTAACAATGGAAACACCGCCAGAATCATCCAAACCGAACGCCATTGAGCGACGTTAAGTAACAGTGGGGTAATGAGCATGACGGAACCCATTCCCAGTGGAATCCAAGTGGCCCAGATACCCATGGCCAAAGGTCGGTCGTCATTGTTAACCGCTGAAACCACCAAACCCGGCCCGGCCACCGCGACGCCAATATAACCGATGCCTTCGATCATTCTGGCAATGAGTAAATGTGTAAAAGAGTTCGCAAACGCCGTTGCAAACCCCCCAATTGAAAGTAGCGCCAGCGCTATGAGCGCGTAACGGTATACACCGACTCTCAGTGCTAACAGACTAACGGGCAATGCAGTTAGCACTGCGATGGTCATGAAGCTCGAAATCACCCAACCACCTTCGGTTAACGATAATCCCAACTCAACCCGAATCAAGGGCATTAGAGGCGCAATTTTACCGACCCCAACAGCCGCTGCAACGCCAGCACTTAGCGCGATAGTGACGAGCAACCAGTTTGATCGCATGGGGTTTTCTATATCAGGAAGTAAGGGGGAAGTTGTGGTGAATTTTGGGATTGTGCAACCCTACGTCTGTAACTTCGGTTTAGTTTGAGTCATTATTGTCGTTCCACACGATATATCGCTTGTCGGCATTGCTCCATTCATCGTCAATCTCAACGAGAATGGCACTGACAAG
>WLWV01000049.1 GCA_012103395.1 Gammaproteobacteria bacterium
TGTCAGTGCCATCCTCGTCGAGATTGACGATGAATGGAGCAATGCCGACAAGCGATATATCGTGTGGAACGACGATAATGACTCAACCTAAATCAAAGTTACAGACGTAGGGTTGCACAATCTTCTCGAACGCCATTTTATCCCTTTGAGGCTTCTTTAAGTATGAAACTCAAAAATAATTCCAACAAGCATAAAGTCGAGATGCCATCCATTTACCCCACAAGAGCTGTTTATTTTCCATAGACGTATTAATCAGGAATATGCAAGAACAATTAGCGCTAGAACCAAATACCATCCATTTGTGGTCATGCTTTTGTAACGAAATAACGGATACTAGTCTATTAGCGAACTATATTGCATTACTGGAGGAAGAAGAAAAAACCAAACACCAACGTTTCTACTTTGAGAAAAGTAGGCATCAATACCTTATCACTCGTGCTTTAGTGCGTTCCGTTCTATCATTGTACGCGAACATTGAACCTGATCAGTGGCGCTTTATTAAAAATGCATATGGTCGCCCAGAAATATCGCCCCTATTGCCGCGACAAAAACCCTATTCGAATCTCCGGTTCAATCTTTCTCATGCTGACGGTCTGATTATTTGCGGTGTCACTACTAACCATGAAATTGGCGTGGATGTGGAAAATTTGACACGAACAAACGATGTTCTTGGGATTGCAGATCGTTATTTTTCAAGCACCGAAGTCACTGAACTTTTCTCTCAACCGAACACCCACCAAAGAGCACGTTTTTTCGATTACTGGACACTAAAGGAATCCTATATCAAAGCTAAGGGTATGGGCCTTTCACTACCCTTAGATCAATTCTCGTTCCATGTTCCCCAAAACACACCAATAACTATCAGCTTTGACCCTAGATTAAAAGATAACCCCGATCACTGGCGATTTTGGAGATACAGACCAAGTAACGAACATCAGATTGCACTAGCCGTTGAATCCTCATCGTCCAGCAGAGAAATGATGAGTGTTCAGAGCTACCAGATCGTACCTCTACAAAATTGGTCGAAGTTTTCGATAATCGAGCTTTGATGATAATGATGAGTAGACTCAGTGACTGAATTGATAAATACACTTTAATGCTTTTTTGGCAATCCTCGTTTCCCGAGGATTGCCAAACGCGTTGTTGATGTAGCTGATACCGTCTATATTGACTTCGCGATTGACGTGGCTATGACCATAAACATGTAAATACGAGCCCAGTTGTCTAATTTGCTTATCCAATCGAACACTACCAAGGACCGGATAAATCCGCCGATGCTCAGTGGGAATATGATCGGGCATCAAATCAATTCGCGGAAGAAAATGGGAAAAGGAGATAATCTGACGATTTTCCACCGGGAAAAAACGTTCATTTTTTGCTAAGAAAAAGTCTGTCACAGCACTAGCCTCATCATGAAATTCTTCCCAGTTGCAAAGATGATAGTCCATCCAGCTTCGTCGAAGCCAATCACTAGGTTCGCCAAACGAATAATCATACCAGCTCAATAAGGGAACAATCGTTAGGTTTTCGTAAGACCATGGCTCTGTTAAAACACCCTCTCGATGAGCTAGAGCGAGAACCTGTTCGGCTTTATTCAAAGAAGTCCCTGTACCTCCACGAGTCACCCATAAGTCATGATTCCCCGGCACGTACATAACTTGAGAAAAACGTTTTTTTAGTTGACTAAATACCTCTCCCAGCAATATCAGATTATCCGTAACATCCCCAGGCAGTATCAAAATATCATCTTGATAATCCACTAATGAAAGCGCATCTAGCCACTGTTTATTGGCTGGATAATCCACGTGCAAGTCAGAAACAGCGTAAATTTTCATAGGCAATGAAAATACCGATTTGTCTAAGTTTCTCTAGGGTTGAAGTGATCGATTTGAAGCGCTAGACCAAGCGACATCCAAAGGCCAGACAGGAACCCGCGAAAAGTAAAAAGAACCAATTGACGTTAAAATAGTGCTAATCAATATCAATCACAGTGTTTTGTATTAGCGCCCATAGTCGCTCTAGGTGCTCTCGCTCGGTACTTTCAACCCCAACTGATATTCTTACCATCCACAGACCGTCATGGATAGAAGGACTCATAAATGCTTCACCTGATCGATTAATGGCATCCACCCAATTCAAGGTATGCTTATCAAGGTCCTCTCCACTTAGATTCCCTGGCTCATGCCTGACACATACCGTTTGCAGTGTGACTGGCGCAACCACTTTCCAATTTTCCGTTTGTTCGATTTGATCAGCAAGCCATCGGGTGTTTTCCAGATCCCGACGTATACGTTGCCGAATTGCTTCGACGCCGTCTAATCTCAGGTGAAACCACAACTTCAATCCGCGAAAACGACGCCCAAGGGGTATACCCCAATCTCGATACTGGGTGACCTCTCCATCAACTGCCGAGCGAAGATAACTGGGGTTCGTAGACATCACTCTAATCAAATGCTCTGGATCTTTAACATAAAACAACGAACAATCAAGGATCGTTCCCATCCACTTGTGGGGATTCCAAGATATTGAATCAGATTGTTCGACCCCTTCCCACATAAATCGACATTCTTCCAGCAACATCGCAGATCCTGCCATGGCGGCATCAACATGCAACCAGATATCATATTCATTTGAAATGATAGAAAGTTCATCCACTGGATCAATCGCAGTGACGCCTGTCGATCCAACCGAAGCAATAATGGCAGCGGGTTTCCTACCTAATTTTAGATCTTCTTCAATGCCCTCTCGAAGCGCCCGTGGTGACATCCCGTAAGTGGATGGATCAACATCAATCATACGAATATTTTCTTTACCATATCCTGCTAGCAATGCCGCTTTGGTAATGGACGAGTGAGCTTGACTCGTAGTGTAGATAACTAAAGGGTTTTCCTGTCCTTGAAGTCCTGCTCCCATTTCAGCATAGTTACTCGCTTTTTCCCTAGCCAGAATCAGGGCTGTTAAGCAGGCTGTGGATGCGGTGTCATGAATAGTGCCTTCCCATTGTGCCGACAACCCGGTTAATTGGCGCATCCAGTCGCAAACAACTTCTTCAACTTCCGTTAATGCAGGGCAGCTTTCCCATGAAATACCCAGTGTACCAAGACCAGAGCTGGCAATGTCGCCAAGCACTGATGCCAGTGACGCATTCGATGGAAACCATCCGTAGTGCATTGGGTGTTGCACTTGGGTAATACCGGGTACGACAATCTTATCAAGATCAGCCACCACCGACGCCAGAGACTCTGGTAGTTCTGGAGCGGAACTGGGCAAGCTGCCACGGATGTCTCCTGGAGCCACCTGTGCTCGCACAGGGTGTTGATCGAGGTTGTTTCGATAGTCGCTAATCCAGTCTATTAGCTCGTGCCCGGCCAGTCGAAATGATTCGGGTGTCATGATAATTCCTAGTTAATATTGTCTGTTTGATTAATAGTCACAAAAGACTCCATACACACCCAAGATAGGTACCCAAGCCTCCTCTCAGCACTCGATAACCCATCGAGAGGGCCAGCGTTAGGGTTGCCACCTCTCTTATTAGTTTCCGTACAAATCTTAAGGCTGAATTTCGCAATCAGGTCTGAGGCTTAAGTCACAAAACGAAGAGCCACAAAGCTCTCGAACCCAACGCCGGTAGAATAGAACAGCGGTATCTTAAGTGCTATGGTGAGTAGAAGCTTACAAAGGAGTATTATAAACAAAAAACACAAAACATTGATTCAGTCACCTATGAAAAAATGATCCCTTCCATACCGCACGGGGTCATAGTGAGCTTCTGAGTCGCAATTATTACTAAACAGTGCTTAATCTACTAGTTACTATCTCAAGTACCAAAAACGAACCTATCCCCTCTCAAGAATACCTCAACGGCAGGTTCAGCTAACAATCAGAAACACCATTTTTTCACGATCAAACTGGCTTCATATTCCGCTTCCCCCACTATTCTCCCTTGATGAACATCATTAAACTCGCGTAAAGTTCCTATCCAACAAAACACACTGCACTATCACATGCTGAGCGACCAACAGCTTAACGCCTTTAAGTCCCAAGGGTATCTCGTCGTCAATGATGTTTTTGATCAAACTCAGATCATTAGGCCTTTGATTAATGAATATGAGGAAAAGTTAGCGACCCTCTGTGTCCAATGGAAAGCGGATGGCTCGCTGCCCAATGGCAGTAACTCATGGCATTCTTTCGATGACTGTATCAAGGCTGTGTACGATGCTGGACTGGACTACTTTCAACCTTTAGATATCTCATTACCGCCTGAACAGATAACCGCTGAAACACCGATGCATGCGGGAGATGCGGTGTTTAATCTCATGACTGCTGCTTCTTTACTTGATTTGATTGAATCTATCATCGGGCCAGAGATCACCTCGAACCCAATTCAGCACGTAAGAATTAAACCACCGGCGAAGCAGTTGTATCAGGACGAAAGTCGCGCTCACATCACCTCTACTGACTGGCATCAGGATCGCGCAGTTACCCTCGAAGAAGCAGATCACACCCGAATGATAACAGCCTGGATTGCGATGACGGATGCCACTGTTGAAAACGGTTGTCTGCAGGTCATCCCAGGGAGCCATCGAAACCCCATGTTGCATCACTGCCCAAATCCACAGCTCGCGATTCCTCAAAGTCAGTTTGATGTAACCGAAGCACAACCCCTTCCGGTTAGATCCGGAGGAGTGATTCTATTCGATCCACTCACTGTTCATAGCTCCCTGACAAACCAAACTAATCATGTGCGGTGGAGTTTCGATCTCCGCTACAACGTAACGGGAGACCCCACCGGGCGACCAATGTTTCCTTCCTTCGTTGCACGAAGCGGGCGGAATCCCACCACCGAGTTGCGAGATCCGGCGATATGGCGCTCCCTCTGGAAAAACACACAACACAAATTAATTAGCGAGCCTCCCGTGACAATACATCGATGGCCACACGATCCGCTACTTTGTGCTTAGTAACTAGCCCCCTAAAGCCAATTATGATCGATGCTTTTCTGCTAATAATTCTTTAACTGGTGACCAGTATTATTCAAAGCAGTAGTTTGATATTTCGAGTAAATTGCCATCTAAATCATTGAGATAAATGGAGGTAATTGAGCCGGTGGCGCCTGTTCGTTTCACTGGGCCGTCAATAATTTCCACTCCCCGCGCTTCTAGGTGTGAAACAACCTCATTCAGTTCAGTCGTCGCAACAAAGCATAAGTCAGCACTCCCCGGCTGAACCCGTTCCGCCTTAGGTTCGAATTCGTTACCAGATTGATGCAGATTTATCTTCTGATTACCAAACTTCAAGGCGACCCGATTATCTCCAAATGTTTCGAAAGCCATACCCAAGACATCGACATAAAAATCAACGGTAGCATTAATGTCCGTCACGGTCAGTACGAGATGATCAAGCCTATCCAATTTCATTCTGACTTACCGAGTATTTCATTTAAGCGTACGAGTGTCTCATTTAAAAGCATAAGCGTATTTCTCCATGGGAACATTCTTCAGGATACTACCGAGTCAAATTGTTATCGGAGAATAATCAAAGTGGCTGTTTTTTATCCAAGCTTGAGTATCATTTTTGGTCACGCCAATCCCTTGCCCAATGCTCAGCGATAGCTCAGTGCGCTCTAGTACCACTATATCATTATGCCGCAAAAACCTGAATCGTTGGCTATTTAATGATGATCAATCCGTTGTAGAATGCTTGCTCTATTTTTGCTTCCGGATGGTATTCATGCCTATACAGGAGCGACATTGATACTTGCGTGCCACTTTCTGCGTCCCGGACAAAATGGGACGAATACGTCAACAATTCAGATGAGACCGGTAATGGGACAACCCACAAAAACTCGATTCGACACACTGGCTTTACATGCCGGACAAAAACCCGACCCTGTTCACGGTGCTCGGGCAGTGCCCATTTACCAAACGGCGAGCTACGTCTTTAAAGACAGTGACCAAGCGGCGTCACTGTTTAACATGGAGCGTCCGGGGCACGCTTACTCCCGATTGTCCAATCCCACTACCGCTGTTTTCGAAGAACGCATTGCCGCACTGGAGGGAGGTGTTGGGGGCATCGCTACGGCAAGCGGGCAGGCTGCATTACATCTAGCCATCACCACACTCATGGATGGCGGATCACACATTGTCGCATCCAGTGCGATCTATGGCGGATCTCATAACATTCTTCAATATACCCTCCCCCGGTTCGGCATCGAAACCACGTTTGTTTCTCCCCGAGACATCGATGGCATTCGTAACGCAATTCAACCCAACACCCGATTGATTTTTGGTGAAGTAGTGGGTAACCCAGGTAACGACGTGATGAATCTTCCTGTGGTTGCACAGATCGCTCATGAGCATGGCATACCATTGATGATTGATTCAACTTTCACCACTCCTCACTTGATTCAACCTTTTGATCACGGTGTCGATATCGTGATGCATTCTGCTACTAAGTTTCTTTGTGGGCATGGCACTGTTATCGGTGGTGTGTTGGTAGACCGCGGGCAATTCAGCTGGGAAAACAGCGGAAAGTTTGAAAACCTTTCCTCACCCTATAAAGGCTTTCACAATATGTCATTTGATGAGGAGTCTTCCCAAGCAGCATTTTTGCTGCGGGCTCGCCGCGAGGGATTGAGAGACTTTGGAGCCTGTATGAGTCCGACCACGGCGTTTTATGTTATTCAAGGCATGGAAACACTGTCACTGAGAATGGATCGTCATGTTCAAAACACCCGTAAAGTAGTCGAATTTCTTTTGAAGTCCGATGCTATTGAGGGAATCAATTTTCCCGAATTACCGGACCATCCTGACTACCATCTAGCTCAACAACTGTTACCAAAAGGTGCTGGAGCAGTGTTTAGCTTTACTTTAAAAGGTGGGCGTGAAGCAGGTCGACTATTCACAGAATCCCTGGAAATTTTCTCCCACTTGGCCAACGTAGGAGATGCTAAATCCTTAGTCATACACCCCGCAAGCACAACGCACTATCGAATGAGTAAAGATGATCTGGTTGCGGCGGGCATCAATGAAGGCACTATTAGAATGTCTGTTGGAATCGAGGACATCGATGATTTATTGGAAGATTTGTCTAAAGGCATTCGCCAATCACGAAAAGCAACTAAATATGAGGGAACAAGTATGAAAATAACCCTTGGTGGCATTGATTACTATGCTTACACCGCCAGTCATGAGCCCGACCCATCCCTAGAAACCATTGTGTTTGTCCACGGCACCGCCATGGACCACACGGTCTGGGCTTTGCAAAGCCGGTATTTCGCGTACCACGGCTACAATATCCTTGGGGTTAATCTACCTGGCCACAACTTGAGCAATGGAGATCTACTGCCAACTATTGAAGACTTGGGGGAATGGTTGGAGCAGATTATGTCAATTAGCGTTGGTAAGGCTTTTCATTTGGTAGGTCATAGTATGGGCGCTCTGATCTGCCTACAGGCTGCTGCGCGCTATAAAAATATCGAAAAGCCTTTGAATTCGCTGACCCTTGTAGGATTCAGTTACCCCATGGCAGTTGCTCCCCAATTACTTGATGCTGCGAAAAACAATCCGAATGAGGCCTATTCCATGATGACGCAATGGAGTCATGCCTCAAAAACTGGCGGCGAACCCAATCCAGGCTTCTGGTCACCCGGAATGCAAATGAGCATGATGAAAAATAGCCCTGAGGGCGCAGTCTTCACTGACCTGAATGCGTGTAATGATTACCAAGCTGGTGAAGCGGCCCTTGAGAAAGTAACCTGTCCCACACTTTTCATTAGCGGGCGCCTAGACAAAATGGCACCAGCAAAACTCGCCGTTGTTCACGCTGGAAAGAGTGATTTGGCGAAAATCACCATGATCCCGAACTGCGGTCATGCCTTGATGTCTGAGCAGCCAGACAGTGTCCTGAACGAGCTGAAACAATTTATTGCTACCCATGGTAGCCAACAGTAAGTACTCCCATATGCTAGCGCTTCAATTTAGGGTCTCAATATGAAAACTGTCGATAAAGTTATCTGCCCAAAGTGGCTTATTCCTGTGGACTCCAATGAGTCGGTGTTCGAAGGTCACGCCATTGCCGTTGATAACGGTCAGATCCTCGCCATCGATACCCTTGCCGGTATACAGTCACAATATCATGCATCAGAGTTCGTCGAACTGCCAAATCATGCACTGATCCCAGGATTCGTGAACGCCCACACTCATGGGGCCATGACGCTATTACGAGGTTATGCCGACGACTTACCGTTAATGGAATGGCTGACCGACTACATTTGGCCCGCGGAGCAAAAATGGGTGGGCGACGAATTCATGGAAGTAGGCAGCGACCTTGCCCTCGCCGAGATGATCCGAGGAGGAACCACTTGTTTTAACGACATGTATTTTTTTCCTGATATTGTTGCTAGACGCGCAGAACAGGCGAAGATGAGAGCAATGGTTGGCATGATTGTCATCGATTTTCCAACGATATGGGCAGAAAACTCAGACGAATACATCAGCAAGGGTTTAGCGGTACGGGACAGCATGCGACACTCCACTCTTATCAACACCGCTTTCGCTCCTCACGCACCTTACACGGTTTCTGATGACCCATTACAACGTATCGCTACTTTGTCGGGTGAATTGGAATGTCCCGTACACATTCATGTACATGAAACAGCTCATGAGGTGGATGAATCTGTCGCCCGATACGGTATGCGCCCCATCGAACGACTGGATCAATTTAACTTGTTGAATTCTAACCTTATTGCAGTTCACATGACCCAACTGTTACCCGCTGAAATTAAAGTCATTGCAGAGCGTGGTGTCAATGTCGTACATTGTCCAGAGTCAAACTTAAAACTAGCAAGTGGTTTTTGCCCAATCGAAAAACTATTGAAAGCAGGGGTCAACGTTGCCATCGGAACCGACGGGGCTTCAAGCAACAATGATTTAGACATGGTTGGCGAACTAAGAACGGCGTCCTTATTATCCAAGGGTGTCAGCGGTGACCCTTCTAGCTTCAATGCACATAAATCCCTCGAAGCGGCAACACTATGCGGTGCAAAAGCGCTCGGGCTTGACCACATTACCGGCTCAATAGAAATCGGAAAGATGGCAGATTTAACGGCCATTGACTTATCCGATTGTGCAACCCAACCTGTCTACCATCCAGTCAGCCAAATTGTTTATAGCTCGACAAGAGATCAAGTCAGTGATGTTTGGGTAGCCGGGAAGCGTCTGTTAGACAACCAAAATCTGACCACCATTGATAAAGAAAAAACACTGACCTTGGCAAAAGAACTCGGAGATAAAATCAAACGATAACTCCTAGAGTCAGCAAAGAACAGGAAATCAGTACTAGTGAATGTAGTGATCGACCGTTTCTTCAGGAGAGTTTGAGAACGAAGTTCCTTCTCCTTCGTTGCCAAAGAAATACCTGTTTTTAGTTTACCCCAGGTTCCACCTACTCAAAGCCGAGCAATCGTTACCGCATACATAATGGCATAGCCCAGTAAGACGATCAGAATAATTGGTTTAAATTTCTGTAAGAGCGTGGTAAGCCCGTTTTCCGTTAGGATGTACAAAGCCGTCACACACATTAGTACACCAGAAACAAGGGCTGCAAACCCCCAGAACTCAGACATATGTTGTAGTCCATACCACAAACTGTTCCATAGTCCTGCCATGAACACAATGACCGCAACAAGTTTACGAATCATTTTGGGCAGCTTTCTTAATGCGGGTAGATCCGCTGCAATGATCAAACCGGCAAACATACACACCGTAACGATGGTTCCCATGGGTAACATTGACTATCTCTTAGGTTAACTTACTTAGGTTATTTTTCTTCTTCTTGGTTCACCGTTCAGACTTCACTTGACACGGGACTCAATAAGATCAGTAAACAGTATATGCCATACTTCTGTTCTTGTGTTTCAGTAAAGCAATCAAATGTAACGAAAAAATGCCGAAAATCCACGGGTATATTTCGCCCAAACCTCTACTTTATCAACCTAACAACACCGTGGTATGAGCTAACCAAGACACGATTATTTTTATATCTGCAAATCCTAATATGCGCAAGCTAGACCGATGATACTGGTATACTCGAATGATGATTATAGATTCGAACACACACGCTAACGTTGATCCGTCAGAGATCAATAAATTTAGCGAACTCGCCGCGAGGTGGTGGGATACGGAAAGTGAATTCAAGCCCCTACACCAAATCAATCCTTTGAGGCTGAATTTTATTGATGAACATTCTCCACTAACCGGAAAACGGGTGCTGGATGTCGGTTGTGGCGGTGGAATCTTAAGTGAATCCATGGCTCATCGACAGGCGATTGTGACTGGCATTGACATGGGTGAAGCACCATTAAACGTTGCCAAACTCCATGCTATGGAAAGTGGGATTAGCGTCACTTACCGAAAAATTACCGCCGAAGCATTGGCCGACGAAACGTCCACAGAGGATGGAGAAACCACTAACGGTTGCTGGGACATTGTGACCTGTCTTGAGATGCTTGAGCACGTACCAGACCCAGCCAGTGTGGTTCTCGCTTGCAGTAATCTGGTTAAACCAGGTGGCTCGGTTTATTTCTCCACTCTTAATCGAAACCCTAAGTCATTTCTTTTAGCGGTCATTGGAGCGGAATATGTTTTGAATCTGCTGCCTAAAGGGACACATCAATATGAAAAATTCATCAAGCCCAGTGAACTGAGTGGTTGGTGTGAAGAGTCCGGGCTAAATCTTAGAAATATCACTGGAATGCACTACAATCCTCTGACCCAAGCGTACCGATTGGGCGAAGGAGTCGACGTCAATTACCTGATGCATACCGTCAAGGGGGAGTTGAACTAGGACTGATGGACAAAAACAGCGATCATATAAAGTCGAATTTGAAAGATCCATTTAGCAAGAATACTGCATAAGAAACTGTTATGAACCGGAATATCGACGCCGTCCTATTCGACCTAGATGGAACATTACTCGATACCGCAGACGATCTCGGTGGTGCACTAAATGCCATGCTTGAACGCCGCAATCGATCCCCGCTTCCAATGTCTTTATTGCGCAACTATGTGTCACGAGGCGCCATGACCCTAGTCTGTATTGGATTTGGTTGTGCCGCCGGCAGCCCAGAGTCCCGGGATCTTTGGCGGGAGCTACTTGATCAATACGCTAATAACCTATCAGCCAATACTGTCTATTTCCCCGGCATGGAGAGGCTGCTGGATTACATTGAGCGACAACAAATCCCATGGGGAATCGTCACAAACAAACCTGGCTTTTTGACTATGCCCCTGCTTAATGAGTTGGGCATCACCTCTCGGACAAAATGCATTGTCAGTGGAGATACCCTTTCAGAAAAAAAACCTCACCCTGCTCCGCTTTTTCATGCCTGTCAGCTATTGGACTGTGCTCCCGAAAGATCCATCTACGTTGGTGATGACAAAAGAGATATCGAAGCGGGAAACCGAGCCGGAATGCTGACCCTTGGCGCAACTTATGGTTACATACTGGAAGACGATAATCCGAAAAACTGGGAAGCCGATGGTTTAATCTCACACCCTGATGAAATACATGGATGGATTGATTAACGAGTTGCTTATTCAACTGGAGCAAAACCGTGCTTTGTTTGGTTTATTGTTCATCGTGGCATTCTTGTTTTCTTTTCTTGGCTGGTTTATTGGAAGGGCGCGCTACATCCGCCAAATAGCAAGATTAGAAGTGATGCTGGATTATGAATCTAAGTATCAAGATGACAAAAGCGAGGAAAGAATACAGTCGATGGCCAATAGCTTCGCTGCACTGTCTGGCGAAGCATTGAGAAACAACAATCAACAATTCCTTGATCTCGCCAATCAAACCCTTCAGAACTTTAACCTAAAGGCTGAACACGACTTAAAGCTTCGCGAACAAGCTGTTGAGAACATCGTCGCTCCGCTAAAAGATTCTCTATCCCGTGCTGAACAGCAGTTTCAACTTTTTGACCGTGATCGACGACGAGCTCATGGGGAACTCAGCGCCCAATTGAAGCACATGTCCGCAGGCCAACACGTTCTTGAACAGGAAGCCAGAAATCTCGTAAAGGCACTGAGTCGACCAGAAGTCAGGGGGAGATGGGGGGAAATCAGCCTACGTCGGCTGGTTGAACTCGCTGGTATGACGGCCCATTGCGATTTTATCGAACAACAAACGAACCAAACAGATGAAGGTATCATTCGTCCAGACATGATCATTCAACTTCCTGGAAAGCGGCAAATTGTCATCGACGTGAAAACACCGTTGGATGCTTACCTGAATTCCGCCAATGCAGCGAATGAAAATGAACGTCAAAAGCTCCTTCGCCAGCATGCTTCACAAGTAAAAGACCGAGTTAAAGAACTTGCGGCAAAAAAATACTGGCATCAATTTCCAGAGACACCCGACTTTGTCATATTGTTTATACTAGGTGAACAGTTCCTTGGAAGCGCCTTGGAAGCGGATCCAGAGCTGCTTGACTACGCATTGCAACTTAAAATCGTCCTCTCCACGCCCACCAGTCTCGTTGCACTGCTTCGCACTATTGCCTACGGCTGGAAGCAGGAACAACTCAATAGCCATGCGTTGGAGATAAGGGATCTCGCTCAGGAGTATCATCATCGACTTGCTACCTTCAGTGAACACCTATCTTCAATGGGAAATCATCTACATAAATTTGTCGGTAGTTACAATCAAAGCATCGGTTCATATCGCCGAAGTGTGATGCCTATCGCGCGCAAGTTCGCTGATCTAGGCCTTCAGCGAAACAAGGCGATCGCTGAACCACCATTGATGGACCCCACTGACATTACTCAACGAAAATAGGACAAAGACAACGATTCCCTTTTCTGATTAATGGCCGAGGTATACTCAGGGAATAGTGTTGATCTCGATACCAATGACTAAGGAACCTCAAAACAGTTTATGACGATTCATCTTCCAAACCCTCGACTCGCGGCAGCGTGGTGCAGTGAGCAGCGGCAGCTCGGAAAGACCATCGGGTATATTCCAACCATGGGCGCCCTTCATCAGGGACATCTTTCACTGATACAGCAAGCTGCCAGCGAGAACGATCTATGTTGTGTCAGTATTTTTGTCAATCCTCTGCAATTCAACGACTTGAACGATCTAGATACTTATCCTCAAGATTTGGACACCGACATCGAATTACTAAGAAAAGCGGGATGCCACATGGTCTATACCGGCACAATTAGTGGTTTTTTCCCTGAAGTAGAACACATCGGGCAAATAGAAACTCGCGACTCAGGTCCTGCATCTAAAGGGCTAGAAGGAACCTATCGACCCGGCCACCTAGAAGGAGTTTATCAAATTGTCGAGAGGCTATTCGCCACAGTTGGAACCTGTCGAGCGTATTTTGGTGAGAAAGACTTTCAACAGACTCTGGTCGTGAAACATTTAGCTAAAAAAATGAAAATCGACGGTATGGGCATCGAGGTGGTTGTTTGTCCAACAGTTCGAGAGCCCTCAGGCCTTGCTATGTCCTCTAGAAACACAAGACTGTCTATAAAACAATTGGAAACAGCAAAGTTGATATTCCAGTCTCTCAGCACCGCCAAGAATGCTTGGCAAAAAGGCATTCGCATCGCTAGCACTCTCGAGGAAATCATGATCGATGTACTAGACCATTGTGAACTAAAAATTGAGTATGTTGCTGTTCGAGACCCCAACGCATGGACTTTACACAGGCCTGATCACCCATTGAATGAAGCCCAAGCACTAATAGCGGCTTACTTAGGCTCAACTCGCCTGATCGATAACATCAGATTGAATAAGTAGCCCAAGCTACCTATCGATTAACAATTTTGAAGGTATTCAGAGCCATACGATGTTGTAGACGTTTTAATGAAAGTAATCGCTCTGGAACACAGATGTAACGAAAGCCCTATCTCCTTGAACGTTCTAACGACGAATTCCCGATGAATAGACCTGAAAAACTCCTCGGCCTTGAATCTTTACGTGGAATAGCCGCTTTATCTGTAGAAGTTCAGACTTTATCTGTGGCGCTGCTACATCTTAACGTAGAGAGCCACTTTCGCTCCTCTTTTGCTGAAAACGCAACGTTGATGGTGGACTTTTTTTGTGTTGTCAGAGTTTGTCATCGCGCTTAACTATCAAGGCAGAATAACAGATGTGACCCAGCTCATTAACTTTCAGTTAAAGCGGTTTTGGAGACTTTATCCGCTTCATTACTTAACAACCACCGTCTAAAGACGGTGGGTTAAGGGGCTCCCTAGGTAAAGAAGGTATTGCGCTGACACAAAATTTCCGGGCTGGGTGCGATAATCTACACCAACCCCCGGCCATAGAACAACTTTAGATATTCATTTCCACCGATACGCCCTGGTGTAGTCTCGTACGAAAGAACGGCCATAACCCTTCTACCCTCACCTTCCACCGCAGAGGCCCTGTGTAGACTGTATTTTCCTTTGAATAGCGTCAACGTGCCGGGCCTGATGTCGGGTCTATTCACATCAGCATACTTCCCCGCAATGACCTGCGAAATGCTCTCAAAATCATCTTCTCGATTGGGCCGACGCAGGCCGGTGGCGAATTCAAAATGGCCGCCCTTGGGGGAATCTTCCAGCATTAGAGTAACGATAAAGTCATTACCATCAAAATGCCAATCCTGTAATTCACCGGCCTCCGCCACCGTGAAAACACAGCTAGACAAGGGGCATTCGTTAACATGCACCTGGGGTAGCGCCATTGTGTTCTCTAAAAAGGTACACATATTTGACTAGGCATGAATTCGTTGAACCGGATTGGTACTATCGATCAGGTCACGCGCAACAAATCTGATTTTTGTTAGTGACCTGAATCTAAGAGGATGCTTCTCTGGAAAATTCTCCAAATTCCGATCCAATGTTGCATCATTGACGTCGTCATAGGAAAAATAGTGGTTCATTTGATACCCTACTTCGGCGTGACCAACAGCTTCCTTTCTCGCTCGCTCTATCGCAATCGGCCTAACAAAATCCGGGAGCAAACAGCAACCATGCTGGTCAAGTTGCTGCTTACTGGCAGCCACCAAATTCCAGTAAGCAATCGAGTCTGTCTTATCTAAAGGATAGCGTTCCAAATCAATGCAGTCATGAATACTCATAGTTTGAAAATAATTTAAATTGAACATGTATATGCAACTCGTAAAAAAAGGAAAAACTGGGATAGTCTCAGTTTTCCCTCCTACGAAAGACGACAAGTATGATGAATTACTATACCCAGCTAACCCGGGAACAACGATACCAGATATCTGGGGTACAGGGTCAACACAGCCTATTGGGTAATACTCCAAGAACCATTCCACTAGTATCGTAAGGTGGTTCCTAAAGCGCTTTTCCTCGTTTTAATGTTCCAGCACCATATCTTTTTTTGATCTTGTCGCTGAGTTGGTCGAGCTGGCGTTGTTTACCCCTATTCTCACCATCAAATATATCAGTTTGACTAGGAACGGTTTCGTCAGAGAAACCCGAAACTCCAATACCAATCAACCTTATAGAAAACTTGCGATCTAATAGAACCGACCTCAGTAGTCGCTGAGAAGTTGCCCAAATCTCATTAGTGATATCCGTTGGCGAGCTCAAAGTATGGGAACGAGTAATAGTTTTAAAATCACCAAATCGAATTTTGATAGAAATGGTCCTACCTTTCAATTCCGCTTCCCTAAGGCGGAAAACAACTCCTTCCACCAGCTCCATTAACATTGACTCGACGACGTCATAATCATGGATATCCCATGCAAAAGTATTCTCTCTGGAAATGGATTTAGCCTCGCTGTCTGTCACGACAACTCGGCTATCGATACCATGGGCGAGTTGCCATAGCTTTTCACCGGATTGTCCAAACAAGGTATCAAGAAACTCAACGGATTGCGCCCTCAGGTGTGCCACTGTCTCTATCTGATAACGTGCAAATATCGCCTTTGCCGACTTCCCAACTCCCCATAGCCTGTCTATGGGCATCGCGTCCATAAAGTTCTGAACATCATCAGATTTGATCACTGTAAATCCATCAGGCTTGTCATGATCGCTTGCTAGTTTAGCTAGAAACTTATTCGGCGCAACACCCACTGAGGCCACAAGACTCAATTCGTTCAGGATATCATTCTTGATCTTCTTACCAATAGCTATAGCGTCTCCATGCAATACTTCACTACCTCTTGGATCCAGAAACGCCTCATCCAACGAAAGCGGTTCAATAATTGGCGTGTAGCGATTAAGGATATGGTGAATCTGTTTTGACACGGCACTGTAGAAAGCCCCTCTCGGGGGAATAATTTTTAGATGAGGACACTTTCTTATTGCAACACTGGTTGGCATCGCACTAAAAACACCGAACTCCCGCGCTGCATAATTAGCTGCCGAAACAACCCCTCTCGATCCCGCTTGACCACCTACAATGAGCGGATGCCCTTTAAGCATCGGGTCTTCTCTCTCTTCCACAGAGGCATAGAACGCATCCATGTCGACATGGATGATCAATTGCTAAGCTTTTCCATCTGCATTTCAATAATGATTGTTTTGGTAATGAGTCAGTAATGATCTCGCTAGTCGCTTGAGTGAAATGAAATATCACTCTACACTTCGAAGTCCTAATTTTGTACTTTCCATTGGTGATTGTGCAACCCTACGTCTGTAACTTTGATTTAGGTTGAGTCATTATCGTCGTTCCACACGATATATCGCTTGTCGGCATTGCTCCATTCATCGTCAATCTCAACGAGAATGGCACTGACAAGCC
>WLWV01000258.1 GCA_012103395.1 Gammaproteobacteria bacterium
TTGATGGCTCAACATTCAATACTAAAGCCTGAAAAACCGGCTTTGGCTTCGTTCGCTACGCTCACTTCGCCTAAGCCAAACGAACATCGCTAAAGAAATAAATTACAGACCTCAGGGTACACTACCGTTCTGTTCTATTACTTACTTTGGGTTTAAAATACATCACTCAAGGAGACAAGACAATTGCTTGTTTAATCACAATTGACTCCTAAACGCGAATTGTCATGAGCACACTTAATGCGCATATTAATAATCGAAGATGATACTGCTACCGCTGCCTATATACAAAAAGGACTTATTGAAGCAGGGCACACTGTGGATACCGCGACTCAGGGAGATGATGGCCTTGCCATGGCAATCAACGAACATTATCAAGTTCTAATTGTTGATCGCATGCTTCCAGTTTTAGATGGACTTTCTCTGGTTTCAACGCTTCGAGAACATAATAATCACACCCCAACTTTGATTCTCAGCGCCCTCGGGGAAGTCGACGATAGAGTTGAAGGCCTAAGGATGGGCGGTGATGATTACCTAACAAAACCGTTCTCGTTTTCCGAACTACTGGCCCGACTAGAAGCCCTAGTAAGAAGAACGACCACAGAAACCAAGGCCACTGTTCTACAGGTCGGGAACCTGACAATGGATCTGTTGGGACGAGAGGTGAAACGAGAAGGACAAGTTATCGACTTGCAACCTCGTGAATTTCGATTGCTGGAATATTTGATGCGCCATAGTAATCAAGTGGTAACACGCACAATGCTACTGGAAAACGTTTGGGACTACAATTTTGACCCCCAAACCAACGTTATCGATGTTCACATTAGTCGACTTCGCAGCAAAATCGACAAGAATTTTTCATATCAACTGCTAAACACCATCCGTGGTGCAGGATACATTTTACGTGAATCAAAAGCGTAGATTATTCCATAGCTACACTTTTCGACTGGCGCTGCTCTATGCCATTATGTTCAGCACCTCTACGCTGATCATTTTCTATTTCTTTTATCTATTTACCGCGTCCTATATGACAGAGCAAATGGATAACACCATTCAAGCGGAAATTCAGGGATTAGCTGAAAGATATAATCAAGAAGGTCTTAACGGATTGACAGCCTTGATCGCCGAGAGGGTTAATCGACAACAGGCAACGGGAAATTCAATTTACCTTCTTACTACATATACTTTAGAACCCTTGGTAGGCAATCTTGATCGCTGGCCCAAGAATGCTCAAATCACCGATGATTGGCTTGAATTCAGATTAGAGATAAATAAGCAAACCAATGAAACCCATTTAGCTCGAGCAAAGATATTTCGACTGCCCGGCAGTTATGGGCTCCTTGTGGGTCGGGACATTAATCAGCTAACTGAAGCCAAAAGGAGAATTATTCAGGCATTGACCTGGGGGCTAGCCATGATGGTGCTGTTGGCCTTTTTAGGCGGGCTGGTATTAAGCCGAAGAACCGTTCGAAAAATCGAACGAATAAATCAAACAGTACAGATCATCATGTCAGGTGACTTGTCAAAACGTGTCCCATTAACCAATCGAAATGATGATTTCGATCAAGTCGCCGATAACCTGAATCACATGCTGGATCGTATTCAGGCGTTAATGGAGGACATCCGCCGAGTATCAGACAATATCGCCCATGATTTACGTACGCCCCTTGCCCGCTTGAGGCAACACCTCGAAGAGGCTCGTTTGCAGGAGCCTCCGTCATCAAAATCTGCCCAAAATCTGGAGCAATCTATTCGTGAAGCGGACTCTTTGCTGGTGACATTTAACGCGCTATTGCGCATCGCAAGAATTGAGGCTGGACAATTAACCGCGGGATTCACCCAAATTGATTACCACACGTTATTAGATGACATCATCGAGTTCTATGAACCATTAGTAGAAGATAAATATCAACGCCTAGAAACGAACCTCGAACCCAGCATTCTTTCTTGGGGTGATCGGGATTTACTCTTTCAAGCACTCGCCAATTTGATCGAAAATGCGATTAAATACACACCAGAAAAGGGCACCATATCCCTCTCCCTAACGCGTCGTTTTGATAACGTCACGATCACCATCGCTGATAATGGTCCCGGTATCCCAGAATCAGAGTATGAAAATGTATTTCGTCGCTTCTATCGACTGGATCAAAGCAGAACCACCACTGGTAATGGCTTAGGTCTAAGCATGGTTAGCGCTGTTGTTTCCATGCATAATGGCAATATTACGTTAAACAGTAATCATCCCGGCTTGAAGATTCAGATTACACTTCCGGTGACGAAACCATCTTCGATTAATAGGAACAATGAACGCGACTAATCACATTTCTTCACTAACAAGGTCTTTGATTGCTGTCGCCGCCGTAGTAGTCATTATCGGGGGAGTGAAAAGTGCCAGCGACCTGTTATCACCCTTGCTAATGGCAGTTTTTATTTCAATTGTTTGTACTCCCCCTTTATTCATGATGCAAAGACGGGGGGTTCCTACTATCATTGCTTTAATCATTATTCTTGGTTTTGTTGGTCTTTGCGGCGTTGCGGTGTTCAGCCTAATTACCGGCTCAATTGATCAATTTAGTCAATCGCATCTGCGATACAAGAGCAACCTCACCCAAATTTATCAGCAACTGAGCGCTACACTTATCCAGCTCGGCATACCTTTGAATCTGGACATCTTGTTTCAGAAAATCAATCCGAACTCATTCTTAGCCTTGTTTAACTATCTTCTTAACGCACTTAGCAAACTCCTGGCCGATGGAATGATTGTGTTTCTGACTGTACTGTTTATTCTTGCGGAGGTGGCAACTCTGCCAATAAAACTTAGGTCTGCACTTAAAAGTCCAGACAGTTCGATGCCACATCTTCAGACTTTCACCAAAAAGGTGATTCATTATCTTGCACTAAAAACGGCTACTGGCGTACTTACTGGCGCCTGTGTTGCACTACTGCTCTGGGTATTGAACATTGATTACATTTTTCTGTGGGCTGTATTGGCATTTGCACTCAATTTTATCCCCTACGTCGGATCAGTGCTGGCTGGCCTGCCACCGGTAGTCTTAGGTCTAATTGATTCAGGTATCGTGACTGCGCTTTGGGCAACGGCAGGATACGTTACCATTAATATTGTCGTGGGAAATATCATCGAAACAAGGTGGATGGGAGAGGGGCTCAACCTATCTTCCTTTGTGGTATTCGTTTCTCTTATTTTTTGGGGCTGGGTACTTGGTCCAACGGGAATGTTTCTGTCTATTCCATTGACTATGCTGATCACTATTGGTCTTGAGAGCAATCCAGAAACTAGGCGGATTGCCGAGTTTATGCAGAACTCGACCTAATTCTCGCAATTATGCGGGATACTTTTTGGGCGAGTTAGAATGTCTGTTGAAGGAAAAATGGCAACAGGCCTTCTTGATTGATAACAGCCTGGAGAACTCAGTTTACAGATAAAAACAGAAAAGCCAACGCCAGCAAAGAAAACAGGAAACTCTAAAATCTGACTCCGGTAGCAGCTATTCTTCGATGCGTATCAGGGCTTCTTTAGGTTTGTTTTTATCTGCATCCACGGGGAAGGAAATCTCACTATCGCCATCTTCTACTGGATCGCTGTCCAGTAGCATAGGTAGTTTCATCATGATTGCCAGCTCTTGGATATCAATCTTTTCTAGTTTACTAGCTGCATACAGACCGCCAACTCCCAGAAAAATTAACCCGAGCAGTATTTTAAAAAACGCCCCACCCGACTTTTTCTTTTTCACAGTTGCACGGCTATAGGGTCGTGGATTCATCCTTGGAATAGACGTGTCCGGTATCGTCTCTTCCAATTCAACCGCATCAAGTACGGCGACTTCATCCAGCTTCAGCAATTTGGCATAAGAACGGATATAGCCTCTCACAAATGTATGTCCTGGAAGGCGGTCATATTCATTTTGCTCCAGAGCGTTAATCGTATCTGTACCCAGGTTCAAATTGAGTGCAACGTCTTCAACAGTGAGGTCCCACGATATTCTTGCGGACGAGAGCAATTCGCCAGCGCTCACTGTGTTCTCAGAACTCAGATTGGGTGTTGAGGTGATGCGGTCTCGATCGGTCATTGATGAATCTTAACTGGATTCGTGCTAGCTAATTGATAGAAAATGGAAAATCCTCGAGTATTTCCAACAACCAATTAACTTTAACATAAGAGCTGGTTGATATAGCAAATCCTGCAAAGGAAATAGAAATGATTGTGCAACCCTACGTCTGTAACTTTGATTTAGGTTGAGTCATTATCGTCGTTCCACACGATATATCGCTTGTCGGCATTGCTCCATTCATCGTCAATCTCGACGAGGATGGCACTGACAAG
>WLWV01000050.1 GCA_012103395.1 Gammaproteobacteria bacterium
CGACCCCTGACAGCACGTACTATGCTGACCTGCTTCCATTAAAAGAAACAGGATAAACCCATTTTACTTGAGGCAGGAATACACTTAAGAAATCAAACTATCTGTCCAACTGTTGGGGACCACCTCTATCACATGCTGGGCACAAGCTATAAGGAAATCAAGCTACGGGGCTACGAATATAAAGGCTACATCGCGGAAAGTTTTGTGCAGCAGGAGTTTGCCGCACAGGGTGTAGAGCCAAGCTTTTCCTGGAATGATGCGCGAGCTGAGATTGAATTTATTATTTCGAATGGTTCCGGTCAGCTTGTTCCTATCGAAGTTAAAAGTGGCAAACGGACACAGGCAAAATCACTGCAATCTTATATCACTAAATGCCAACCTCACCGAACGATCAAGCTAACGCACAGGGTTCTTCGCTGCTTGAAGAGAAGCATCTGGTTATGCCGTTGTACTTTGCGGAGTATGTGTTGCAGCGGCTTGAGTGATAGCCCTAAAAACCAATTGACTCATAACTCTATGAAGAGAGAAGTTTACGTGTCGACTGGGGACATACGCATCAAACGGACAGAGGGTTTGGTTTGTCGCTGTCGATGTGGTACTTCTCTAGTGCCGACTTGATCTCATTGCTATCGATCAGTTCTTGTTCGTTCAGGCCTTGCAAAGCAGTTAGGACGATGTGATATCGGTCTACTTCAAAAAAGTTTCTCAGGCCCGCCCGGGTATCACTACGTCCATAGCCATCCGTTCCCAGCACATAATAAGCGTTAGCGTTATCGAAAAAAGGACGGATTTGTTCGGCGTATTGTTTCACATAATCCGTGGCGGCGATGACAGGGCCATTCTTGCCTTCCATGCATTGCTCAACATGGCTTTTTTGCCCGAGAGCCGCGTCCGGATTAAGCCTTTTCTGTCGCTCGGTTTCGTGTCCATCTCTTGCGAGCTCGTTGAAACTGGTGACGCTCCATATTTCCGAACTAATCCCAAAATCCGCATCCAGCAATACGGCGGCGGCTTCGACTTCCTTTAGTATTGTCCCGCTGCCCAATAGCTGCACATGTCGTTTTTCTTGAACACGGCCTACTGAGCTTAGCGCATACATTCCTTTAACAACATCTTCCTCGATCCCTACTTTGCAGGGGGGTTGGGCATAGTTTTCGTTCATCACAGTAATGTAGTAGAACTCGTCGATCTGTTCTTCCATCATCCTTTTTGCACCATAATGAAAAATAATCGCCGCTTCGTAAGCATAGCAAGGATCATAGGACCGGCAATTTGGCACGGTGGATGCAATCAGTTGACTAGTGCCGTCTTGGTGTTGCAAACCTTCGCCGCTCAGAGTGGTTCTACCTGCAGTCGCGCCGAGCAGAAAACCCCTAGCTCGCTGATCACCGGCGGCCCAAATCAGATCACCGACTCGCTGAAACCCAAAAATAGAATAATAAATATATACCGGTAACATGGGTTGGTTGTACGTGCTATAAGACGTTGCGGCCGCGATCCAGGACGACATCGCGCCGGCTTCGGAAATCCCTTCTTCTAGTAACTGACCATCTTTTTGTTCCTTATAACTCAAGAGACTTGAAGAGTCTTCTGGCTCATAAACCTGACCTTCAGGAGAGTAGATTCCTATCTGTCTGAACAGGTTAGCCATACCGAATGTTCTGGCTTCGTCCGCCACAATGGGCACTATTCTTGGGCCAAGCACTTTGTCTTTAAGTAAACCACCCAGCATACGCACCACAGCCATGGTGGTCGAACTACCCTTGTCATTGCCATCTAATGCGAACTGGCCAAAATCGGCGATATCGGGAACGGAAACGGCAATGGATTTTTGTCGACGTTTCGGTAAGCTTCCTCCCAATACCAGACGCCTTTCCATGAGGTATTTCATTTCTTCACTGGACGGCTCCGGTCGATAGAACTTCAATTCCTCGGCTTCCTGGTCATTGAGGGGAATGGCGAATCGATCGCGAAACTCTAGCAATCCTTCGATATTCAATTTCTTAGCCTGATGAGCAGTCATCTTCGACTCACCCGCCGCACCCATGCCATAACCCTTTTTAGTCTTCGCAAGAATCACCGTGGGCTTGTCTGGGCTTTGTTTCGCTAATTCAAAGGCAGCAAACAGTTTACGAAGATCATGCCCGCCTCGTTTAAGTGCATCAATTTGTTCATCGCTCATATGAGCAACCAATTCCATGACCTCTGGGTCTTCGGAAAAGAAATGCTTAAGATTATATGTCCCATCATTAGCACCGAGGGTTTGGTACTTTCCATCCACCGTTTCTGAAAAGCGCCGTAACAAAGCATGGTTAGTATCTCTTGCAAACAGCTCGTCCCATTCACTGCCCCACAGGACTTTAATCACTTGCCAACCCGCTCCTTGAAATGCCGCTTCTAGCTCTGGAATGATTTGTCCATTGCCTCGAACAGGTCCATCGAGCCGTTGCAAGTTGCAGTTAATGATAAAGGTGAGATTGTTGAGTTTCTCTCGGGAAGCCAAGGACAGCGCCGCTAGTGATTCTGGTTCATCCATTTCGCCATCACCAAAAATACCCCAAACATGGCGACCACGAGTATCCGCCAAAGCACGGGCATTCAGGTAACGCATAAATCGCGCACTATAAATTGCACTAATCGGTCCAAGACCCATGGAGCCCGTGGGAAACTGCCAAAAATCTGGCATTAGCCAAGGATGTGGATAAGAGCACAATCCCTTACCAGAAACCTCCTGTCGATAAAGGGAAAGATCTTCCTCATCCATTCGACGCTCTAGAAAAGCCCGGGCGTAAACACCCGGCGCAGAATGTGGTTGAAAGTACACAAGATCAGCAGCGTCACCACCACGAAAGAAATGGTTGTACCCAACTTCAAATATCTCCGCGGCAGAAGCATAACTGGCAATGTGCCCTCCCAATTCACCATGGGCGGCATTCGCTCGCATTACCATGGCTAAGGCATTCCACCTCAGAATCGCGGTCACCTTCTCCTCAATTTTCAGATTGCCGGGATATTTCGGTTGTTCTTCAAGGGGAATGGTATTGCGATAAGGCGAGAAGCGCGGTGCGTCATGAAGCAACCCCAGCTCCATCGCCCGGTGGTCTAACGCTTTTAAAATCGCTTTTGCGGCGTCATTTCCGCTGTGAGCAATCACCGCTTCCAAAGATTCCAGCCATTCTTTTTGCTCTAACTCTAGCTCCAACTCGTCGTGTTCTTTTGTTTCCATTGCGGTATTTGGTAGAAACTAATAAAAGGATTCTCTGCATAAACTTGGGCGAATCAACATGAGAGTCAACATCGGTGATAAGGCATAAGACCCACGGTCACTGCGTCTAACGGGGCCAGATATCGCGGGACCCGGGCTCAAATTGATCGGTTATTATGGCTTCAGAGGCTTCCAAAGATTGAAATAGTAAAACCGCAGAATAGCAAAGTTAAGGCGAAATGGTATTGCTTTATTAGTCGTAACTAGGAACCTATAAAGCATATAATTTGGATAATTTAACCATACTCAGCATCCTATGCCGGAAAGAAAAATTGACGCTTTGGACAAAAAAATTCTCCAAGCACTACAGAAAAATGCCCGTCTTACTAATGTGGAACTCGCTGATCTAGTGGGGCTCTCTCCGTCGCCCTGTTTAGCTCGGGTAAAGACACTGACCCAAACAGGCATCATCAAGCGACACGTTACCCTGCTAGATCCAGAAAAGATCAACCTATCTTTAAGCGTCTTTATTCAGGTTTCGTTAGAAAGACAATCTGAAATCTTATTGGAGAAGTTCGAAAAAACCGTGATTGCTTTTCCAGAAGTACTGGAATGCTATTTAATGACGGGGGATTCCGACTATTTATTGCGAATCGCCGTGCGGGATGTGAATGAGTTGCGAGAGTTTATTATCAATCACCTCACCCGAATAGAAGGCGTGTCGAATATTCGATCTTCATTGGCACTGAAACAAATCAAATATGAAACCGCGCTACCTATTCATGCCTATTGATACTGAACCCAGCAAACGTTTCTCTTCACCATGGCAAACGATCAAGATCGACATTCCCTCCACTTAGAATGATGCCAACCTTTTTATCCCCTAGGCCGACTTCCCGGCTCAAGAGTGCGGCAAGAGGCACCGCAGCAGATGGTTCAACAACAAGTTTCATGTGTTGCCAAATCAGGCGCATGGCATGGACAATGCTCTGTTCGGACACCGTTAGAATCTCATCGACATTCTGCATAATAATCGGAAAGTTGGTCTTGCCAACGGAAGTTAACAACCCGTCCGCAATCGTATTTGGCGCCGTCTGTTCGATTAAAACTCCCGCATCAAAGGAACGCTTTGCATCATCAGCACCCAAGGGCTCTGCGGCAATCACTTGCGCCTCGGGCAATAAAGAACGAGCCGTGAGCGCTGTACCCGCTAACAATCCGCCACCGCCCACGGGACACATCACAATATCAAGGGAATGGCCTGTTTTTGACAGGTCCTCAATCATTTCCAATGCCGCCGTCCCCTGCCCAGCGATTACCCGTTCATCATCATAAGGGTGTAAAAACGTCGCCCCGGTTTCTCGAATAATTTCCTCCGCCGTGGCCTCCCGATCCGCCAATATCGGGGCGCATTCAATCACCGTCGCCCCATATCCCATAACCGCCGCCTTTTTTACCGCCGATGCATTGGACGGCATCACCACATGAGCAATGGTATTTCGGCTGTTCGCAGCCAAGGCCACCGCCGCCGCATGATTACCGGATGAATGCGTCACCACCCCTTTTTTGACCATCGCTTCGTCCAAAGAGTGCACGGCATTAAAGGCACCCCTTGCCTTAAACGCCCCGCCTTTCTGGAAGTTCTCGCATTTAAAAAATAGTTGCCCACCAACAATGTCATTGATAATTCGACTACTGTAAACCGGTGTGCGATGAATGAACGGCGCAATACGGCCATGGGCCTGGGTAATATCGTCAAACGTAACAGACATGGATCGGTTCTGGCTTTGTGGTTGAATTAGGGCTGCCCTAATGGGCGGAGAAACCCGAACTGATTATGACAAATTCGATTCCAAGGTGAAACGAATATTCACCGTAATCCCAATCCGAGACCACAATCCAAAACCGGTTCAGGACCGGGCGTATTGCTCACTGAAAACAACGTGGAAACTCAGTACATTTTTTCTTATCTTCGCTTAAGAAAACCACTTAAAAATTCGTGCTTTACACCTAAGAACAGAGCTAGAATCGCGAATCGCGCCGTCTTGCCATTTGCAGACGGAAAACACTACTCGATTCTTGCGAGATACACAACATGTGGAATGATTTACGAGCATCATGGGCCTTATTGATCGGCATGGGACTCATGATGGTGGGCAATGGTCTCCAGGGAACATTACTTGGTTTACGCGCCACGATGGAGGGGTTCGCGACGCTTACCACCGGTATTATGATGTCGGGTTTTTTCATTGGCATCTTTATCGGCTCCATGATCGCTCCGAGACTCATTCAAAGAGTGGGACATATTCGGGTGTTCGCCGCATTGGCTTCCCTGGTCTCCATCGCCATCTTAGTTCACGCACTATACGTTAATCCCTTTACTTGGACCTTCATGCGATTTCTCACTGGATTGGGCTACGCCGGTTTATACGTGGTCTGCGAAAGCTGGTTAAACGATCGTGCCAGTAACGAAACCCGGGGCCAAGTGCTATCGGTTTACATGGTAATTTGTACTTTGGGGCTAGCAGGCGGCCAATTCCTGCTTAGCTTAAGCAGCCCCATGGAAGTCGATCTTTTTATCCTAGTTTCAGTGATTGTTTCCTTTGGTTTAATACCGATGCTGCTCACCGCCCGACCCGCTCCTTCCTTTGAGGCTTCCAGCAGTATGTCTTTGGTTGCGCTCTATCGCGCATCTCCCCTCGCTGTCATTAGTAGTGGCTTGACCGGCTCTGCCCACGGCATTATGTTCGGCCTTGGTGCGGTTTATGCCCGTCAGGTTCTCAATGATGTGGATTTGGTTGCGCTTTTTATGGCGTCTTTTTTGGTTGGTGGTTTAGTCTTCCAATGGCCTATTGGTTGGGTTTCTGATCGCATTGGACGACGAAGTACTATGGCGGCGGTGTCTTTCTTTTCCGTCATTGCCTGTATTGCTGCGGTGCTATTACCCGGTGGAGATACCATTTTCTTTATTACCATCGCCGTGGTAGGCGGGCTGGCCATACCCATGTATCCACTTTGTATCGCTTATGCCAATGATCGATTAGAGCCGGATCAGGTCGTGGCCGCCAGCGGTAGTTTGGTGATGGTATCCGGTATTGGATTGAGTATTGGGCCAATTCTGGCTTCCTATTTGATGGGGGAATACGGCGCTAATTTTTATTTCTTTGGTATTGCCAGCGCCTTCGTATTAATACTATGCTTTACCCTTTATCGAATGACAAAACGGGAAGGTATCGATATCGAGGAACAGGGACCAACCGTTGTTCCCGGACAAATTGGTACCCCGGTTGCGGAATACAATGCACCGGACACAGAAATTTATGTCGAGGCGGTAGCCAGCGGCGACGTTGAAAAACTTGATGATGATGAGTTCAATGGATCAAACGCGGAAGACGAACCCAGAAAACTTTAGGGCGTTTTTACAGTGGTTAACCATCAGCTCGAAATCGCGTCGATCATGGCTAAGAACCTAAACTGACAAACTTTGAACACAAAGCAATGAACATTAACGATCAGAAAATGAGTCTTCAACGCATTGAGGTGAAACGTGTCTGAATCAGTAAAGAATCGCGTCATCATTAAAACGGCCAGTACTGAGTTCGAACCCTATGATTTCGATGGGCCATTGCAGGAAGACATGAGCCTATTGCGACTCAGTCATGATAATGAAACAGGCCAAGGCGCGTACATGATTAAGATGGAGCCTGGCGCTGAAACCATTCGCCATGTACATAAACGCCGGGAAGAATACCTCATCATTGAAGGCGACCTCATTGAAGATGATGGCACCATCCTCGGTCCCGGCGATTATGTCATTTATCAAGCAGGCAGTGAGCACAATAGTCGAACCAAAAATGGTTGCTTTCTCATTGGTATCGATTACAGTTTTAGCGAGCCAAATGTTAATGTGACGTAGATCGCGAATCCGCTTTTCTCCCGCTTAATTATTAAAGACAATGCATCCACCTGAACAGATGCTTAGCCCATCCCAAGTCACTGATCATTGCCATGCCTTTTTGAGCGACTGCGCACGATCCATCGATTTATGCGCTGAAACACCAGTGCTGGCCGACATCGCTAAACGACTTCGGTCACAGGTTGCGACGAAAAAACCCAAACCGTTTGACGCCAATCCATTGCCTGCTTTAGCCAATCTTTCTCTGGTAAAAGATATGGCACTAGCGAAACGGTTTCAAATGTTTGCCCCGGGACTGCCTTGGGATTATTCACCCAGAACTTCCGATGAGGGCACGGAGTTAGCAGTTTGTGACTTTGGTAAGGTGCTTGATATGGATGGTTTAGATGTGGGCGTTATCTACGTCGATTGTCATCGCGAATACCCCTTGCACAACCATCCACCTCATGAACTTTACTTTCTTGTGTCTGGCACTGCCAAATGGCGATACGGCCAACACCTGGATTACGAGTCCCTCACTGCGGGAAACCTGATACACAATGAACCGAATGACTGGCATGGCGTTATCGCCGGACACACACCTGTTTTAGCCCTATACGCACAATGGTGTTAACTGAGCGACTCACTAAAACAACGTCTTATGTACTTTTCCATTCACTCGGGCCCACTCACTCGCAAATAACCATAGAGCAAACATGACAGATCAAGCAACGCAGGAAAAACTGGACGCCATGCTACAGGGCCTATATTGGTGGGGTGTACCAACGCTATTTCGCTGTCCCCATGACCCCGACCCCGCGAACTGTGACATTGCGCTGGTCGGCGTTCCCCACAGTACCGGCAATGGCACCACTGAAAGAGATCAGCATCTCGGCCCCCGTGCAGTACGGGATGTATCGGCGCTGGGTCGCCGCTCCCATAAAGTGTTTGGCGTGGACCCTTGGAAGCAATGCCGCATTAATGATCTCGGAGACGTCGCATTACCTGAAGCCAATGATAACGAAGCCTCTGTTCAGCGCATGACGGACTTTTACAAACGTCTTGATGCTGCGGGAACCCGACCGGTATCTGTGGGCGGAGACCATGCTGTTACTGGCGGTATTCTTCAAGCCATTGCAGGAGAGAACGCCAAATTAACCGGGGGAAAGAAAGTGAGTTTGCTGCATTTCGACGCGCACACGGACGCATTCCACCATATCGACCACTTTCTTGGGGCGAAAAAGTCCGCCGCCCATTGGGCAAGTTATCTAGTACGGGACGGCCACGTTGACCCCCATACCAGCGTCCAAGTTGGCATACGCGGCAACCCTCGAACATTGGATTGGCTAGAACCTAGCTACGCGCTAGGTTATGAGGTGATTGATATCGAACGCTACCAAGAGATCGGTACCGACGGTGCTATCGACATCATCAATGAACGATTGGGTGACAATCCCGTATACATCACCTTTGACCTCGACTGTCTGGACCCCACGGTTGCCCCGGGGGTTGCTAATCTCGAAACCGGCGTTGAGGGGCTTAAGATTAATGAAACCATGAAAATGCTGCGCTCGGTTAAGGGTAAGAACATCATCGGTGGAGACGTAGTCTGCCTCATGCCGACCAAGGATTCTCCAAACAAACAAACCTCCATGGTCACCATGTCGATTATGTTCGAAATGATTTCATTAATTGCGGATCGCATAAGCAACAATGGTTAATAGTGATAACCACGTCCGGTTAATTTCCTTTTCCACCATCGACAAGCCACTTAACCCATGCATCTACGCTGGTTAAAAGACTTTGTCGCGGTGGCGGAATTCGGCAGCTTTTCTAAGGCTGCCGATAGTCGAGCGATTACCCAACCGGCCATGAGCCGACACATAAAGGGATTGGAGGAATGGGTTGGCGTTGAACTGATTGACCGCAGTGTTTTTCCTGCACAGTTGACTGACGCTGGAGAGAAATTCCTCAAACTCTCTAGCGACACCCTTGATCAGCTGCAAAACGGCATCGCCGACCTACGTCAAGCGCATCATAACGACGCAAAGAAAATCAGTCTTTCCATGCAACACGTACTTGCGGCCGAATTTTTCTCTCAGTGGTGGAGTCAGCTACAGATTGATGACCCCGGAGTGAAAGTAGTTGTGGAAGCCAATAATCTGCATGATTGCATGCAACGGCTTGAATCTCGTCAATGTGAATGGTTGTTATGTTTTCGTCACCCATCGGTGCCGTTGTATTTCGATCAGAATAAATTCGAAAGCAAAAAAGTGGGAGAAGACATCATCGTTCCGGTATCGGCGAAATCCGATCAATCTAATAGCAACGAACCACTTTACGATCTCGACCGCCTTGATGTCGATAGCCATCATATTGGCAATGCCCAACACCAGCAAATCCCATTAGTGGGTTCCGGGCCAAATGATTTCATGGGAAAAATCATCACCGGCATCATCCATCGTAACAAAGCCGCAGCCTGCTTCAACCCGGTTTACGAAGATTCTTTTTCTGAAGGCGTACGGTCGCAAGCGCTCATTGGCACGGGGCTAGCCTGGTTACCTTCCATGCTCGTGCAGAGTGACATTGAGCGAAAACGATTAATGATCGTCGGCAACACGCATTGGCAAGAACCGCTGGCGATACATCTCTATCGCCGAGTGGATAACGAACACCCGGTATTGCAGAACATTTGGCAACAGATCTAGCCAGCCTTCAGGTTTGCTCTACTGACAGAATCTTAACGCCAACTCGCCCTTCGCAGTCAACAACCTGATCATACTTCAAGGATCAGACAAGATCCTCGATCAAGCCCGAATCTCAAACTCGTCGCAATCCATTCCAGCGGGGAATTCCTCTCGAAATGTTGATAACGGCTCCATGGATAAACTTGTATTCGCGATCATTACCTTATCCTCGCAATCGACTATGGGCTTACCCATAAAATCGAGAATGGCACTTCCGCCACGATAAGCGTTTCCAACCGGGTCAGATCCTAATCGATTGCTCGCCAGAACATAAGCTTGGTTTTCAATGGCCCGAGCTTTAATCAAAGTATCCCACGCATACTGTCGCACAACCGGCCAGTTTGCTACATAAATGCCAATGTCATAGTCTCCGCGATTTCGACTCCACACTGGAAACCGTAAGTCATAACAAATAAACAGCGCCACACGCCAACCATTGATATCAACAACGACTCGTTTATCCCCTGAAGTATAGTGAAGGTGCTCACCGCCGAAACGAAACAAATGGCGTTTATCATAAAACACCATACCACCATCAGGCTTCGCCCAAATCATCCGATTTACATAGCTTTCATCCAACTTCACAATGAGGCTACCGGTAATCACCGCACCAAGCTCCTGAGACCGCTGTTTCATCCACAGCACCGTGTCACCCTCCATGTATTCGCAGGCCTCCCACGGGCTCATGGTAAAGCCTGTACTGAAAGTTTCCGGCAACACGATCAGATCCGTTTTCTGATCGTTGTCATCCAAAGAGTCAAAATGCTCGTCATATCGCTGTCGATTCGCCGCGGGGTCCTGCCAAGACAATGCATCTTGGATAACCGATACGTTTAAACTGCGCATATGATCTTCGCCGCTTCGGCAAGCGTATCGTCCTGCTTAGCAAAACAGAACCTGATAATTCGAGTATCCGGCGCTGTTTGGTAAAACGGCGACAAAGGAATAACCGCCACCCCTTTTTCTATGGTCATCCAATTAGCAAAATCGGTGTCTTTGAGATCCGAAATATCACTGTAATCCGCCAGTTGAAAATAAGTTCCTCTGGACGGCAATAGCTTGAATCGTGAACGCGTGATCAAGGACCGGAAAAGATCCCGCTTGTGCTGATAGAACGCCGGGAGTTCGAGATAGTTTTGAGGATGGTCGTTAATAAAATCTGCCAACGCCCACTGCATAGGAGTCACCGTGGTAAAGGCATTAAACTGATGTATCTTACGAAACTCCACCGTCAATTCAGGTGGCGCAATGCAATATCCAATTTTCCAACCCGTGGCATGGTAGGTTTTTCCGAAGGAGAACACAGCAAAGGATTTGTGGCGCAATACCGGATGGGACACCGCACTGGCATGGATCTCGTCGTCAAAGATAATGTGCTCATACACTTCGTCACTGAGCAGATAACAGTTCCGGTTTTCAATCAACCCCGCTATCCGATCAAGATCTCTTTCCTGCAAAATAGCCCCCGTGGGGTTGTGAGGCGTATTGATAATAATCAATCGAGTGCGATCAGTGATTGCCGACCCCAGTGCGTCCCAGTCAATTTGGTAATCCGGCAGAGTCAACGGTAAATGAATGGTTTTCCCCCCGGCTAACGTAATAGCAGGCTCATAGGAGTCATAAGCCGGATCGAAGACAATCACTTCATCGTCTGTTTGAACAACCGAATGAATTGCGCAAAATAGTGCTTCGGTTGCCCCACTGGTAATGGTAATTTCCGTGTCAGGATCGATGTCCACTCCCCGGGTTTGGGTGAATTTTGAGGAAATCGCCTGACGTAATTCCGGCACACCAATCATCGGGGGGTATTGATTTTTCCCCGTTTTCAAATAATGGCTTACTCGATCCAACAATGCCTCTTCCGGTTCAAAATCCGGAAACCCCTGAGAGAGATTGATGGCTCCGTGGTCTTGGGCCAACTTAGACATAACGGTGAAAATTGTGGTGCCGACATCCGGCAACTTACTTTGGATCGTCTGGCCGGGGGATTGATTTGTAGTTTGATTCATAACGCTTTGACTCTCGTATTCTACCTAAGGAACCGCTGAACAAGTCGCGATCGATCGTTTTGTCTCTCGAACTTAAATTCGCCTAGAATTATTCGGAGGCTCTCCCTAACTTTTAGTTACGATAATGTAAGAGTTGTTGAACCAAAATACCAGCAGTCAAAAGACGGGGCTGTACGCCGATACGTCCAATGACATCTGTGAATGAGGGGCTTGAAACTAGCCCCTAAACCGATTTTTCGTACCAAAGCGCCTGTTAAAATTTTCGAATGCATTCCCATACAACACCCACCCTGATTCACGACTAAGCGCAGTCATTAAGGCTTTATTTCAACACTTCCTCAGACAACTAACCACAAGGCTCAGTATTTCCCCCTCCCGCTCTCGGCTCGTCGTCGACTTGCGCACACTCGACCTTATCAGTGATCTTTTTCCTGGTATTCCCTCTTTTATTGGCGCAGATATCTGGTATCGTTATACATAGGTTAGCGGGATATTGGGACACATTATGCTGCTCGCCTTAGGTAGGAAGAAAAAACAGACACTTTCTCGATTTTCTCTTCGCTGAACGAATGCTAGTTATGGCCCAATCCTCAAACGATAATTTATGAAACTGATTATAAAATTCAAAACCGCAGCGATCGCCACCGCACTGCTTATTAACCCCGTTCTTGGGTTCGGAGATTCCACAACCACAGAATCTCTTGCGCTAACAGCGTCAAAATTATTAAACGCTGGAAAGGAGGTGGTGGCAAAGGGAGCTGATGCTGTCGCAACAAAATCAGCCGAGGCGTGGGACATCACGAAAGAAGGGGCATCGAAAGCCGCAGATACAACCACAGATGTTTCCAAAAAAGCGTGGGATGCCACCAAGGATGGCGCGAATAAAGCCGTGGATACAACCACGGAGGTCTCGAAAAAGACATGGGATGCCACCAAGGATAGCGCGACCAAAGTCGCGAACACAACGTCAGACGTCGCCACGAAAAGCTGGTCTAAAACCAAAGATGTCTCTAAAAACGCCGTTGATTACACTACCAACAAAATCAATAAGCTCGGCGATATTCTGGCACCCAAAGATGCGACAAAGCCCATTGTTATCGAAAAGAACACCGACTAGGCTAGCCTCACTGGCGGGTGTCCTTAAGTTTCCAACTCTACCGGCTTTCTCACAAGCATATAGCTGCTGGTACTGACACCATCATCAAATTCATTAGTCGCAAGCACATCATAACTTCCGAACCAGTTAGATAGTTCTCCAGACTGAAGAACAAAATCCACGGGGAAATTAGGTTTATGCACTAAAAAGCGCTGGTTAAAGGTCTTGAAGAAGAGAAGGCCTCCCGGTGCCAGTGCATCAATCAAAGGGGCAATTAGTGATCGTTGCAGATACCGGACAACCGAAATGAGTTTGAACTGACTTTTAGGGAGCACGACTTGCTCTAAATCCATAACCACGGGATAGACTGGAAGTTCGAGGTGAGAAGCTGATCGCTGACAGGACCTAATTCCTTCCAAGGAGCCATCCACCGCGATAACATCATAGCCCAAGGACGCTAGGTACATCGCGTTTGCACCACGGCCACAGGCCACTTCCAGCGCAAGGCCATGTTCTAACTGTGGGACCTCTTGGTCTCGGGTGAACCAATCCACTAACTCCGATTCACCTTTGGGCTCAATGAAAAATGGGGTTACTCCATGGCGATACTTTTCGTCCCACCGAACAAGTTCTGGATTAACAGACATGATCAAAAGGCTGAACCTCAACCCATTCGCCAATGTCAGCTCCCACTGAGTCGGTGGGTAGAATCACGTAGCAATTCGCTAAACTCATGGAACTCAAAATCCCGGACCCTTGTTCCCCTGTTGAACTTACCACTGTTTCTCCATTTTCATTTAGCGACAAAATCCCCCGTTGGTACTCTGCTCTACCAGATCGCTTTTTTAACTTCGAGCGTGTCTTAACATTTAGTCTGAGCGGCACCGAATATTTTTCACCTGCTAATTGCCTAAGTGCCGGCTTGACGAACAGCTGAAACGTTACCATCACCGACACCGGATTACCTGGTAATCCAAAAAACAGGCTGTCGCGAACCCGGCCAAATGAGAGTGGTCGCCCCGGCTTAATCGCCACCTTCCAGAAACTGACATCTCCTAATTTATCCAACGTCTGTTTAACGTAATCTGCGTCCCCCACAGATGCTCCTGCAGATGTGATGACCATATCAGCACAATCCGCAGCGGTAACAAAGGCTTGGGCGATATCGTCTTCATCGTCTTTAACAACGCCCAGATCAATCAGTTCGACGCCCATATCAGTTAACATGGCATACAATGTGTATCGATTGGAGTCATAGAGCTCACCAATTTCCAAAGTCGTACCAATGGGTTTCAACTCATCGCCATTAGAAAAAAATGCGACCCTCGGACGACGAATTACCGGCAGCTCAGCAAATCCAAGCGATGCGGCAAGGCCAAGATGAGATGCGCCAAGTCGAATGCCTGCCGGAATAGCAATATCCCCACTTTTCAGATCCTCTCCCGCATAACGTACATTGTCTCCCTTACGTTCACCGAACTGGATGCTAATCGCATCACCTTCCTTTTGCACCCTTTCCTGTACGACAACGCTATCTGTCCCATCGGGCATGACCGCACCTGTCATTATTCGAACACATTCATCGGGTCCCACTTGGCCATCGAAAGGCTTGCCTGCAAAGGAGGCCCCCAACACGGGAAAGGTTTTTGATCCCACAGACGGCAAATCAACGCCACGAACCGCATACCCATCCATTGCTGAATTTGTGTGGTTCGGGACGTTTACTGTGCTACACAAATCTTTCGCCAATATTCTCCCAAGTGAGGCCCTGATGGACACCGTTTCAACCACCGTAATCGGCGTAATCGCTTCAATGATTTTCTTTGTTGCCTGATCAGCAGAAATTGACATAGGGTCAAAACCACAGGATACCGGCGTCTCGTCTTGCTTCATATACTTTCTCTTTTGATACTTTCTCGTTTCACTCGATAGACGAAAAACCGCTCTCTCAAGCTAGCCCACTAAACACCAACCAGAAAATCTTAGTCTCGATTCCAGACTCCGGATTTTCCGCCGGATTTATGAATCAGCCCAATTCCATTTATCTCCATCCCACGATCCACAGATTTGCACATATCATAGATGGTGAGTAGCGTAGTTTGTACCGCAGTAAGCGCTTCCATTTCCACACCGGTTCGCTCACTGGTCTCGGTGGTCGCCTCACAATGAATCGCGTTCTTTTCCTTGTCCAAAGAAAGATCAATCGCGACTTTGGTCAACATAATCGGATGGCATAAGGGGATCAGATCAGAAGTACGCTTCGCAGCCATAATACCCGCGACCCTCGCGATAGAAAGTACATCCCCTTTTTTGTGATCACCCTGTTCAACCATGGAAAGTGTATTCGCCATCATGGTAATGGTTCCCTTTGCAATTGCTTTTCTTGCGGTCACTTGCTTGCCGCCAACATCGACCATGTGGACATCACCCTGTTCATTAAAATGGGTCAGCTTGTTTTCATTGGTTTGGGTCATTTCAGATCGCTATGGGATGGTTATCGCTTGTTTGTAGATTCAGTGGTATTGTAGTGTGCGAGTATCCACTTTGAAACCGAAGATAACAGACTTTTGCAGAGGTTCCTTAATATTGTGGCCGTGGATTTCGTGTCTTAACCTCGCCGCTTTTATCTACCAACCAAGGCCGCCCAGACGTATTTTGAAATTACTTTATAGAAGCTTCTTTGATGCACGGTGATTCGATTGTTTTCTCGATCTTCCTGATTTTTACAGGAGCGGCCATCATGGCAACTATCGCACTGTATTTGCGGCAGGCAATGCTCGTCGCTTACCTTGCATTAGGCGCTATTCTTGGCCCTTGGGGGCTGGCGCTCGTCACAGACGCGGACTTGATTCAGGACATCGCCAGAATTGGAATTATTTTTCTGCTGTTTCTTCTCGGTTTGAATCTGTCGCCACAAAAGCTTTTCCAGCTACTCAGGGAAACAACGCTGATCACTCTTTTTTGTACCTCCATTTTTGGTGGTGCCGCTTCCATGGTGGCCTGGCTCTGGGGCTTGGGAATAGTCGACGTTTTAATTATCGGGATCTCGGCCTCTTTCTCCAGTACCATCATTGGCCTTAAATTGTTACCCACTACGGTGCTCCATCACAGACATACCGGTGAGGTCATTATCAGTGTTCTACTGCTTCAGGATTTGATTGCCATCATTTCCATGCTGGTGATCCAAGGCGCTGGAGAAGATGGATTGCCCTTAGTTGATATCGCGCTGCTATTTGCTGCGCTACCGCTGGTTGGATTCGTCGCATGGGCTGGACAGAAATGGATCATCCTTCGATTGTTCCTCAAGTTTGATCGTATCCAAGAATATATTTTTCTCATCACCATTGGCTGGTGTCTAGGCATCGCACAGCTTGCTGAAACGGTAGGGTTGTCTTATGAAATTGGAGCATTCACCGCAGGCGTTGCCATTGCCAGCAGCCCCATCGCATTTGATTGTGCAACCCTACGTCTGTAACTTCGGTTTAGTTTGAGTCATTATTGTCGTTCCACACGATATATCGCTTGTCGGCATTGCTCCATTCATCGTCAATCTCAACGAGAATGGCACTGACAAGCCT
>WLWV01000259.1 GCA_012103395.1 Gammaproteobacteria bacterium
GATGGCTCAACATTCAACACCTAATCCAGAAAAACCGGCTTTGGCTTCGTTCGCTACGCTCACTTCGCCTAAGCCAAACGAACATCGCTAAAGAAATAAATTACAGACCTCAGGGTACACTACCTGAGCGACAGTCTTTTGCCATCAGTGGAAATGGTGGCTGGAATAAAGTTCATGGAGGGTGACCCTAAGAAGCCGGCAACGAACAGGGTATCGGGTTCGTCATACACTTCTTGGGGTGAACCAAATTGCTGTATGACTCCCTCGTTCATGACCGCAATGCGGTCTCCGAGGGTCATGGCTTCAATTTGATCATGGGTTACATAGGCTATGGTGGTCCCCATGGATTTATGGAGCTTTTTGATTTCAGCGCGCATGTCTACTCGCAGTTTCGCATCTAGATTGCTTAGTGGTTCATCAAACAGAAATAAACTGGGGTTTCTCGCCAAGGCTCTACCCATTGCGACCCGTTGTCGTTGTCCCCCGGATAGTTGAGAGGGTTTGCGATCAAGTAAGTGTTCCATTTGGAGTAGTTTCGCAACACGGTCAATGGTTTGACTGATCTCATTTTTAGGGGTTTTTCGTATTTCTAAGCCGAAAGATATGTTCTTCCTGACGCTCATGTTGGGATATAAAGCATAGGACTGAAAAACCATCGCAATGTCTCGATCTTTAGGAGGGATATCGGTGACGTTTCGATCGCCTATATGTATCTCTCCAGCGGTTGGGTTTTCAAGTCCGGCTATGATGCTAAGCAGTGTGGACTTTCCACAGCCCGAGGGCCCCACCAGAATCAGAAATTCCCCAGCGCCAACACTCAGATTGATGTTCTTCAATATGTTTAAAGAGCCAAACGATTTGGTTACATTTTTTATAACGAGGGGTTGCATCGGATGAGTTATGCTCCAAGTTGAATCGGATTATGATGAATTGATTGCATTGTCAAAGACTGTCGGTACAAGTCGCTACCCTTTGACAGCACCGGACGTCAAGCCACGGACAAAGAATTTGCCCGCAATCACATAGACAATCAGGGTTGGCAGACCCGCGATCAGTGCACCAGCCATGTCCACGTTGTATCGTTTAACACCGGTTGAAGTGTTCACGAGGTTGTTGAGGGCAACCATGATCGGTTGAGATTGACTGTCCGAATACACAACGCCAAACAAAAAGTCATTCCATATTTGTGTGAACTGCCAGATGACTGAAACCACAAACACCGGGGCGGAAATGGGCAAGATAATTCGCAAGAAGATACGCCAAAACCCAGCACCGTCAATTCTGGCAGCCTGTATCAGTTCTGAAGGGACGGTGATGTAGTAGTTGCGGAAGAATAATGACGTAAAAGCGAGTCCATAAACCACATGAACAAAGGTCAAACCCACCAAAGAACCAGACAGCCCGAGCTGACCAAGCACTTGAGCCATGGGAAGGAGAATGACCTGAAACGGGATAAAACACCCAAGCAACAACATTCCAAACAGTAGATTACTTCCTCTGAATCGCCATTTGGTTAATACATACCCGTTCAAGGCCCCGAGTAGTGTAGAAATCCCAACAGCTGGGATTACCATGAGAAGTGTATTGGCAAAGTATCCCTTCATACCTGTGCACGCGACACCCTGGGTGCATTCCCCACTGCCTGACCAAGCGATGGTCCAGGATTCAAGATTCAAAGTTCCCGGTGGTAGTAGAATACCACCGCCGCGGATTTCGGCCATGGTCTTAAATGACGTAATGACCATGATGTAAAGCGGGAATAAAGAGTATGCGGCGAAAAGCGCAAGTATGGTATAGATGAAAATTCGGCCGAGTCGACGGTTGTCGAAATACTTACGCATGTTTTTCGCTCCGTAGCTCGGAATAAAGATAGGGGACCACGATGGCAATGATGACCATTAACATAATGGTTGCGCTAGCGGAACCGATCGCGATTTGACCTCTTGAAAACGAATAGGTGTACATAAATGTCGCGGGAACATCTGAAGAATAGCCCGGTCCGGCGTTATTCAATGCAATAATTAGGTCGAAACTCTTGATCGCAATGTGTAAAAGGATGATCAGAACGCTGAAAAACACAGGCCTTAAACCTGGAATGATGATGCGCCAGTATATGGTGGGCAAACTCGCTCCATCTATCGACGCGGCATGAATAATTTGGTTATCGATGCCTCGTAGCCCAGCGAGAAAGAGCGCCATGACGAATCCGCTGGATTGCCAAATACCGGCGATGACGACGGTATAAATTGACATTTCGGGATTAACTAACCAATCAAAGGTAAATGATTCAAACCCTAGATTTTGAACAATCCGTTCCACACCAAATTCAGGGTTCAATATCCACTTCCAAACTGTGCCGGTCACGATGAATGACAAGGCCATGGGGTAGAGGTACATCGCGCGAAGTGCGCCCTCGACTCTGATTTTCTGGTCAAGTAGGATGGCAAGGAAGAGTCCAATCAGAACACAGAGAATAATGAAACAGACGCTGAATTTGATTAGGTTTGTATAGGCTACGTCCCATCGGTCAAGACTAAACAAACGCTCGTATGCCTTGAGCCCATCCCATCTGTAATTTGGTAGAAGACGAGATTTTGTAAAAGAAAGTCAGGCATTCCAGATAACAAACCCATAAACGAAAACCAATACCATGGCAAAAGTCGGCGCAACCACAATCTTTGGCAGCATGTCGGCGAACCTCGAAGAGAGTTTCGGATCTGCTTTCGAGTTCTTTGTCATAGTCTAAATCTCGTTCTTTCCAGCACGGTGGCGAATATTCTGCCCGGGTATGTGGTGTACGCAATGAAACCTAAGGACATGCCCAATTTAGGGCATGTCCTTATAAGTGACTATAAAGATGCCTTCGCTTCCATTACGTTAGTAACATAAGCGGCAACTGCATCTTCTGCCGACATATCGCTGTTGAAGAATTTGGTAACCACGTCTGACATCGCACCAGCGACCGCACTGTAAGCAGCCATACCATGGGCGACACTTGGAACCAAACCACCGGTTTCTGCTGTCTTCACGAAATCATCCATGGAAGTTAGTGCACATGCGTCAAACGGTTCTCTGGGCATGTTAAGACGAGCAGGTATGGAGCCTTTTGCAACGTTAAACACTTGCTGAAACTCTGGTTCCATAATGGTAGCAGCAAGGGCATTCTGTGCGTCACGCGCTCCACTGTCTGATTGATCAAAAAAGATAAAGCTATCGATGTTGAAAGTAAATGCATCTGCGGTGCCTGGGGCGGCCATACACACAAAGTCTTTACCTGGCATCTTTCCGGCATTGGTGAATTCACCCTTCGCCCAGTCACCCATCACCTGCATTGCAGCTTTGCCTTCAATAACCATCCCCGTAGCCACATTCCAGTCGCGACCAGGAGAGCCCGCATCGGTATAGTCGTTCAGGCGGCGGAGGATTTCGAACGACTTTTTCATGCCATCGCTTTTCATCGATGCTTCGTCCAGTTCAACGAATACCTTGTTATAAAGATCTGCACCGCCGGTACCAAGTACAATGGATTCGAATACAGTGAAATCTTGCCAAGGCTGACCCCCATGAGCAAAAGGGATAAGTCCCGCTGCTTTGATTTTGTCAGCAGCATCAAAAAACTCATCCCAAGTGTTAGGAAGCGCTGCACCCGCTTGTTCGAAAACTGCAGGGTTTGCCCATAGCCAATTTACGCGGTGAACATTGACGGGAGCGGCGACATAATCACCTTCGTATTTCATCACGTTTGCAACGACGCTAGGTAACAGGTTATCCCAATCGCCTTCTGCTGCAACGGCGCTAACGTTCGCTAATACTCCTTCATTTCCCCACTCTTGGATTGAAGGGCCTTTTACTTGTGCGGCGGTGGGTGGATTACCAGCAACAGCGCGAGACTTAAGTACGGTCATGGCCGCATCACCGCCGCCGCCAGCAACAGCAAAATCTCTCCACTGATGCCCTTTCGCTTCTAGTAACTCCTTCAGCGCAGCAGCGGACTTCGCTTCGCCCCCAGATGTCCAAAAGTGAAGCACTTCTACTTCTCCGGCGCTTACAACACTGGACAATCCCAATGTTGATGCAAGCACCAAGCTTTTTACTATACGTTGAATGTTGTTTTTTGATTTCATATCTACTCCTCTCATCAATGTGTTGTGTTGTTTATTGCTTTTGTAAAAAAGAGATATTTGGTAGTGTACCCTGAGGTCTGTAATTTAGCTTTCTATTGCAGCTTCGCTATTGGCTTTGGCGGAGTGAACGTAGAGAGCGAAGCCAAAGCCGGTTTTTCAGGCTTTAGTATTGAATGTTG
>WLWV01000260.1 GCA_012103395.1 Gammaproteobacteria bacterium
TTGTCAGTGCCATCCTCGTCGAGATTGACGATGAATGGAGCAATGCCGACAAGCGATATATCGTGTGGAACGACGATAATGACTCAACCTAAATCAAAGTTACAGACGTAGGGTTGCACAATCTTTCTTTGTAAACCTAGATGTGAAAGCATGTGTAGTCTGAGTTAGAATCAACGTACTTAATTTTACGAATACTAAAGAGAAGCACTTGAATAATAAAAAAAGCAGCTACACAAGAGATGAGCTATTGTCATGTGGACATGGGGAGCTATTTGGTCCAGGCAATGCTCAACTGCCATTGCCAAATATGTTGATGTTTGATCGGATTACGAAAATTGATGAAGATGGAGGTGAGCACGGCAAAGGAGTGGTGGTCGCTGAATTAGATATTACCCCTGATTTGTGGTTTTTCGGATGCCATTTTGAAGGCGACCCGGTTATGCCAGGGTGCTTGGGAGTGGATGCCCTTTGGCAATTGGTTGGTTTTTCTTTGGGATGGCGTGGAGGGCAGGGGCATGGTCGAGCGCTTGGTTCAGGTGAGATCAAGTTCACCGGGCAAATTACACCGGAGTCCAAAAAGGTAGTTTATAACATTGAATTTAAACGACTAGTGATGAGAAAGCTAATTATGGGCATCGCTGATGGAACGGTTTCTGTGGATGGAAAATTAGTATATACCTGCAATGATCTAAGAGTCGGGTTGTTCAAAAATGCGTCAGCTTTCTGACGAATCGTGTTTTCAGTGTAATGGTTTTTGGCGTATTGCACTTTTCTTATCTCGAGTTATGAATGCAATTCATCATGCGGGGCCTTGAGTGCTTCACTTAAGAGTACTTATTCATTAACTTTAAAATATTGAGGTCACTATGAAGCGTGTAGTTATTACAGGCTATGGAATAGTTTCAAGTTTAGGAAATAACAAGGGTGAAGTAGCTAAATCGCTCAAGGATGGTCGTTCCGGTATCGTTCATTGTTCGGAGTATGCAGACTTGGCCATGAGAAGTCATGTTCATGGTGCGGTTGATATCGATGCGAAGTCACTTATCGATAGAAAACTGTATCGATTTATGGGAGACGCCGCAGCGTATAGCTATCTTGCAATGCAAGAAGCTGTCGAACACGCTGGTTTGACTGAAGATATCATTTCGAATGAACGCACTGGGTTACTCCTAGGCACGGGTGGTGCTTCTCCAGAGAATATTGTTATTGCGGCAGATACGCTGAGACAAAGGGGGGTCAAGCGTGTTGGACCCTATATGGTTACCAAGACCATGGCAAGTACCGTTCCTGCCTGTGTTGGAACTGCTTTTAAAATCAAAGGTATCTCGTATTCCATTAGCTCTGCCTGTTCAACCAGTGCCCATTGCATTGGTCATGGCGCTGAATTAATACAGTTTGGTAAGCAGGATGTCGTGTTTGCTGGCGGTGGTGAAGAGTTACATTGGACCATGTCGGTCTTATTTGATGGTATGGGCGCTTTATCGTCAAAGTACAATGACGAACCTGAACGAGCATCCAGACCCTATGATCAAGATCGTGATGGATTTGTAATTTCAGGTGGGGCCGGAGTGGTTGTTCTCGAAGACCTTGATCATGCGCTTGCGAGGGGAGCGACAATTTATGCGGAACTAGTTGGATATGGCGCTACTTCGGATGGATATGACATGGTGCAGCCTTCGGGAGAAGGGGCGGTAAGATGCATGAAACAAGCTATGTCGACGATATCCTCAGAGAAAACAATCCAGTATATCAACGCCCATGGTACTAGTACACCGGTAGGTGATGGAAAAGAGCTTGAAGCAATCAAAGAAGTCTTTGGCTCAAACAGCCCTTATATTAGTTCAACCAAGTCGTTAAGCGGTCATGCATTAGGCGCAGCTGGAGTTAACGAATCTATTTATACACTTTTGATGATGCAAGATAACTTTATTGCTGCTAGTGCAAATATAGAGAACCTTGACGAAAAGGCGGAAGGCTTCTCGGTGGTGACAGAAAAGATGGAAAACGTAGATTTGACGCTTGCTATGAGTAATAGCTTCGGTTTCGGTGGAACCAACTGCTCCTTAGCCTTCGAGAAGTGGGAATCCTAATCTTTGTGAAATGAAACGAGATATCTTCTTTCGAGTGTTTTTTTGTTTCTAGTGGCTTATTGCTTATGATTTCGTTGTCCGAGGAGATGACTGATAAAAATCGATTGTTGGTTTTGACTTGGATGGTTGGATGCGGCGCGCTTGTCTTCTGCATGGTCATTCTTGGTGGAACAGTAAGACTAACCGGATCTGGGTTATCTATGGTGGAATGGAATTTGTTGATGGGGGTGATTCCACCATTGGGGCAAAGCGGTTGGCTGAAGGTGTTCGGGCAGTATCAACAGTTTCCGGAATACCTGCTGATTAACTCTAGTATGACCTTGTCCGAATTTAAGTTTATCTACTTAATGGAGTATGCACACCGCATATTGGGTAGATTGATCGGAATCGCTTTTATTTTACCGTTCGTTTTCTTTGTCGCTACGAAAAGAATCACAACCTCGCTATTGCCGAGGTTGTGTTGTTTGATGCTGCTAGGTGCGCTGCAAGGCGGTATTGGTTGGTACATGGTAAAAAGCGGGTTGGTTGATGATCCACACGTAAGCCAGTATCGTTTGACGCTACACTTTATGATAGCCGCTTTGATCTATGGGTACATGTTCAGAGTGATTACGGGCTTACTGCCCGATCTGACAATGCCTGATTCGCCAATTTTGAAATATTCAGGAATGGGTGTATTGATAATCATATTGTTAATGATGACCACGGGTGGATTCGTAGCCGGGACAAAGGCCGGTTTTATTTTCAATACGTTTCCCCTTATGGGAAATAAATGGATTCCTAGTCAGATGTTTGACCTTTTACCATATTGGAAAAACTTGACAGAGAACCCGGTGACAATTCAGTTTGTACACCGGTGGTTGGCGATATTGGTGTTGCTGATTGTTTGTTTATATGGGATTGCGCTGATTCGTCTAAAAGCACTACGATTTGTCACTTATCTTGGTGCGGTTATCATTTTGGCGGGTTGTTTTCAGGTTTTACTGGGAATATCAACACTGGTTGCCCGAGTGCCTGTCCATTTGGGCGTTATTCATCAAGGTGGCGCTTTTATTTTACTGACACTGATAACAATTAGTGTTTCTGCATTTTTCCCTAAACTGTATACAAAGCCGTTAATATAGTTTATTTGTCGCGGGGGGTTAGTAGTAAAGCTCTTAGGTCTCTTTTTCATTGTGCAGTCCTAGAGCGGTGAGACATCGCTTTTTCTTTCAAATAATAGGAAATGGTGTGTCAGAACTTCAGTTTGGTGCTGTTTATCGGATGGAGTTAAAACTATAATCCGCCACTCGATTCTTTTGGGAACTTCTGTGTCTTTGAATGTGACTAACTACATATCTGTAATGGGTTCTCATTTCGGCGATAAATCGGTCAAAAGGCCAAATAGGTAATACCTACCACATGACTATACTTAGATCTTTCTGTTCGTTAGCAAGAAGCCTTTTAGTTGGGGTATTGACGACTATCGTTTCCGTCGGTGCCGCAGCAAGTAGCGACTGGGACATTGATGAATTGCTTGATCGATTATCCAAGGTGGAGATGGCGAGTCTTGAATTTGTTGAGAAAAAGAAATCCATGTTGTTGACAGTTGATTTGGAATCCTCAGGCACCATTGTCTATCGTGCTCCTGACTACATGAAAAAAACCATAGTAAACCCTGTGTTTGAGAGCATTTTAATCGACGGCGATGTACTGACGATAGAGAAAACCACGCTAGGTGGAAAAAAGGAAGAGGCTGTGGAGAGTCAGCGTTATTCTATTAGCTCAAACTCGTTGCTGAGTTCCACTGTCGGTAGTGTACTGGCGATACTCGCCGGTAACAGAGTATTTCTTGAGGAAGATTATGACATCAGATTGTCGGGTGACAAGTCCGAGTGGGATTTGCTTCTACTGCCCAAACCCGGTGTTATTAAGGATAAGATCGAACAAATTGTGCTAGCAGGAAGTGGCATCGAAATTTGGTTCATAGAGACAACGTATCCTGATGGAGACCAGTCCAGCCTGTCGCTGTCCTACACAGAAATCGAATAACCTAAGGTGTAGAAGTTTAGACCAAATCTGACACCGTATTAAATCAATCCGAGCGAAGCGAGGGTTGATTTAATGAGAGTTACCCGTTTTGATGTAGTTACCAAACAATATCAAAACACAACGAGGTA
>WLWV01000261.1 GCA_012103395.1 Gammaproteobacteria bacterium
GGCTCAACATTCAATACTAAAGCCTGAAAAACCGGCTTTGGCTTCGCTCTCTACGTTCACTCCGCCAAAGCCAATAGCGAAGCTGCAATAGAAAGCTAAATTACAGACCTCAGATTACACTACCAAATTTGATTCAAAATGACACTGTATTGCAGTGGGGGTTGGGCTGTCGATGGGATTTGAAAGATGCGCCGTAATGTTGCAGAGAGAAAGAGTTTCACGCTTAATGGTAAATCTAGATGGATTTTTAGTGTGGTTATGTTCAAAATGGCCTGTATGAATAGATGTTGCTTAAAGGAATGTGTTCACTAATTTAAGATTACCGCTCCACAATGAAACGAAAAGACTCACATAAAACCGGTGGATCGACATAAACGTGGAGAACTTATAAATTGGACAGCAATCGTCTTAGTCGGATTTCCGAATTCATGCAGCAGTACATCGACAGCGGAAAATCCGCAGGTATGCAAGCATTGGTTTTTCACCGAGGCCAAGAAGTCTTTTTCGATCAGGTCGGTTATCGCAACACGGCAAGTCAAACACCCATCGAAGACGATACGCTATTTCGTATTTATTCGATGACCAAAGCCATTACCAGCGTAGCGTTAATGTCACTGCTGGAAAAAGGGTTTTTTCAGCTAGACGATGCGGTAGAAAAATGGATTCCGCAGATGGCCGACCTTCGGGTTTATGGTGAAGAGGGAAAACTGGAACCATTGCGTCATCCGATCAGCTTTCGTCATCTACTCACCCATACGGCTGGTTTTAGCTACGGATTTAGTCCCGATACTCATCCGGTTGAAAAGCAGTATGACGAATTGTGGCGTACCGATAGCCCCCCCGGAAAGCTCGCCGATTTGCTACAGGACATTTTTCAGATTCCCCTTCTCTTTCAACCTGGAAGTCGCTGGAACTATAGTGTAGCAACCGATATTTGTGGTTATCTGGTGGAGTTGATCAGTGGCCAATCCTTAGCTGAATTCATGGAGCAACAAATCTTCGATCCACTGGAAATGTCTGACACGAGTTTCATTGTTCCCGCAGAGAAGGCCCACAAACTTGCCACGCTCTATGGCCTAAAGGGTGATGAATCCATGGCAGTACTAAGACAGAACGACAGACTATCCTATATTGACTACCGCCATAACGATAAACTCCGGTTGTTTTCTGGTGGTGCAGGTCTTGTGTCCACTGCTCGAGATTATCTAAAATTTGCTCGAATGTTACTAAATGGCGGTGTCTTGAATGATCACCGGATTCTTGGTCGGAAAACAGTGGAGTGGATGACGCAAAACCACTTGGATCACACCTTACTTCCGCTCAGTTATAACGGTATTGTTCCTCAGTTGTTGACAAGTTATGGCTTCGGCCTTGGATTCTGCGTCAATCTCGATGCCACGAAATCGGGTACTCTGGGGAGTACTGGTGATTTCGGTTGGGGTGGAATGGCAGATACCTATTGTTGGATTGATCCCAAAGAACAGCTCATTGGGATCCTGATGCAACAGTTTATTCCTTCGCTACACCACGCGGGGCGTCGTGATTTCCGCAACACGGTGTATCAAGCATTGGCATGATGGAAAAGGTATGTTTTTCTGATCGTATGTGGCGAAAAGAGAGAAAAAAGATGACAGAGAGTAGAACAGCTAAGATCGGCGAGGAATTGGTGGCCGGAACACCCGCGGGTGAAAGCAAAAGCTGGAATTGGCATCCAGATATCCCTATTCAATATTCCCCTTTATTTTCGTTTCCAGTGAAACCCATCGAGGTCCTTAAGTGGTTCGTCAGTGCCTGGTTACCTGTGACGGAACTTGGGGGTTATCTATTGATAGCGACTGTGGTGACGCTGTGGGTTCAGCCGCCACTGCAGGAGACCACCACCCTTGGGGCGGATTGAATAATGGCGGTTTGGGTAAGAAACATGATTATGATGACTGTATTCGCCACGGCCTTGCACCTATGGTTATACACGTGGTCTAAGCAGGATAATGCTTATCGGTTTATGCGCATACGCCCAACCGAGCAAAATGACAAATTTCTCGGGGGCCAGCAACTACGAGACAATGTGTTCTGGGTATTGGTGAGCGGGGTTAGTATTTGGTCAATGTACGAAGTGGGCTTCTGGCTGGCTTATGCCAATGGTTATGCTCCGTTTATCACTTTTGCAGAAAATCCGATCTGGTTTGTGTTGTGGTTTCCCCTGATCGGTATCTGGTATTCATTCCATTTTTATTGGGCCCATCGATTTTTACATTGGAAGCCGATGTATGATCGATTTCATTCGGTACATCATCGTAATGTCACCATTGGCCCTTGGTCAGGTCTATCTATGCACCCAGTGGAACATCTGATTTACATTTCCTCATTGTTGATCCATTTGATAATACCGTCCAACCCAATACACATGTTGTTCCACATCTATTGGCTGACCCTAGCGACTGCGACATCACATTCAGGCTATGAGTCACTGGTTGTGGGCCAATCAGGGAGGGTGACTATTTCCACGTTCTTCCATCAATTGCATCACCGCTATTTCAGCTGTAACTACGGTAACTTAGAACTCCCAATGGACCGTTGGTTCGGTTCTTTCAATGATGGTAGTAGCGTTGAGACACGAAGATTGTTCAAAAAAATGAGAGAGAAAAACGTAAAGCGAAAGTAAAAAGAAACTTAAGGAACCAGAATGATGGCTCGATGGTCTATATTCGTCAGAGACCAATGAACGTAGCGATAGCTAGAATGTGAAGTGAGTAATACCGCCACACTTAACTGGAAATAAAGTAGGCCGAAAAAAGCGACCTATCGGGTTACAATCGATTCTCCAGAGACGATTTAACCCGTTTGTCTATATCAATTTAAAACAAACTCAACTATGAACGCGAAGTCCATTCGATACGAAAACGATCAGGAGATGTATGAAGCCCTGCTGAAAAACCCGGACGTCATCAAGGTCAATGAATACATAAAAAAGGCCGAAGAAGATGGCCCCATGGGAACCCGTCGCCGTTTACTCGCCACTTCGGTGCGCCTGAGTCGAACCATGGCACCTCAGATACATAAAATGGCCGATGAATGCGTAGAGACCCTTGGCATGGATATCCCACTGGAACTTTATGTGTATTCCAGTCCCCAATTCAATGCCGCTTGTTTTAAGCCTGAAGACGGTCAGCTGTTTGTCATGTTCTCCTCAAGCTTATTGGAAGCGTTCCAAGGCAGCGAACTCAAATTTGTCATTGGGCATGAATTCGGTCATCACGTGTACCAACATCATGATATTCCGATTGGCTATCTTCTAAAGGGACAACAAAGACCAGACCCAAGACTTGCGTTGGACTTATTCGCTTGGTCGCGAAATGCGGAAATCTCCGCCGACCGAGCCGGTGCAATATGTGCCCAAGATTTAGATGGAGTGGCCCGATCCCTATTTAAGTTGGCGTCGGGCCTCAGTGATAAAGTGATTGAATTCAGCCTTGATGATTTTCTGAAACAAGTCGACGAAATGCGAATTGAAGATGAAGAACCCGGTCAAGGAGCTCCTCAGGAAGACTGGTTCTCGACCCATCCCTTCAGCCCACTCCGGGTTCGGGCGCTAAAATTGTTCCATGAGTCCTGTTTGGTCGATGAAAAAGGTACCACAGTGCAGGAGTTGGAAGTTGGCGTACAAAAACTGATGGGCATGATGGAGCCGAGCTATCTCGACGGCCGAACAGATACGGCTACTGCCATGCAGCGGCTACTGTTCGCCGGCGCCATCAGTGTGGCCCATGCGGATGGCGAAATTAGTGAAGATGAAATTGCCGTATTCGAAAAGTTCTTCGGAAAGGGTGAATTCAATGATCGCCTAAACATTGACATCATAAAAGGAAAACTCGATGGTCGAATCGGAAAAATGAACGAGCTCGCCAGTATGACCCAAAAAATGCAGGTAATGCGTGACCTTTGCATCGTATCCAAAGCCAATGGGAACCAAATCGACAGCGAACGCAGGGTACTCAACAAAATAGCGGACGGCTTGGGCGTATCCCGCACGTTCATTTGTCATTCCATTGAGCAGAACCTAGAGCCAGATTAGGAAATTCTAGGATGGAAATTCTAGGACATCCATAGATTGAATAGGTTGCAATTCTAGGACATCCATAGATTGAATAGGTTGTGATCTTCAGAGGGAATCGAGCTTCTAATCGAATCAGAAGGGTGAAGAATTAGGCTCTACAGAGCAAGCTGTCCATTTATCCAACCAATCAA
>WLWV01000262.1 GCA_012103395.1 Gammaproteobacteria bacterium
TGGCTCAACATTCAACACCTAATCCAGAAAAACCGGCTTTGGCTTCGTTCGCTACGCTCACTTCGCCTAAGCCAAACGAACATCGCTAAAGAAATAAATTACAGACCTCAGGGTACACTACCTATTTAGCGCAATTTATTCACGTCAATCCAATTCTTTTAGCTTCTTTTTGATTCGGTTTGATACTGTTTTCATTTCATTGAGTGTCTCGCGGATATCTTGCTGACGAGTCTCCAGTTCTTGACGGTGGATGGAAATAGTGTCCAAAACAAATAGAAGCTGTGTTTTTTCATTAGGTTCTGTATCGTAGAGCTCCATGGTTTTTCGTATCTCTTCGAGGGAAAACCCTAACCGCTTCCCTCTGAGAATTAGCTTTAGCCTGACTAAATCACCCTCTTTATAAATTCGATGGGAGTTATGTCTTTCTGGCGAAAGTAGCTTTCGATCCTCATAGAACCGGATCGCTCGAGGTGTGATATCGAAATGTTTTGCTAGTTGGGAAATGGAGTAAGTGATTTCTTTGGCCACTAAATAGAGTTGCTCAAGCGAGTTGTGATTTAAGGATAAGGATCTTCTGTGGAGAAAAACGGGGTAGCGGCCACATTTTTGGTCTCTTTTTCTTTTCGAAAAATTGACGTTTACGTAAACGTGATGTAAGTTGTTACCGTACCAGAATCCGTGTATTTAGGCGAGAAAAAATTGACTTCCTCTTCAGACTTAGCTCCCAGCAATCCGCTTCCCATTCGATTTGTAACCGCAGCGAGCCTATTCGATGGACATGATGCTGCCATTAATATTATGCGTCGAATTTTGCAGTCTTGCGGTGCAGAAGTGATTCATCTTGGTCACAATCGTTCGGTAGAAGAAATTGTGAATGCGGCATTGCAGGAGGACGTTCAAGGGATCGCAATCAGCTCCTATCAAGGAGGGCATGTCGAATACCTCAAATACATGATGGACATGCTAAAAGAGCGGGGAGGGGAGAAAATTCGAGTTTTTGCTGGAGGCGGCGGAGTAATCATACCCGAGGAAATAGAGTTATTGGAGCGTTATGGGGTGACGAAGGTTTATTCCCCCGCAGATGGGCAAGCTCTTGGATTGAACGGCATGATCCAACGCACCATCGAATTGAGCCAATATGATTCCGGTGATGACGCACCAGAAAGTATTGAACCTTTACGTAATGGCGACTGGCGAGCGTTGTCTCATGCGATGACCGCGATTGAAAATGGCTCTTGGATTCGAGGCGCTGCCGAACAAATGCAGGATGCGTTAGTGAAATTCAGCGATAACACGCCAATACTTGGAATTACTGGAACAGGTGGAGCCGGTAAGTCTTCTTTAACAGATGAGCTAATTCTTCGTTTCAGAATGGGGTTGGGAGATGACTTGAAAATAGCCATTCTAGCGGTTGACCCAACCCGAAGAAAGACCGGTGGAGCTTTGTTGGGTGATCGAATTCGCATGAACGCGATTAATCATAAGAATATTTTTATGCGATCCGTCGCAACTCGTCATTCGAAGGCTGAACTGCCGGAGTATTTGCCCGATATGATTAACGCTTGCAAATTGGTGGGGTTCGATCTAATTATCGTCGAAACACCGGGAATCGGTCAGGGTAATGCGGGGATATCAAGTCTGGTGGATTGTGCATTGTACGTGATGACGCCAGAGTTTGGTGCCCAGAGTCAGCTTGAAAAAATTGACATGCTTGATTTCGCGGATGTGGTAGCGATCAATAAATTCGATCGTAAGGGGGCTGCAGATGCCTATCGGGATGTTTGTAAACAGGTGCAACGAAACCGAGAAGCATTTTCTCAACCGACTAGCGAAATGCCGGTGTTTGGAACCATTGCTGCACGTTTCAATGATGATGGAATGACCGCTTTATTCCAACAGATATTACAAGAGTTTCAGGGGCAAGACCGCTTACTTCGTGACAACCGGTTTCCCCGGGCTGAAACCCGATGTTCCACCTCACAAACTGAAATTATTCCCAGTCAACGCGCCAGATACCTATCTGAAATTGCGGACACGATTCGGGGATATAAATCGAAAGCTGTGAAGCAATCACGTACTGCGAGGCAAATACAGCAACTGCGTGCCACTCAGGAAATGTTATCTACATCGAATGACGGTGATGGTTTGGTCTCCATTGAATCTATCGAGCAACTGATTAATGACCGAAGTGCGACACTAGAGCCAGATTTGAAAAAAGCGCTGAGTAATTGGGGGAAAATGAAAGCCGATTATAGTGGTGATGAGCTTGTTAGTGTTATCAGAGGTAAGGAAATTAGCACTCAGCTAAAGCGGGAAACATTGTCAGGAACTCTGGTATCTAAGGTTTCCTTACCTGATTTTCACGATGACGGCGATCGCTTGAAATGGTTGATGTTAGACAATTTACCGGGGCATTTTCCCTTTGCAGCGGGAGTGTTTCCTTTTAAGCGAGATAATGAAGACCCAACCCGAATGTTTGCGGGTGAAGGGGATGCCTTTAAAACGAATCGACGCTTTAAAAAGTTATCCGAGCATTCCAAAGCGAAACGTTTGTCTACGGCGTTTGATTCGGTAACCCTTTATGGTTGTGACCCCGATGAGCGTCCAGACATCTACGGGAAGGTCGGTAATTCAGGGGTGTCCATTGCTACTTTGGATGATCTTAAAGTGTTATATGACGGGTTTGATTTGTGCAGCCCCGCAACCTCGGTTTCGATGACAATTAATGGCCCTGCGCCGATGATTCTCGCGATGTTCTTAAATGCGGCCATTGATCAACAGATTGACCAGTTTATGAGTGACAATGGGCGTGCCCCAGATGATGATGAAAGGCAGGAAGTTCGCGCCCACGCATTATCCAATGTGAGAGGCACTGTGCAGGCAGATATTCTCAAAGAGGATCAGGGACAGAACACTTGTATCTTTTCCACGGAGTTTGCGCTGAAGTTGATGGGAGACATTCAGGAGTATTTCACTCAGAACCAAGTGCGCAATTTTTATTCGGTTTCGATTTCTGGGTATCACATCGCGGAAGCCGGAGCTAATCCCATATCACAATTGGCATTTACCTTAGCGAATGGATTCACTTTTGTGGAAGCTTATTTGGCTCGGGGCATGAAGGTGGATGACTTTGCAGGAAATCTTTCCTTTTTCTTCAGTAATGGAATGTGTCCAGAATACACCGTGATGGGGAGAGTAGCGCGGAGAATTTGGGCAGTGGCGATGCGTGAGCGATACGGTGCTAGCGAACGTTCACAGAAACTTAAGTACCACATCCAAACATCCGGGCGGTCACTTCATGCTCAGGAATTGGATTTCAATGACATAAGAACAACCTTACAGGCGCTGATTGCGATTTACGATAATTGTAATAGTCTGCATACCAATGCGTTTGACGAAGCCATTACTACTCCCACTGAAGACTCTGTGCGCCGAGCGCTAGCGATTCAACTCATCATCAATAATGAATGGGGACTCGCGATGAACGAAAACTCCAGTCAGGGCAGTTTTATCATCAATGAGCTAACAGAGTTACTGGAGGAAGCGGTGCTGACGGAGTTCGAACGTATTTCGGAGCGAGGTGGTGTACTTGGTGCTATGGAAACGGGTTACCAACGAGGCAAAATTCAGGATGAATCCATGCTCTATGAGCATCGGAAGCATGATGGCAGTTTACCGATTATCGGAGTCAACACGTTTCTCAATCCCAATGCAGTGGAAACTCAGCAAACCATTGAGCTTGCCCGATCCACTGAAGAGGAAAAGCAGAGTCAAGTATCACGCCTTAATGATTTTCATCAGCGCCACGCATCTAATAGCAAAGCGGCATTAGAAAGCGTGAAGCAAGCAGCTATTCGATATGACAACGTTTTTAACGAATTAATGAACGCGGTTCGATATTGTTCACTCGGTGAAATATCGTCAGCATTGTATGAAGTTGGTGGGCAGTATCGACGGAGTATGTAATCATAAAAATAAAGTTGCTTGGTACATGAGACTCGACATCCGATGCATGGCATTGCGCTTTAAAGACAGAGGGAGAAGGCTAACAGCACGAGGGAAAGGGTGTTCAGGGCGCTTCTGCTCATTTTAGGTGTAGAAGTTTAGACCAAATCTGACACCGTATTAAATCAATCCGAGCGAAGCGAGGGTTGATTTAATGAGAGTTACCCGTTTTGATGTAGTTACCAAACAATATCAAAACACAACGAGGTA
>WLWV01000263.1 GCA_012103395.1 Gammaproteobacteria bacterium
TGGCTCAACATTCAATACTAAAGCCTGAAAAACAGGCTTTGGCTTCGCTCTCTACGTTCACTCCGCCAAAGCCAATAGCGAAGCTGCAATAGAAAGCTAAATTACAGACCTCAGATTACACTACCTTCTCGTTACGCAATTGCAAATCAAACAAAGACCGACCAAACAGTCGATAAGCGACAAGATTAGAAAACACCACGCTTACTAATGCTGCGGTTGCCAAATCATAGTTTCCAGTGAGTTCGATAATGATTAATATGGATGTCAGTGGGGCGCCAATAATGGGACTAGTTACTGCCATCATTCCGCAAATGGCATACACGGCAATATTGGTATTTTCAATGCCAACGAAGGCCTCCAGATTGATGCCTATAAAGGCACCAAATAACGCTCCGATAAGTAGTGACGGACTAAAAATTCCTCCAGCGAAGCCAAATCCAATACATAAGGCTGTGAGCAAGAATCGCGCGATGAAAATCAGAACCAAGTCTACGGAAGAAAATGCGTCGTGAAGAACCGTCAACTTCAGTGTCTTGTTACTGATGTCGAGTATTTCTGGCATCCACAGCGCAGTGACTCCAAGGCAAAGACCGGCAATCGCGGGGGTGAAACATTTGCTCACAGGTAATGCCAGGGAAACCTTATTCGCTGTAATCACCGACTTCACTAAACCCGTTGCGATAACGGCCCCTACGATACCAATAAAGATAAACGCCGCATATTCAAGTGGGTAAATCAGATCAATGCTACTCACCTGAAACAGAGATGGTCGATCAAAAACAACGTGGGAAACAAAATAGCCGGTAGATGCGGAAATGGCGATAGGGGCGAACGACCTTAGGGAATGATGCCGTAGTATGACCTCATGGGAGAAGACAATGCCCGCCAAAGGCGCGTTGAACGCTGTGGCAATGGCAGCTGCAGCGCCACAGCCGATAGCAATGGTGCCGGTGAACTGATTGGCACGAAAGAGACGGGTCAATGTACTTCCTAATGTCGTCCCCAAATGTGCGATTGGACCATAGTGCCCAACTGATGCACCACTGCCCATGGAAATAATCGTTGCTACCGCAGACTTTAACCCATCTCCCAAAGGAAGAGAGGGCCGGACACTGTGTGCAGCCTTGATAGACTCCAATAGCCCGTGGGATTTTCGACTGGTGATGCTTTGGGTGATCTGACCGACAAGGAGTCCTACCAATATGGGTATCAGCAGGGTAAGAAGTATCCAATACCATGTTTCGGCTTTAAAGCCAAAATGGGCGTTGCTCGCAGGTATAGTGAGTAAATTATTTAGCCACATCATCGATTCAACAAATGATATAGCAGCAACTGCTGTGATCAGTCCCGTGATTATGGCACATAGGGATAAGACGACAATCGTGACGATGACGGTTGATCGCGGTCCTGCTTGTGAAAGAGTCCTTTGTGAATTGCGATTGATGATGCGGTTGTTCATTCAGTATTCAAGGAAGAGGGGCACTTCTAAGAGTTTCATGCGTAATCTTTACTTTGAATGCTATTCGCCGCTCAGGTGACGATCAAATTTTACACCGAGAACAATGGATGTTTCGGTGGACTTGATGCCAGTTAAGGCGCTGATGTTGTCCAGTTGATGATCCAGCTCTAATGGCGTGTCCACGGAGATAATGGCAATCAAATCAACCTTTCCACTCACCGAGAATAAAGTATCAATGGACGGAAGCTTTTTCAGTGTAGCAATGACTTGGCTGCTCTTATTAGGATCAATGACTAGGTTAACGTGGGCGCTGATCTTGGCTTGTCTAAGGGATTCTCCGAGTCTCACCGTATAACCAACAATGTGGCCTTGTTGTTCCAGTCGAATGAGCCTCTGTTGGACAGTGGTTCTGGAAACGGACAGTTCTCTTGCAATCTCGCTGATGGGCTTTCTCTCGTTTTGCTTAAGAATTTCAATCAGTGCCTTGTCTTTAGAGGTAATCACATCGAGTCACATTAACATTTTGATACGTCATTTTAACTACTTTTTACAACAATATAGCAAGTATTGTAGCTATATTGTGGTTATGGTGGTCGATATAATTTTCTCATTATACCTAAGGCATTATCATGAAACACGAGAAGGTTTGCGATTTGAATTCTACTGCTGCAACCGCGTCAGTTCCCTGGATTGATACTAAACATCTTCTGGCGCATCAAACACCAGATTTACCGATGTTCTTGTATGCTGCGTCAAGTTTGATTCAAACAAGTCGGAGTCTTCAACTAGCTTTTCCCGGTGAGGTCTCTTATGCGGTTAAAGCAAACCCGAAAAAAGCGATACTCGAAACCCTTTGGCGTTCAGGCATAGGGTCGTTTGACGTTGCCTCAATCAACGAAATTAAGTTGGTCAGGTCTTTATTCCCCGATGCTCGACTCCACTTCAATAATCCGGTTAAATCCGATGTTGATATTGAGCGGGCATGTTGCGCTTATGGTGTGCGATCGTTCGTGGTAGATGATTTTGTGGGGCTAAATTCATTGATACCATACTTATCGCCCGACACTGAAATTACCGTCAGATTCAAACTAGAGCATGATCGGGCAGCCTATGATTTTGGGAGCAAATTTGGTGCCACCCCTGATCAGGCTATTCCGCTCTTGATGTTAGCTAAAAAGCATGGTGCTCGATGTTCGTTAACATTTCATCCTGGATCCCAGTGTAGTGAGCCGGCAGTTTACAAACGATATATTCAAGAATCAGCTGTTATCGCGAAGCAAGCAAGAATATCCCTTGAACAGCTCAATGTAGGGGGTGGTTTCCCGGTTAGCTACGAAAATTATGCGGTATTGGCTGTTAGAGAGTTTTTCAAAACTATTTATCAAACGGTAGCACAGTGTTTTCCTGATAACGCTCCCAAGCTACTTTGTGAACCGGGCCGAGCTCTAGTGGCACCGTGTACATCATTGCTGACCCGGGTACTTCATGTGCGTGAGAGTGGGGAAGTTTTTATTAACGACGGGGTGTACGGAGGATTGCAGGAGCAATCAATTATGCCAATCCAGACGCCGATCAGACTCTGGAGAAATGGTGTGCAGCTTGAACAAGACGGGGAGCCTGTGACAGTATTTGGTCCGACTTGTGACCCTGTGGACAAATTATTGTCAACGTATCGCTTGTGCGCTGATATTAAGGTTGGAGATTATGTTGAATTTGGTTTGATGGGGGCGTATGGGTCAGCAACCACAACGGGGTTTAATGGTTTCGAGCCAGCAGAATATGTTTCAGTAGAAAGGGGGTTAGACCGGCTAGAATAAAACAGTGATGGTGAGATTAGTGGGGCTGCTGGCTAGGCACAGGCGCATGATGTCACAACTTCGTTGCACTAATCCAAGGAGGATGCGCATTCTATAAAAAAGACATTGCGTGAGAATTGAATTCTACTAATGTGGTATAGTTTTCTGTTTTGGACCCATTTTATTTTTTAAAGATGAAAAAAAAAGAAAATATTTCCATCGATAATGTAGATCGAAAAATATTGCAGTGCCTACAACAGGACGCAAGCCTGACCATTAAGGAAATTGCAGAGAAAGTTCACCTGTCACCCACTCCTTGTTGGAAGAGAATCCAGCGAATGGAGAAGAATGGCATCATTCGAGCAAGGGTTGCGTTGCTGGATCCGGAAAAAGTGGACGCAAATGTCACCGTTTTCATTGCGATTAAAACGGATCAGCACAATACGGCATGGAGTGAAAAATTTGCATTCGAAATGTCTTCTATTCCTGAAATTATGGAAGTCTACCGTATGAGTGGCGAGGTTGATTATCTGTTGCGAGTCGCGGTATCTGATATTGCTGCATTTGATGCTTTATACAAAACGATTATTGATCGCATCGATTTGTCCAACGTAACCTCTAGCTTCGCCATCGAGCAGATGAAATACACAACAGCGCTGCCAATCTAGCCTCGACGAAATAACCTAGAATTATTGTTCCCGACATAGGGTTGCATTTGCTGGATGATGCTGAGCAAGGTATTGTTTGGCACTCTAGCGGTATGAATCATTGCCGTATCTAGACTTCAAATTACATTGAATCTGAAAATAACGTCTTTAAACCAGGGTAGTGTAATCTGAGGTCTGTAATTTATTTCTTTAGCGATGTTCGTTTGGCTTAGGCGAAGTGAGCGTAGCGAACGAAGCCAAAGCCGGTTTTTCTGGATTAGGTGTTGAATGTTGAGCCATC
>WLWV01000051.1 GCA_012103395.1 Gammaproteobacteria bacterium
AACGTGCTTTGATGCTGTGTGTGGCAAAGATGTACATCAGCGGGGTCAGTACTCGTCGTGTGGAGAAGGTGCTGGATCTGTTTGGTATTGAGAAGATCTCCTCCACTCAGGTGTCTCGTGCGACGGCGGTAAGGATTTTGTCCCCACAGGTCATAGATACATCATAAGTGTTAATGCACGGAATCCCCAGACTTTGGAAAAGTCTGAGCGCGTGAAGCGCTCTAGAATGATTAATACTGCGCTCAACCACGACATCCACTTCTGGCTGGCTTTTGAGATCGAACGTCATCTCTCGATCATCCAGCATCACCAGCTCGACATTTGGGCGTTTTTTAAACTCGGTAACGAGAAGCTTTTCTTCTTTTCGGATGAGTGAGTGTAAAAAGCCGACTCTTATTGCCCCCAATCTTCTTCCGCCGCCGGCGCAGCGTCAACTTTCACTGGATCAACACTTGTGATTTCCAATTCAGTGCCGCAATCATCACACTCCAATAGTTCACCTTTTAGGATGTCGTCCCCAAGGGTCAGATCGGCGTCGCACACAGGACATTGGCTCATAATATTTACTCTGTTTTCGGTTTTTCTCGAGGCTTACAACTAAGCCCTATTCATCGCATTGATAAATGCGAAACTTGCCTTACATTATTTACTAAAAAAGTTGATCTGAATACGTGATCCAAGTGATAAAACAGCACTCGAAATGTACCGCTAGTGTGCCTGATTCACAACATTTTGGGATCTGAAATATCTCGATATTCACCAAAAAACGTAATTATTGAGTAAAAGAGGATTTGGACGCACAACTATCAATAACATTTATAATATCCATTGTATATTGGTTATCAAATAAAGAGAGAAAATATTATGACTAAAGCAATAATTTTAACGCCTTCGACTAAGCTGCTCCATGACTATTAGCCAACGTATTGATCTTTCCAGATACGGTATTACAACTACCTCCGAAACCATTTACAACCCATCTTACGAGCTACTCTTTGAAGAAGAGACGAAGCTGGGTCTTGAAGGATACGCAAAAGGGTACCTCACCGAATCGGGTGCTATTGCAGTGGACACAGGTATATTTACCGGTCGCTCTCCAAAAGACAAGTATATCGTTCGGGACGATACCACTAGAGACACGTTTTGGTGGGCTGATCAGGGCAAGAACGATAATAAGCCACTATCCCAAACGCATTGGGATCGACTAAAGTCCCTGGTTACCGAAAGGTTAAGCGGACAACGATTGTTTGTTGTCGATGCTTTTTGTGGAGCAAACCCCAATACGCGATTGAGTATTCGATTTATTGTCGAAGTTGCTTGGCAGGCTCACTTTGTGAAAAACATGTTCATTAGACCGAGTGATGATGAGTTGGCGGGCTTCGAACCTGATTTTGTGGTTCTGAACGGCTCAAGAACCACAAATGCCGACTGGGAATCCATGGAAATGCATTCTGAGAATTTTGTAGCGTTTAATCTCACCGAAAAAATGCAATTGATTGGGGGTTCTTGGTATGGTGGAGAGATGAAAAAGGGAATGTTCTCAATGATGAACTATCTGCTTCCTTTAAAGGGAATGGCTTCAATGCACTGTTCGGCGAATGTTGGAGAAGGTGGTGATACCGCCATTTTTTTCGGCTTATCTGGTACCGGCAAGACAACGTTATCAACGGACCCGAAACGCCAGTTGATAGGCGATGATGAGCACGGCTGGGATGATGATGGTATTTTCAATTTTGAAGGGGGGTGTTATGCCAAAACCATTGATCTTAATGAAGAGGCCGAGCCCGATATTTTTCGTGCGATAAAACGGGATGCATTATTAGAAAATGTCGTGGTAAATCCGAATGGGGAAATTGATTATACCGACGGGTCAAAAACCCAGAACGCGCGGGTTTCTTATCCCATTTATCACATCGATAACATCGTTCGTCCTGTTTCCAAAGGGGGGCATGCCACCAAAGTGATTTTTCTTTCCGCTGATGCTTTTGGCGTACTACCTCCTGTCTCAAAGCTAACCCCGGAACAGACCAAATATCACTTTCTTTCCGGCTTCACTGCTAAGCTTGCGGGAACAGAAAGGGGGATTGATGAGCCAACCCCGACATTTTCAGCTTGTTTCGGCGCGGCATTTCTGAGTCTTCACCCCACGAGATATGGTGAAGAGTTAGTAAAGAAAATGGAAATGAGTGGCGCACAGGCTTATCTCGTTAATACGGGTTGGAACGGCAGCGGTAAACGAATCTCTATCCAAGATACTCGGGCAATCATTGATGCAATTTTAGATGGCTCCATTGAGGAGGCATCGTTTTCCACCATCCCCTATTTCAACCTTGCTGTGCCGTCTTCTGGTTTGGTCGGCGTTGATTCCGGCATTATTGATCCAAGGAACACCTATGAGGATCCAGAGCAATGGGAGAAAAAGGCGATTCATTTAGCCGGTCTGTTCATCGAGAACTTCGAAAAGTACGCAGACAATGAAGAAGGCAAAAAACTGGTTGCTGCTGGACCAGTGTTGTAACACTCTGCTAGGGGTCTGGAACATGACCCCATCACCTAAGAAAAAGACATAAGAAGGCCGCTTTAAAGCGGCCTTCTTATGTCTTTTTAAACGTGGGCGAGCTAAAAATTTCGTTTCCAGCCAAAGAACACCGCTTTTTCCAAATTTGCTTCCGGCTCTGATGTGGGGTTTTTCGTATAGGAGAAATGGGTGAAGATATTGTTATTTCTGTTTACTTCGTAATTGTAGTAGGCCTCGAAGATTTTTTCTTGGTCACCATTCTCGAAAGAAAGTCCGGTGCTTTCGAAACCAATTGTGCCGGTTCGAGTATCCTGACTCACTGGGAGTGTTAGTGTTGCAGAGCCGCCAGTAGTTTGTAGAGGACTGCTATAAGAGAGGCCCATAGAACCCTTGGAAGTGAATAGATTGTCCATCAGCATACCAACCGCGTAGCCTTCAGTTCGGATAGTGGAAAAATCAGTCAACAAGCTGTTTTTACTTTCTTCAACTGTTGAAACTCCCTGAAAGAAGCCACCCAATAAAGAAATATCATCAGTGACATTGTAGGCGCCGTTTAATCCGAGGTAGTAGGTGCTGGTATTTTCAACACCAAGCACACTATCTGAGGAACCGCCCAGTAAGCTGCCTTGCTCAACTAATGCACCAACCTGAAACCCCATTCGGTAGTTTTCTTTCTCAAGACTGGTTTCATAAAGCACGCTATTGCTTTGATGGCCATGTTCTGCTTGATCATCGATCACCGACACGCCTAGGCGACGGTTAACGTCATCTTTCCCCCATCCATATTGGAAAGATGAGCCTTGGGATGAATACCCCATTACTGGAGTAGTAAAGAGGTCATTGGAGAAAAAGCGAATTTTCGGTTGCTGCTGCTTGTCGCCTGCAAAAGACAATGCGCCAAAGTTGGTCGACAGGTCTGCATTTAGTGCCATTGAATAGCTGGAGTTAACGCCTTGGGCATTGTGCAGAAAGCTGATGTTTGAATCAAACTTCGAATCAAATGCTGCCCGAAGGTTGGGGGTAACTTCCTGTTTATTTACAAACGCAAAGGTTATGCTATCGATTGGTTGTCCATCGTTTCCATTTTTCACTCCCCTATTTTTCAGCGGTACACGGGTGATATCCGATTTCTGATCGCTCATTAAAGCGAAAATAGACGGTTTGCTATCATCGCGAACCGAGACGTTTCTCGAAAGATCAAAATTAAACGCTCGTCCAAAAGAATCTATGATTAGCGTTTTCTTTAACACTTTGTCCTTTTTAAAATAGGTATAAGCCCAGCCTCCGCCTAATATCAAAGCGGCCGCTCCTGCGCCGCCGCCGCCGCCACCGCCGCCGCCAGAGCCACCGGTATCTGTGGGTATGGTTCCAGCACCAACCTGATTCAAGGCGTTAGTCAGGTTTAATGCGCCATGACCGTAGACAGCATCCACCCCAGGCTCCCCGAGGTCATCTGCAGATTGAAAAAGAATTTGTACTACCTGACGAGGAGAAAGAAAGGGATGGTTACCCAAAACGGTGCCTGCAGCGGCAGCAATTCGTGGTGTCGCCATGGATGTGCCGTTCAGGTCGGAAATCAGCGCACGGGTTGGTGCGACAATATAGAAATCTTTCATGTTTCCAGCAAGGTTTGTCGCTGAATAATCTTGGCCTCCTGCAACGATACCAAGCCCATCAAGGGCGGCGACTTGCTGCGCATCTCCAGCGGGATTGGCGCCAGCGAAGTTGCCGGCTTGGAATACGATGATCTTGCCAGAGCCTGAATTTGCTGCGTTTTGGAGTGCGGAAACGCTAGTACTAGAGATAGAAGCGCCAGTGTGTGCGATGACCTGTACACCGTCTAATGTGGCGATGTAGTTGAATGAATTATCGAGTATTTGTGTGCTGGTATTAAAACTCGGATCGAATGATTTAATGGAAGTTAGGGTAATGGAAGACCCCGAATTAATCGCAACGTGGCCTGCTGAGGTTCCATGCTGGTTTGCGGAGTCGTCGGATGCATCCGAATCATCGTTTACAAAATCATATCCACCTGCCTCCAACACACCACCGAGCACGGCGTGGTTAATTCCCGAGTCAACGACGGCGATATTAACCGCTTGGGCAGACTGGATATTGACTAAACTCAACAGTGTAGAAACTGTTAGAGACACCAAAACCGATTGAATCCCAGGCGTTTTATTAAGCATGCTATTAATTTCTAAGTTTAGGGATCGTTCCTTAAGCGTGCCACTTCGATGTTTGTTGCGATAACCAATGTATCTCAATGTATCAATGGCCGCAAAAAATTCACAGTGAGTCGTCAGACGCTTTCCCAAATTAGCTGATTTCAGGAGGCTATCGAACATAATAATCATTCGATTAAAAAGTTAGACTGGCCTGAATCAGACAGTATAGATACGGATACTAGCAACTTAGTAAAGAAAAAACCACCCAAAAACATAGGTTTATTGGTATAAGGTGCTGTAGATTCTAGAGTTTGCTAAAGCACCATTGGTGTTCTGGCGACAATTTGACCATTCGACTGACATCGCTAACGGTCATGGTGGGCTCTGTGGACGGATTCAGGGGTAATATGTTCAAATACGACCCTCATTCTTAACCTGCAGGATAGTTCCCTCCAAGACGGTAACAAGGCGGGCATTGATAAGCAGATGAGGGCTGGCAAAGCGTTTTTCGCACTAAGTTTCGGCTATCTCACAATAAACACTGGTATCTACAATCCTAGCTAATAACATGTCCGATCTTATTTCCCTGAATCGACTTAAACGCATGGACAACGATGTTTATTGTTTTCCAGCGAAGGCGGTACAGGATTTCGGTTACTCTGATGGACAGGAGGTCGAGAGATACTTGCTGAAGACCTTTGAGGAGGTCGATGACTTATCCAGTCGTTCAAATGAATTGCAATCCCGAATTATCGACTGGCCCAGCGAATACCATCTGACTTCTGATCGATCCAACCTGCTACGAGGCTTCGATCTTTCTTTTGCTAAAACAGCCCTCGAACTGGGTTCGGGTTGCGGGGCGATTAGCCGTTATCTCGGTGAACAAGGTGTCACGGTGGATGCCATTGAAGGCAGTGCTATTCGTGCGGATCTTGGTCGGCGCCGATGTAAGGGATTGAATAATGTCAGGATCATTAATGCGAACTACAATAAGCTCAAGTTACCCAAAAAGCACTATGACTTAGTGCTTTTTGTTGGTGTCATTGAATACGCTCAGCGATTCAAACCCAAATCCAAAACCAACCGAGATGCTGCTCTTGAAATACTCAAGCAGGCGAAGCAATATCTTTCTCCCAATGGTGTTGTCATTGTCGCAATTGAAAACCGTTTGGGGTTGAAATACATCCTCGGGCATCATGAAGACCATTATTCCAAGCGTTATGTCGGTATTAACGGATATCCAGATTCAGCAGGCATAGCCACATATAGTCATAAGGAATGGGAACAGTTGGCGCTTGATGCGGGCTTCGGTGAAAATAGTTTCACGTATCCTTTTCCAGATTATAAGATTCCAAGGGTAGTGTTGAGCGAGGACTATGTCGACAATAATCCCCATGCGTTTAATCATCTGGAAGGGATGGTATCTCGGGATTACACTGTTCCTGCTAAACGATCTGTTTCAGAAACGATTGGCTGGCAGGCCGCAAGTAATGGAAACTATCTTCACACCGTTGCGAATTCATTTTGCATTTTGCTTGGAAATGACAAGTCGGTGATCGATAAAGCGATTAGTTTTGATTTTTGTCATGCTCCGGGGCCCGGTAGAAAGTCGAAATATGCCGTATTGACCCGTAAGCTGCGTAATCAAGATATTGTCACTAAAACACCACTTCTGGGCGATCAGCGTAACTCACGTGATTCAAAGGAGTCGGGCCTTGTTCAGGATGTTAGTGATCAGACCTATTTATATGGCAACCTGCTTTCAGCTCAGTGGTTAAGAACTATTTTAATTTATGTCAGAAGAGAGGAGTTCAATCAGCTACTAGCCGAATACTATGACTTCCTCGGCGAAAGACAGAAAAAGGGATTGTCGCTGGAAATCGACTTATTGCCCATCAACATTGTCATCGACGCTGAACAGCGCTATCAAGTGTTTGATCAAGAATGGCAGGTGGATTGGCCCATTACCCGAGAGTTTCTGCTATTTCGGGCATTGCTAACATTTATCATCACCAATTGGGTTTACCTCAAGGAGTTCCTTGGTTGGTTAGAGCTTTATACCGTGAGGGACTTTATCAACTATGGCTTTAACAGCAATGGATTACAGTTGGAGGGCGTTATTGATGATTTCATCGCCCAGGAGAACCATTTTCAATCGCTTATCGCGGCGGACAATCGAGGCGACGTTGGGCAGTTACTCACCACTGTTTTTGATTTCACGGACAGTGACAAACATGTTTATAGTGCTTGTTCATGGCATGGTACGGATTCCGGTTTCACTCCAGAAAATAGAACGGTCTTGCCGGTAATTCCCGACCCTGACCCGCAAAGCATTATTTTTGATTTGCCGGCAACAGCCAAAACGGTCCAAGGTTTGAGATTCGATCCCTTTGATATTCGCAAAACTGAGAAAATTGGTTTCTTCTCTATTCTGAGAATTGACTTGATTGAAGTCTGTGAAGGCGAAGAACGAATCCGTTGGGGGCTTCATGGTTCGATGATGATTGCCGAGCATTGTCGCCCGAATAATGCAATTTTTGAGGAGCTGGGCGAGAAGAATGGCTGGTTGGCAGTAACGGATTTCCCCAACATTGAGATCGAGCTCGATGATGCCATCACGATTTCCCAAAGCAGCCGATTTAAGGTCCGAATCGACATGGGATTTTGTGAGTCGCCAGAATATTTATTGGCTCATCAACGGTATCTGACCAAAATAAGGTACGTTGAGCAATTGGAACGAGATTTGAAATCAAACATTGAACAACTGTCAGCACTACGGGCTAGGATCGCGAGAATTAGGGCATTATGGCCAGTGAAAGCAGGACTCAAGATGGTCTCTGTACTGAGACGGCTGGCGCCTTAAGGTTTTGCTCAAAAGCACCCGAAACTAACAACTAATACAATCGAATCTTGGTAGCCAAATGTCAGCTCCCCTTATTTCTGTCGTGATTCCAGCCTATAACCATGAACAGTTCATTGGCGCCGGAATTGAGTCAGTACTGAATCAAACCGTCGATGATCTTGAACTGATCATCGTCGACGATGGTTCCACAGATAAGACGGCGGAGGTAATTAAAAGTTATGATGATCCTCGAATTTCCTATACTTGGCAGGAAAATCAGGATGCGTTTAACACCATCAATCGCGGTATGGGGATGGCGACTGGGGAGTACATTTCCATTTTGAACTCTGATGATGTTTACACCACAGACAGGTTTGAAAAACTGCTTGCATACGCTAAAGATAAAAAGGTGGACTGTTTGTTTACGGATGTGATTCCTATTTCCGATTCGGGTGAGGAATTCACTGATCCCGATTTCGGTTGGAATGTCTGGCACCGGAAAAATCGGAACTACTATCATCAGCATAACGATATTTATACTGGTTTTCTGAATGGAAACTACATGGTCACTACTTCGAATCTTTTTATGTCAAAAGTGGCGGTGGATAAGGTGGGTAAGTTTTCCAGTTTGCGCTATCTGCATGATTATGATTATATTTTTCGACTGATGTTGGCTTTTCCTGAATCCGTATTCTATGTGGACGACCAGCAATTACTCTATTATCGAATTCACTCGGGTAACACGCTTTCTGAAGCCGCGATCATGGGAAGGGAGCAGGACTTGCAGGTGATACAAACCTATATGTTGGAAAAAATCCCCACCGCTTATCGTCAATATGTGCAAACAGGTTGTGATCGCTTGCGTCAGTTGGATGGTGAGATATTGGATGTTCAAGCGCAGTTGGGTTTATCAAAAATTCCAGGCCACGCTAAAAGAGGCCCTTTGCGCCGCATCGCAGGAAAAGTCAAAAGAACGGTTTTCGGGCCTCGAAATTCCTCATGAGTTTGAAAACTTTCTATCGAATCAGTTCGCTGATCAAGCATGGCAACAAGTTACTTTCTGGGCAACTAGCTGATGCTGAATTAATCAGTTTTGATATGTTTGACACCTTACTAGTAAGGCGAACTCACGATCCTGATTTGGTGAAAGTACCTGTTGCACGTTTTATTAGCCACCTCGCGAAACAACAGGGTGTCGCCATAGACTGGAAACAGGTACAGGAAAAACGTGATGACTTGGAAGCTGCATTGCGAGAGCACACAGGTCAAATGTTTGAAGACAAGGAAGCGCATTATCCCACTTTAATATCGCAAACATTAGCAGCCATTGTGGGTGAGGCATCGAGTGAAAAGCTATTAACAGAAGTGACTGCGTTTGAAATGCAGATGGAGAACACCATGTTGGTTCCCCGGAAGGAAATGGTGGACTGGATCGAACAGTTATCGAAACAGGGAAAACGGATGTGGGTAATATCTGATATGTATCTACCGTCTGATCATCTGGAGACGCTATTGTCCCATGCGGGCTTGCTACCGTACTTCGAAAAGGTGATATCGTCGGCAGATAGCTTTCTGGCGAAGGCTTCTGGCAAGGCTTATGACGACATTATCAGTAATCACCAGATCAATCCACAGAAATGGCTGCACGTTGGCGATAACCCGATTTCCGATGGGTTTCGGGCCCATGAAATGGGTATTCATTCCCTTGTTTTACAGGATACCGAAGAGCACCGCCGCAAAGCCATTGCGGCGCGGTACTACTATTATGGGCTAAACCGCGGATTCTGGAAGGGGCGAGCAGTGCAGCAGTTAATGGCACCCATCGAAGCAGAGAACATACCTCGCTCAGCCATGTATCGAGAAGGCTATAATTTTTTTGGCCCTTTGCTATGTTCATTTGTGCAAAAGGTTGCTGAAAAAAGCCGGCAACAGGGTATTACCAAAGTTTTCTTTCTTTCCCGAGAGGGCTGGATGTTTAAACAGCTTTGGGAAAAGATCACCCCAACGATATTCCCCGGTGAAAAGCTTCCCGAGATTGAGTATCTCTACGTCAGCCGCTTAGCACTGGCAAGCGCTACCTGCGCACACCAGGGATTGACACCCGAAAACGCAAGGATTGTTTTCTTGCCACCAGGCAACAAAAATTTTGAAGATGTCGCACGTATATTTGGTCTCAACCAGAGTAAGTTTGAACCCCATCTTAATCGGCACAAACTCACCACCACCACCACACTGAGTCCACTACACACGGGATTTGATCCAGAACATTTGTGGCGTTTTCGTGAAATGTTGAAGGACGATTTATTTCAACAAGAAATAAAGTCGCAATCACGGGAAAGTAATGAGGCTTTGTTAAAGTACTTGGAGGATGTCGGGTTCTTTGATCACAAAGACGTGGCATTGGTTGACATCGGATGGCTTGGAACCATTCAGCGATTCTTCAACGACGCCATCGCCCATCGCGCTGATCGCCCCGTCTGCCACGGTTTGCTTTTTGGGGCGACAAGAGGTATTACTTTTCCTAGTAATCGATATAGTCACATCGAAGGCATTATGTATGATCGCGAAAAATTCAACTTTGCCAGTAGCGCTATTCTTTATGCCCGCGATCTTTTTGAAGAAGCCTGTCGAGCGCCATATCCAACCCTCAATGGCTATCGTCTAAATGCTGATGGTAGCTATAAACTTGAGTTCCGACAAATGTCAGACCATATCGGTCAGTCAGAACAAGAGCAGGACAAATATTATGCGGACCTCCAGCGCGGGGTGCTGGATGCGGCAGATAGATACGGCCCAGCGGTGGCGCTGATTTCAAATCACTGTGAAGAGTTAACCCCTTGGACTAACTATTTGTTAGTGAGCAAACTGGCTTTTCCAAAACGACGGGAGATTAAAACCATTCGCTATATGCATCACCTGGATGATTTTCAGGGATCAAGTACGCCCCGTTTACTGAGACGCCCCAAGTTACTCCACAATCCGTGGGAAGTAAGGGGTTGGCGTTTTTGGTTGGGCACCCTATTCGCCGGTCGCCTGTTTAAAAAGCACTTAAGAACCACGGTGAATACGTGGCCCCCCCAGGAGCGGCTTTAATGCGTGTTTAATATGGCGTATTTAAAATGAATGAATCAAAAAAGAACTCCCTAAACGGCAATTATGAAATTGTGGGTAATACCGTGCCGAGACAATTTCGACATTGGACCAGAATGAAAACCGCGGTCATGGGAAATTATGACACTGGCCCGGGGTTAAAAAACCTCGCGATCCTTTGGGTATTGCATAAGGTGGGAAAGCCGATCTTTTTTGCACGGGTCTGGTTCAACAATCAACATGGGCTTAAGCAACGAATTAAGGGGTTGTTAGGTAGATAACTTCCGTTTTTTAATAGCCCTCATCACATAAAGGACCGCATCCCAAGAAATGGAGACAACCGCCCACGATACAACGCAAACCACGGAACCTTCTGGCAGAAACTCGCTGGTTGCATTGATGGTGGCCATTGCATTGGGTTGGTTGTATTTGCACTTTTTTGCGTTTAAAGCCTATGTTGAACTGGACATCGAAACAGAGGCTGCTAGGCCTGATTTCGTCAAAATTTATTGGGCTGATGAAGGGGCGTATTTTCAGGAACAGGATAAGAATCGTGTCCGAATTAACCGCAATCAGCAGCATTACAGTCTCTTTATTGGTGATCTTGGCGAAAGCCGAAAACTACGCATCGATCCCATGGAGTATCAGGGAGAAATAACAATACGAAGGGTTTCCATTCATCAGTTTGGTTATGCGCCCATCGTGTTAGATGATGAAACGGGCCTGGCTCGTTTGCTTCCAGTGAATCAGTTAGAGCTCCCCGTTTATGAAGATGGCGGTTTGAAAGTCAAAGCCACTGGCAGTGATCCTCAGCTATCACTTGAGATAAGTCCTGTTAAACAATACTGGATCCTACCGATACAACATGTGTTTTCATTGATTGCAATATTTGGTTTTGTATGGGTATGCCAACGTCTTGCTAGCGGTGTTTTCAATCACTTGATGTTTGTCCCTGCAAGCTTGCTTGTGGTTGTCGTAATGGTAATGGCAATGGCATCAATCACGGGTCAACATGTCCACCCCGATGAGACCGTTCATATGGGTGCAATTTCCTATTACGGCCAGCATTTTCTGCCACCGCCCGTGGAATCTGAATTGGTCCAAAATACCTTTAGTGTGTATGGTTATTCTCGGTTAAGCAGTATGGAAATGTATTATCAGTTGGCGGGTTACTTCACACGCATACTTCAGCCCTTGCAAATCCCCACACTATTGAGCGCACGATTGTTCGGTGTGGTCATGCTGCTTTTTCTATTATTGTTCTCACTTAAACGTGCCGATTTCCGATACTTTTTGCTACCTTTGCTTGCCAGTGCTCAGGCGTGGTATCTATTCAGTTACGCTAACTCAGATGGATTTGCCCTATTTCTATCCATCTTGATGAGTTATCAGATTGCCTCCCGACAAAGCCTGTTTAACCGGTTTCTCAGCGAGCCGACCCTGATGCGATTTTGGCCAACCGCCATTGGGCTTGGGGCCTTTTGCGGTTCGTTGTTGTTGATTAAAGACAACTACTATTTCTGTATTCTGTTTTTTGGCATGTTTCTTTTGTGGCGCTTTTTCGCGGGAGAGTTTGCGGATAGTAAGCGCTTCTGGACACGGGTTGGCATACTAGTGATCATTGGTCTGTCGCTTTATGGAGCACGTTTTGGGCTGCATGTTGTAGCGAATGGTTTTGACTCGACACGGATTGAAGAACAAAGAGAGCGACATGCAAAAGAGCTGTATAAACCGAGTACGGAACTAGACAAAAAGCATGCCTATCTTTTTATGAAGGAACGAGGCGTTTCGCTGGAAGCAATTGTCTCTGTCTCACGGTGGGGCGAAAAAGTCTTCATCACGGCATTTGGTGCCTATGGTTTCACCCAGTTTTTGGGCACTGCCACATTTTACGATTTAGTGCGCTACAGTGGTGCCTTAATAATCATGCTCATGTTGTTTGGTGTGCTGATTAATGGACCGCCATCAGCGCATTGGTTGTTTTTTATCGGACTTGCCTGTGTGACTCTATTGGTTGGTAGCGCATTTTGGCATTCCTGGACGGTTTCGTTTCAGCCCCAGGGGCGCTATATGATGCCCATCATTCCTATTTTGGGGGTTCTCTATTATAGACTTAAAGACTATTTTCCCCGGGCACTAACCACTTCGCTAATTTGTTTTCTGTTTTTGTTGGCGACGTATTCTTTTGTCTTTATTGGATTGCACGATGTGCCAAAGTTGGACTATGTCTTGTAGTGATCGCCCGCTAAAGGATTGTTGAGCATGATTTTTCTAACCGAAGTTTTCGCCAAATGGAGTGTATTGAAAAGCTTGGCCATGAGAGAAATTCGCCAACAATACGTGGGTTCGGCGCTAGGCATTATTTGGCAGCTGATTACACCCATGGTTTTGATTGGCGTATTCTGGATTGTCTTTAGCGTGGGTTTTCGTGTTAAACCGGAAAGTGGTGTTCCTTTTGTGGTGTGGTTGACGGCGGGGATGGCGGCATGGTTTGCTTTCTCCGAAATCGTTGCTGGTAGCGCGAATTGCATCACTGGAAATTCCCATCTGGTTAAGAAAGTCGTCTTCCCTGTACAAGCGCTGCCCATGGTCAAAATTCTTGTAGCAATCTCTAACCATCTGCTTTTTCTTTCAATCTTGCTAATACTGCTACTCGTGTACGGGTTGCCGGTGACTGGCTACTTCATCCAAGGGTTATACTATTTTTGTTGTATGATCATACTTGGGTTGGGTGTTGGCTGGATGGTTGCCGCACTCAATGTGTTTAGCCGGGACACTGCTCGCCTTGTTGGCGTGATGCTTCAAGTGGGTATGTGGGCCACGCCCATTTTGTGGGACATAAAAATACTCCCCCAGCCTTATCAATATCTGTTCTCTTTGAATCCAATGCACTATGTCATACAGGGATATCGAGACTCTTTTTTATATGCCGTTCCATTTACCGATCGACTAATTGAAACCGCAATCTTCTGGGTGATGACCATTGTCATTCTCATGTTGGGTGTGTTTGTTTTTAAACGTTTGCGTCCCCAGTTTCCGGATTTGGTTTAGCCATGATCGATTCGAGTCACACATTGGCAGTTGATGTTCAGGGACTAAAAAAATCCTATCAGCTTTACCGATCTCCCAAAGACAGATTGAAAGAGGCTTTTCATCCTTTCAGTAAAAAATACCACCAAGAGTTCAATGCATTGGACGGCGTTGATTTTAGTATCGAGAAGGGAACCACGGTGGGTATCATCGGCCGAAATGGCAGCGGTAAATCAACGCTATTGCAATGTATCTGCGGCATTGTTCGACCCACTGAAGGCGACGTTACGGTTAATGGAAAAATAGCGGCATTACTTGAACTTGGCGCCGGTTTTAATCCCGAGTTCACTGGTCGCGATAATCTTTATATGAATGCGGCTATTCTTGGCTTAAGCAAAGAAGAAACAGACCAAAGACTGGAAGCGATTTTGACATTCGCGGATATTGGCGAATACATTGATCAGCCCGTGCGCGTGTATTCAAGTGGTATGTATGTTCGGCTAGCTTTTTCCATTGCTATTCATGTAGACCCAGAGATATTGATTGTTGACGAAGCATTGGCAGTGGGAGATATTCATTTTCAGGCGAAGTGTTTCGATCGATTTCATCAGTTTCGAGAACGGGGCGTCACAGTAATTTTTGTTACTCACGACCTCAACATGGTGACTCGTTATTGTGATCAAGCCTATTTGCTCAATCGAGGGAAACTTGTCGGGCATGGAAAGCCAAGAGAGGTCGTTGCCGAATATCGAAAACTCGAGGTTGATTATGGCGATAAGGATCAAGGTAAAGATTATCAGGAAAATAGTAAACAGGATGCCGCGCTATTCGCCACTAACCCCTATGAAATACGCTATGGAAATAGCAAAGCGAAGATCGTTGACGGCGGTATTTTCGATAGTGAAAGTAACCCAGTGCAAACCCTGACCAGTGGGGAATCGTATCGTATCAATATGGAGGTTGCATTTGAAAACGAGGTAGATAATCCCGTTTTCGCCTATACGATCAAAGACGTAAAAGGGACAGAAATCGCAGGAACCAATACTCATTTCTCTGATATCAATACCGGAGTTTACAAACCCGGAGATATCGCCAATATCGACTTTGACATTACCGTTCCCTTGAATGCAGGAAGCTTTCTATTATCCATCGGTTGCGTCGCATTAGGCGGTGATCAGATCGAAGTGTTTGATCGACGACATGATTTCATCGCCTTTCAGGTAGTCACCAGTCGGGCGTCAGTGGGTATTGTTGAGTTGGATACAAAAATAAATATCACCAAATCTTGACTGCCTATCTGACCACTGGGTTTAATCTGCGTTTAATTCAATGAGAGTCAAAGTTTCTGAAACCTATCAAGTCGCTGTGTTATCCATTTTGCTTTTATCACAGGTTTGGAGTGGCCTCCGTGCTTCGAAGATTAGTTTTCTGTTTCAAAAAGAGCAGGCCGTAACGTCAACTATGCCAAGTTACTTCAATTAGGTGACCTTGATGCGGGTGGATAGGCAATAGATCCGATTTAGCCAAAGTATACTTTTTTGCAGAAACTTGGTTTATAATTTCGAATAGGGGCAGAAAATGGATGTTGGAACCTAGGTTGGCGTACCTCATCACGGACCAGTTTCATGTTTATTTTACTTGTCTCTAATAAAATCAGAGTTGGATTTCAACAAACGGCTTTCGAGATGTTATTGTTTTTATTTACGATAGGCTGTAAATGTAAATAAACCGAGGAGCCTCTTACATAAGTCTGGTCGGATCAAATTGGCCACCTGTGACTTGTTTAGAGGTATTTTGGATATGGATTAGGAAAGTTCAGGGACATGGGATGGAATACCCCATTAACTTGGCCGGAATGGCTATTTTTCTTACAACGTCAATAACATTGTAGATCAAGTCAAATTTAATTTTAAATGTTAGAGGAACTACAGTGAAAATAGTTAAATCACCTTCATTTTTAAAGCTCTCTTTTTGTCAGTCTATTGCTTTTTGGATTGGCTGGTTGCGGGGGAGGAGATGGGAGTACAGTTGGAAGTAGTAACGAAAGTGCGACTCATTGTGTGAGCCAGCAGTCTGTCTCTGCCGGCGTGCAGGTCACGAATACCTGCAGTTCGACGATCATTATTCTTACAGAGCGCAATGAAAGACTTGTTATCCCTGCAGGAGGAACTCACACTGCTACTGATGTGAGCTTTTTTACTAGTTACGGTGCTTGCTTCTCACCCAATGAGCCGAAGCTTGGAAACATCACCTTTAGCTGCGATTAACCATGAAGTTATCGAGATAGTGCAGTCGTGTTGCATAGTTTTAAGTTGATGGTTATTGTCTTTTGCATGGGTTTGGCTCTTAGCATTGGTCTAGTGACGGATTGTGCAACCCTACGTCTGTAACTTCGGTTTAGTTTGAGTCATTATTGTCGTTCCACACGATATATCGCTTGTCGGCATTGATTGTGCAACCCTACGTCTGTAACTTCGGTTTAGTTTGAGTCATTATTGTCGTTCCACACGATATATCGCTTGTCGGCATTGCTCCATTCATCGTCAATCTCAACGAGAATGGCACTGACAAGC
>WLWV01000052.1 GCA_012103395.1 Gammaproteobacteria bacterium
TTGTCAGTGCCATTCTCGTTGAGATTGACGATGAATGGAGCAATGCCGACAAGCGATATATCGTGTGGAACGACAATAATGACTCAAACTAAACCGAAGTTACAGACGTAGGGTTGCACAATCGAATTTTTCTAGAGGGAACTGACATAGCGCTGTTTAATCACGGAAATCACTTCGTCTTCCGGTCTTTGCCACCAATTTTGTTTGGAAAATATTTCCACTTCGATCGCACCATCAAATCCTGTTGACTCCAGCCATTGGCGGATTTGGCGATTGTCAATTAGGCCGTCTCCTGGCATTCCTCTGTCGAAGCGAATGTCATTGGTATTTGGCAACCAGTCGGAAACGTGGAAATGGCAAACTCGGTTCCCCACCTGTTCGATCTGAGTTTGCAAGTCAGCTTGCCACCACAAAGCATATGTGTCTAATGCAATGCCGAGTACGTCGTCCACGTTGATGGCTTTTAACATTTGACTCGCCTCTCCCAGTGTGGATATCACCGATCGATTCCCACAGACCATGGGATGCAGCGGTTCCAGAACCAATCTAATGCCTAACGCTTTAGCATAAGGCACCAACGATCCGAGGACATCCAGCGACATGGATCGGGCACTTTGAATATCACGACCGAATCCATCAAGGCCACCTGTGATAACGATCACTGACGGCGCACCAATCGCTGCGGCCTGTTCCAGTATTCGGCGATTTTGTTCGATACATTGCGAGAGACTGACTTCCTGCGTATCACCCAGTAATACAGCGGCACACAATGCAATGGGCATCACTCCTAAGTCCTCCAGTATCCGCCGCCCTTCCTTCTCACCCACCTCATTCAGTTTCTGCCTCCAGACAGCGGTTTTGTAAACCCCCTGTCGTGAGAGACATTCAATGGATTGCTGGAAGTTGCACTGCTCCATTAGCGTTACTTGATGAACACAATACCTATCAGCCTGGATATCGCAGTCTATTGTCACAAGAGACTTCCCCCAATTATTGCACTGATCATCTCATCCACACCTGCTTTCCCGTTTCCATCGTCAAGGTTGCTAATATGTGGCACGGCCACCGGTTACATCGAAAACCTGTCCCGTTGTAAATGAACACAGCGGACTTGCAACCCAAGCTGTCATATTCGCGATTTCTCCCGGCGTACAAAAACGCCCCATGGGAATCCGCGACTTCTTATCCGCAATATAGTCCTGAGTCATTTCGTCAAGTAACGATGTTTCGGTAATCACAGGTGCGATGGCATTGACCGTGATGTCACTCGGCAACAGTTCTCGAGCAAGACCTTTCACATATCCAATAACCCCAGACTTCGCGGCGCCGTAGGCACAGGCACCTGGATTACCTTCTTTACCCGCCACCGACGCCATGACAACAATTCGACCGAAATTATTTTTCCGCATTTCCCCGAGTACAGCACGAGTGCAGAGAAATACCCCGGTTAAGTCCACTGAAATCACCTTGTTCCAATCATCCAACGTGTATTCCCAAGCGGGCTTAGTTGGGCCATTAACCCCCGCATTGGCGACCAATGTGTTTACGCTACCTAAGGTTTCAAGACTACGTTCATAAGCGAGCTTTACTGATGCTTCATCCGCGATATCCACAGTGAATGTGGCACTAAAAGCGCTGTCATTCTCAATGGGCGAACAGTCAAGGTCCCATCCACACACAGTCGCGCCTAATTCGCGAAAACGATGGGAAATCGCCAATCCGATACCCCGTGCCGCTCCCGTGACAATCACGGTGGTCTTATTTAATTCGAAACTCATTTTATTATCTGTCATTTATTAACATGGACTTCTTTTCGTGATCCATGATGGGTACTATCGAGTCTTAACAACCGCTTCGGAGAGCACAATGTCGGAATTTCACGTGGATGTCGGTCACACTGCTTCATTTACTAAAACAGTATCAGAAAGCGATGTCTATATATTTGCTGGAATCACCGGTGACCTAGCGCCAAATCACGTTAACAAAGTGTATATGGAAAACTCGCCCTATGGAAAGTTGATGGCCCATGGCGCTCTCATCGTGGGTTACATGTCCACTGTCTCCACTCTTGCAATCCAGCATACCCGTGATGCACCTGAAACCCCCGTCGCCCTAGGGTTTGATCGGATACGCTTTATCAAACCGGTATTTATTGGTGACACCATTACACTTAAATACGAAATCACCTCCATTGATTCTGAATCAAAACGGTCAAACGCTGATATCAAAGTAACCAATCAGCATAACGAACTGGTGACAGTGGCGACTCATATACTAAAGTGGGTGCCTAATGATCAAAATATGTAACAAATAGTCGATGTCAGTGGGTGGGAAACGGGAAGTCGGCCAAGAAATTCGATTTATTCATAAAGCGCGGCACTTCCGGCACAATGGGAGTGAAGTCCATTTGATCCAGTACATCCTTTTGTAAATCAACCCCCGGCGCAATTTCTAGCAACACAACCCCTTCTTTTTCAAGTCGAAATACAGCCCGCTCGGTAATGTAAATAACTTCTTGGCCTTGAGCCAACGCCTGTTCGCCGGAAAATGTAATTTGCTCTACTTGATTGACCAGTTTTCGGATATCACCATGTCTGTCAATTTGAAGCGCTCCTTCACCAAAACGCAACTTTAATCCCTTGGCCTGAAAAGTGCCACAAAACACTACCTTTCGAGCATTCTGGGCGATATCGATAAAGCCACCTGGGCCCACGGTCAAACCACCCAAACGGGACACATTGACATTGCCTTGTCGATCCAATTCACCGAATCCCAAGAAGGCAATATCCAAGCCACCGCCAGAGTAGAAATCAAACTGTGAAGGCCCATCAATCATGCACGCTGGATTTCTCGCGTATCCAAATAGGCTTCCGGTCAATAGTGTTCCACCATAGGTCCCATGCTCAATGGTTTGATAAAAATTGTTCTGTTCACCAAGCGCCGCCACAATGGTGGCCACTTCATCGGGAATACCAAAGCCATAATTTATGACAGCGCCGGCCTTCAATTCCCCATAAGCGCGACGAGCGACAATTTGGCGTACTGTCAGTGGAGGCATCGACGGCGCTGGCTCCACTGTTTTTTTCTCCCCGGAAAGACTCGGATCATAAACAATGTCATAACCTTGCCTTTGGTTTTCATCAACCACCACAGCGTCCACAATGGCTGAGGGAATTCTCACTGAGCGGGCTGGCAATGCGCCTCGTTCAACGCGTTCTCTGACCTGAAAAATCACCTTTCCACCACAATTATGTACTGCTGCAGCCATGGCATAGATATCCACATTCGCAGGCTCTTGATCGAGGCTAATGTTGCCATCTTCGTCAGCAATGCTGCCTTTCAATAGGGCGATATCCACAGGCATAGGCAAATAGCGAAGATAGGTTTTCCCATCAATAGTGAGCAACTTCACCAGATCCTCCTTAGCAGCAGTATTCATTTTCCCACCACCAAATCGCGGATCTACAAACGTGCCTAATCCAACATGGGTGATCAAACCGGGGCGTTTTGCTGCGATCTCTCTCATCAGCTGCATGACCACCCCCCCAGGCAATACATATGCCTCGATTTTGTTATCTTTTGCTAACTGCTGCATTCGTGGAGACCAAACCCAATGGCCGCCGATGACCCGTTTAACCATGCCTTCATGGGCGAAACGATTCATACCTCGTTGTTCCCGGTCACCAATACCAAGGGCATGAATGCAACTCAGGTTTCGAGGTTGGCCCGTATTGATAAATCGTTTTTCAATGGCTTCATGAAGAAGCGTTGCCTCCACTAAACCGCCACCGCCGCCAATTAACCCAACAGTTACGTCGTCATTAACGAGTTCGGCGGCAGCTTCTGCACTGATAAATTTATTGGTGATCACGAGGATGGTGTCTGAAGCGGGAAAGATAGCCAGATGATGATGCGTAATGAGTCTGTACGGAGTCCAATAGTAGCGCAAACATAAACGATCTCCAAGCCGTACAAAAACAACGAAACCTGAGTTGAGAAGAAACGGCAATGCGCTTAGAATTTCTCCCACACTATTGCATTAAACCGGTCTAACTCATCATCATGAATACACTCCTACTTGTCCGTCACGGCGAGAGTGAATGGAATAAAATTGGTCGTATCCAAGGACAACAGGATACACCATTAACCGCGAATGGCGTCAACCAAGCCCACGCTGTGGCTGATCGTCTACGCGCTATGCTCAATACTAAGACAGTCCGAATTTATTCGAGTCCGTTGTCAAGAGCTCAGCAAACGGCCGAAATCATCGCGAAAAAACTTTCCATTAACCTAGCGGACATCCAAGTTGAGCAACGCCTTAATGATTTTAATCTTGGTGAAATTTCAGGCACATTAGGATGGGACAAAGTAGCAGAATCACACCCAGAACTCGCTAGACTCAGATTGGAAGACCCCATGAGGTTTCATCCTCCCGGAGGAGAAAGTGGTGCGGAGTTTTCAGCTCGGTTAGAAAATTTTGTCGAAGGTCTACCGGACGATGATGTATTCAACCTCATTGTCAGCCATGGCGTTGCCAATAAGTTCATTCGCAGTATTCGTCGTAACCTCACAGGAAGCGACATTATCGCTTTGGGCGAAGGACAGGATACGATTTATCAACTCAAAGGAGATGTCGAAACCGAAATCGCAGCCACCCCCACAAATCAGTCTGGTGATGCGAAAAAGGACATTCTGGCAGAGGTCGACGTCAGACTCGGAGAGCGGAGTTATCAGATTCTGATCGGACCACAGTTGCTTCACAATGCAGAAAACCATCTTCGCGACATCGTTGCGGGAAGGCGGATTGCCTTGATCAGTGATGATGCCATACTGGACCACTATCTCGACATACTATCCCCACAACTGGATCGGCTAACTTACCGCTGGGACATCTATCGAGTCCGCGGGGGCGAGGAAGCCAAGTCGTTTTCTGGCTTGGAGAAGTTACTTAATAACCTGCTCGGCGACGGTATCGATCGCAATAGCGTGGCCTTGGCCTTCGGCGGAGGCGTGGTTGGTGATGTGGCGGGTTTCGCGGCAGCGCTTCTCATGCGAGGCATTGAATTGATCCAGATTCCCACAACATTAATGTCTCAGGTCGATAGTGCCGTGGGTGGTAAGAATGCCATCAACACTCATCACGGAAAAAATCTCGTCGGCACATTTTTGCAACCTCGCATTGTGTTAAACGATGTCACGGTACTTAAGACATTGCCAATGGATGAGTTTCGTTCCGGTTATGGTGAAATCATTAAGTACGGGCTGCTAAGAGGAGAGTCGGAGTTCGCTTGGTTGGAGGAAAATGTGCAGAGAATTCTTCAACGGGACGAGCAAGCGTTAGTGGAAGTGATCCGTATGGGTTGCGAAACCAAAGCCGACATTGTCAGCGAGGATGAACTGGATAAAGGGAAGCGCGCATTGGTCAATCTCGGACATACCTTTGCTCATGCCTTCGAGACTCATGCAGGTTTTGGCAACTTCACCCACGGTAATGCGGTAGCCGTGGGAGTCATCTCAGCCTGCAAGCTATCGGAATCACTTGGAGTATGCGAATCTGGTCTCTCGAACCGAGTGATCGCCCATACCAAAAAGGCTGGCTTACCAGTGAGTTTGAACGAACTTTCTCCAGAGCAGAGCTGGAATGCGGACCAGTTATATGCCGATATGCAACACGACAAAAAGACCCTCGATGGTAATATCCATTTCATTGTATTGAGTGGAATCGGGGCCCCGTTCGTCAAAGCGGACATTGACCGTAGTGACGTTATTGATACACTGCGCGCTATGGGAGCCGGCATTCCCTAACCCTAGCAAGTTTCATCAACCCCGTTTTATTCGCATTGACATCGATCGCAGATAACGAATGACAAAATATATTGCATTGATCGCCGGCGCCACTGGTGCCATTGGTTCAGCATTGGCGCGACAACTTAGCCCCAACAAAGAGTGGAAAGTATATGGTGTTTCTCGCCATACTCCGCAGGACCCAATCGCCGGGGTAATCTATTTAACAATGGACATGAACGATCGGGGAAATTGTGAAAGCGTACTGGCGGATCATCCTGGAATCACCCATGTTTTTTATTGTGGTCGCGCCACCCATGGGGAGCAGATGTTGGAAAGCGCTGAGGATAACTTACGGTTGCTTGATAACCTGATACATGGCGTTGAATCCTCTGCTCACCATCTCCAACACGTCCATCTGGTCCAAGGTGGTAAATATTATGGGGTACACATAGGGCCGTTTCCCTCCCCCGCTCGAGAAGAGGACAGCAGGGCACCCATTCCCAACTTCAATTATGCACAACAAGACTATCTTGCCCAACGTGCAGATCAGTCAGCTTGGAGCTGGTCCGCTTCGAGGCCAAACACACTGATTCACTACTCCCCGTCAATTGCCCGGAACCTAGTCAGCTCTTTGGGCACTTATGCTGCGATTTGTCGTGAACTTGGCGCTGCGCTGGATTTTCCCGGGCCGGTGGGTGCATTCAACAGCTTGACACAATTAACCTCCATCGACTTATTAGCCAGGGGTATTGATTGGATGTCCACGGAAAAGGCTTGCGGTGATAATGCATTCAATATGACCAATACTGATCTGTTTCGATGGAAATCACTTTGGCCCAAAATTGCCCACGCTTTCGGCATGCCTTGCGGAGAGGTTAGGCCAATGACGCTCACCACAACCATGGCTGACCGAGATGAGCTTTGGTCCTCCATTTGTGCCAATCATCAATTACAGGACCTACCATTATCTCGCGTTGCCAACTGGGGATACCTCGATGCAACACTTGAGCGATACTGGGATGAAATTTTCAGTCACACTAAAACTAGAAAATTTGGTTTTCATGATTGGGATGACAGCGAGGAGCGATTCCTTGCGATCTTGCGTCGCTATCAGCAAGAAAAAATATTGCCGTTCTAGACCTCTGAAATATTTACATCATGTATCCGCCCTGCTTGAAAGCTAAAAATGAATGAGCCTCCATTTCCCTTAAACGGCGTGATCGGGATCGTTGCCAATCGCCGGGATGAAATTAGAAAAGCCGCCCAACTTGATCTGCAATGTGTGGAGATGAGGCCCGATTTATTATTGGACCGGGGTTTTTCACTTGATGAAATACTATCGATGGTTCGAGAGATTGCCGATACCGGAATGCATTGTCTTTTTACCCTTCGACGCCATGATCATGGCGGGAAGTTCACCGGAACCGACCAAGAGCAAATGAAAATTTGCAGGCAGGCGCTTTCCTCTGGGGCGCATATCATCGACATCGAATGGGACAGCGAATGTGCTCAGGAACTGATTTCGTCAGGGGTAAAAACCATTCTCAGCTACCATGACTTCAAGGGCATGCCATCAACTGCTGATTTGGCCTTGGTGACCGAACGCATTACTTATTTTCGCCCCGCAGCAATAAAGCTAATTCCTACTGCCAACAGCCTCGACGACTCTATCAGGATACTTCAGTGGGTTGCAGAATCCCGGGGGGGGCCCTTAAGGATTGGGTTCGCTATGGGTAAGATGGGTGAATACAGTCGGATACTGAGCCGAACTTTCGGTAGCCCAATCACCTATGCTGGATTCGATGCACCCATTGCACCGGGGCAAATTACAGTTGAGAAATTGCTCAATGATTATCATACCCAGGTACTCCATCATGAAACCCGGGTGGTGGGTGTCAGCGGCAAAGGGGACGAAGTTGATAAATGGATAAGGAGGATTAATCGCTCAAGACGAGCACAAAATAGTCGACTCATTGCCGTACCGATTCAACTCCAAGAAGCTAATTCTCAGAAACTGACATCAGACGAAATCGCGCTGCTCCAGGTCAATGCGGCCTTTCTTCGTATGGATTATTTGGTGTCTCCTTACTCAAGCCCCAGACTGATCCGCTTTTCGACAAAACACGAGTCTTAAGGTTTTGAGACCACCTCCAGAAGTTCTTCAGAGGTATGATAGGAACAAAGGACTATCACAATATTCACCCAAATAAATCACCCACCGTTGCCAGCGCCCGTGGCACCATCAACTCGATGGGCCATCTTGTGGGTGCGGTTACCGTAGAGCTCAGCCGTTCTCTATCCACATATTGTTAGACGCCTTGCCCATCTAATAACCCTCAAGATCTAATAACCCTCAAGCAACTGTGCAATATCATTTTCCTCACATTTAGCCGCCATACATTTACTCAATTTCGCTATTTCAAGCCAAGGCGAATAAGGTCCCCGACCTCAAGATCGAAATACCATCCATGCAAATGTAATTGATTTTCTTCTACCCTTTTTTTGATCCAAGGGAATGACATCAAATTGTTCAGTGATACGTTAACAACGGCTCGCTCGCATTGACGACAACGTTCTGCTTCAGTTGTGAGCGTTTTGTCATTCGCAACCTCAACCGCAGCCTCTTTAGCAATACTCATCCAATTATGAATAAAATCACTTTTCCCAGCATCTTCATCATTTTCCCTCAACAATGCCTGCACACCACCACATTGGGCATGCCCTAACACAATAATGTGTGACACGTTTAAGCCATTCACCGCAAACTCTAGCGCGGCGCTTGTCCCGTGATAAGTTCCTTCCGGCTCATAAGGCGGCACTAGATTCGCCACATTACGAACAATGAAGAGATCACCTGGCTTGCAATCGAAAATAATCGCTGGATCAACTCGGGAGTCACAGCATGACACAATCGCGACGTCAGGAGACTGTCCCTGGGTTGCCAAGTTTTTCAATAGCGATGATTGTTCGTAGGAAAATCTATTTCGAAATCGTTGGTGGCCGTCTAAAAGGCGTTCAATGGGTTCCATATAAGTTTCTAATCAAAAAAATAAAAGTATAAAAACAACACCTAAATGTACGATAACTCCATATTTTAGGTCATTCCAACCTCGAATAAAAATCAAGAAATGTTATCACGGCTAATCGATCCTATCTAACTCTAACCCATAGACACATCTCTAAAACACCACTTTGATCACTAACCAGAATTTTGCTCAGCGGGTCACGGGGGACATTTCTAATTCTTAGGCAATTCGCGTTCGTGATCTTAATTCATGAAAATTCAAACCCCAACCAATGGCGCTACAGACGAAAAATCCAACAACCAATATGAGTGAATTTGTTTTCAATTGGGTGCCAATGAGGGTGGCCACGATAATGGCAAAGAACATACTGGCTGAGTTAATCAATGATGATGCGGCGCCCGCTCTCTCCCCCATCGACTCCATTGTCAATGACATAACATTTCCAAATAGTAGTCCGCAATTGAACATAACGATGAACATATAGATCATATAGGCCCACAATGGCGGAGAACCGACCCAATAAAATGAAGTCAGCAACAGTATCAATGATACGACTGCAATCGCGGTCAGCGCGCGATGCACCAGCGTAACAACTCCCACCTTCTCGACCCACTTTGAATTGAAGTAAGACGACAAACCGATAACACTCGACAGTAGCGCATAGACGGCAGGAAACCACACACCCAAGCCATGTATTTCCTGAAATATTTGCTGCCCAGTACTTAAAAAGGCAAAGAACGCCCCGAGAATAACGCCATTCACCACGACATATCGCATCGCCTGTTTACATGCAATCACTTCTCTTACAGACTGCTTAATGGTTGGAACCGATAACATAATACGATGTTTATCGGCCAACGTTTCACTTTGTCGCAAAAAGAACCAGCTCATGACAATGACACCGAAAAGCGCCATTGACATAAAGATACTCCGCCAGCCAAACCAGAGCAAAAAGCCCTGTCCAATAAAGGGGGCAATAATGGGAACCCCCATGAACACCATCAATATCAGCGACAACATACTGGCCATCTCTTGCCCGGAATACTTGTCTCTCACAATCGCTATTGCAATAACATAAGGGGCCGCTCCACCAATCCCTTGAGCAACTCGTCCTATCATGAGCGTTGAAAAACTATCCGCAAAAACACAAGTTATAGAACCTCCGAGATAGATCAAAAAGCCAATCAGTACTGGCATTCTCCGACCAAAATGATCGGCAAGAAAACCATAAAAAATCAACCCGATGGAATAGCCCAATGAAAACCCAGTAATAACAAACTGTCGATAGTTATCTTTTCTAACATTTAGATCATTGCTGATTTCTCCTAATCCTGGCGCAATGGCATCGATAGAAAACGCTTCGACTGCGGTCATCCCAGCCATCAAGATCATGAATTCGAGCTTTCCCGGGGTATTTTTTTTCACATTCATCTTGATTGGAATCGGCAGCTATCTACTTTTAGCATAATAGGAAAAACCGGCTTTTTAGGAAACGTTCATCCCAGCGACAAAACCGGAAGACCAGGCCCACTGAAAATTGTACCCCCCCAAATGCCCGGTGACTCCGAGGGCTTCCCCGACAAAAAATAGTCCCGGAATATGTTTCACTTCCATGGTCTTTGAAGATATTTGATCAACATCAACACCGCCTCGGGTAACTTCGGCCGTTCGATAGCCTTCGGTGCCAGAGGGTACCAACTCCCAATTATGCACTTGCTCTGCGATTCGACTGAGTGTCGAATTCCGTATTTCCTGGATAGGCGTATTCTCGTACTCAGGCCACCAGTAAGGAGTCAATGCCTGAACCAGAGACCTTGGCAGGCCTTCACTCAACGCTGACGATATTGTTTTTCGTGCATTGGTCGATTTGAGGTTTAACAGCATTTCCTCACACGAGGTGCTCGGCATCAGATCGATGGATATTTTCTCACCAAGGTGCCAATAATTAGACAATTGTAGGATACTCGGCCCACTCAGACCGCGATGAGTAAACAACATGCTTTCTCTGAATGCATTGGCATTCACCGACACCACCACCGGCACTGCCACACCGGAGAGCGCATGGGAAAGATCATGCCACTTTCCCGTCAATGTCATTGGTACGAGAGAGGCATCAACGTTAGACACAGATAATCCAGACTGTCGTGCAAGTTCATAGCCATAACCCGTTGCTCCTCCGAGAGTAGGAATCGACAAGCCACCGGTCGCCACCACCAGATTTCTGCACCGAAATCCACCAACATTGCCACTTACTCTAATACTACGCTCAGTGTCTTCTTCGGCTTGTGACGCCAAAGGAAGTATCACTTCGTCAATCTCACCGTTAAGCAATACCTCAACACCCACCGCATCACATTCACTGGTCAACATCTTAAGGATATCGCCGGCACTGCGATCACAGAATAGCTGCCCATGGGACTTTTCGGTATAGCTAATATTGTGTTTTTTCACCACATCAATAAAATCCCATTGGGTATATTGGCTCAGTGCCGATTTTACAAAATGCGGGTTATCACAAATAAAATTGCTGGCCTGAATATCCAAATTAGTGAAATTACACTTCCCTCCCCCAGACATCAGTATTTTTTTCCCTAACTTATTACTCACTTCAATCACCAAAACCCGTTTCCCTTGCTGACCGGCAGTAAGCGCGGACATCAATCCTGCCGCCCCCCCGCCCAAGACGATCACATCATATTTGCTCTTCGTTTTTCCCTCTTTTTCTGAAGTCATTTTTGTCTGTTAGGAATAGAACGTTTAGCAGGAAACAGCACGGCTGAACTGGGCGCGAATCAGATTAGCTTAAAGAACAGGGCTCACGCCTTGAGCTCAAAAAAAACGTAGCAGGCTTTTCCATGGAATGAATAATTCGAACAATCTCCATGGTGTTTTGGACTGCGGAGATACTGCCTGACGGACAAAGGAATATCAATGCTGGAAAAGACGAGTTGCTGCCTGAATTTGAACTGTTTGGGAAAATTTGATCTAATGTTTTTTGAGCTGAGCTATTAAATGCATGCTTCCAAGAGAAATGTCGAGATAGCTCATAGTAAAACCTTAACCAGGAGTATACCGATGCGACTTCACACACTTAAACGTAATTTGCTTAAGGGTTCCATAATCACGCTAAGTGGATTGCTTCTCGTTCCCGCCTTTGCTCAAGAGATGACCACTGAGGCCGTGACTGACGCTATCTACGTAGTGCAAGGAAATGGGGGTAATGTCGGAGTGTTCGTTGGCGACGATGGTACTTTCATGATTGACGACAAATTTGCTCCGATGAGCCAAGGGATTATAACGGCGATTAAGTCTATAGGCGGGGAGGTTCCCAAGTATCTGCTAAATACCCATTTCCACGGCGACCACAGTGGAGGTAACGAGAGTTTTGGCCATAGGGGAGCAACTATCGTGGCTCATCACAATGTGCATAAACGGCTTGCGGAAGGATCTGTGATTGCCGCTTTTGGTATGGAGACGCCCCCTGCCCCAGATGCTGCTTTGCCGGTCATCACCTTCGACTCAGACATTGCATTCCACATTAATGGTGAACGGGTGAGAGCCTTTCACGTCAGTCATGCACACACCGACGGTGATGCCGTGATTCATTTCGAAGGTTCCAATGTGATCCATGCTGGAGATATTTTCTTTAATGGTTTCTTTCCCTTCATTGATGCCGCGAATGGAGGTAGTGTTCAAGGAGTCATCGATGCAACCAATCAGATTTTAGCCATTAGTGATGCTAATACGAAGATCATTCCGGGTCATGGCCCCGTCGCCAGTAAAGACCATCTGATTGCTTATCGGGATATGTTGGTGACAGCGGAAGCACGGCTATCATCACTAAAAGCTGAGGGTAAAACTGCGAAACAAGCAGCAGCCGAAACACCACTTTCCGATCTGGAAGCCCAATGGGGTAACGGCATCTTTACCAGTGAGAAATGGATTAAAGTCATTTATCCTGGCATATAGCACAAAACCAAATCGGGATTTAATTATCCCGATTTGGTGCTTTACTTAGCATTCTAGCCACACGGAGCAATCCTAAAACAAATTAGCCATCAACATCGCTCCCAGCTCAACGCCCCATCCAACCCCCGTCCACAGTGATGATGGAGCCATGAAGATAGTCAGAAGCTGCTGAAGTGTAGAAGTTTAGACCAAATCTGACACCGTATTAAATCAACCCTCGCTTCGCTCGGATTGATTTAATACGGTGTCAGCTCAAGTCTGAACTTCTACAGCTGAAGAAAGGAAAACCACGGGGCCCGCGAAATCACCTGTCTCACCCCACCTCCCGGCTGGAATTCGTTCCAGTATTGACTTACTTCTACCAGGATCATCCTGAAGCGCTTGGGTATTATCTGTGCGAATATAACCCGGCGCGATCGCGTTCACATTAATGCCCCTTCCTGCCCACTCGTTGCAGCGCTTTCGTCAACTGCCCGATGGCACCTTTACTCGCCGCATAACCGGGAACAGTGATACCACCCTGAAAGGTCAATAGCGACGCCGTGAAGATAATTTTACCACTCCCTCGCTCCAGCATTCCTTTAGCCACGGCTTTGCTTAAGAAGAATTGGGCATTGAGATTCACTTCAATTACGTCATCCCAATATTCATCAGGATGCTCCACCGCTGGAGCCCGTTTGATCGTTCCGGCATTGTTCACTAAGACATCAATCTGAGGGTGCTTGGTATTTAGCGCTTCGATGAAGTCACGCAATGCCCCACGGTCACCAAAATCGCAGGCGTAACCGTCGAATTCACGACCAAGTCCATGTACTTCTTTCGCAGTCTCGCTGTTTTTTGTTTCCAACGTCGCACTGACACCAATGATATTTGCACCGGCCTCCGCGAGCGCAATGGCCATTGCCTTGCCGATCCCTCGTTTGCATCCCGTGACTAGTGCAGTTTTTCCTGATACTGAAAATTGATCGAGCACAGACATTAGGCGACCTCGCTACCAACTTGAATCAGACTTTTTAACGCACTGGGGTTCCCACTTAGGTCCGCCAGCACTTCCCCCACTTGATCCAAGTTCTGTACATTAGTGATGACCGTGTCACAGTCAATAGCACCAGAAGCAATCATCTCAATTGCCGTATCGAAGTCATCTGCCGTATAAACCCGCGCACCTAGAAGCTCAATTTCTCGCCAGAAAAACTGGAATAAGTCGATCTTAGGCTTTTCAGCATGAATCGCCACCATCACAATTCGCGCCCTCGCTGCTGCTGCTGCCGTCATACAATCGACTCCCGACTGACTACCTGAAACTTCGAAGATGACATCAGCACCCTTATTTCCAGTAATCTCATACATGTATTCGCCCACGTTTGTGTTTACTGGATTGATGGTGTTGAAGCCAAGAGATTCAGCTATTTCCAAACGTTGATCATTAATTTCGGAGATGTAAACGTTTCCTCCCCGTTTTTTTGCAACCATGGCAATCAACATTCCAATCGGTCCACCGCCAATCACCAGCACATCCTCTCCAGCAACTAAGCGACTACGATTAACGTCATGACAGGCCACCGCGGCGGGTTCAACCAATGCCGCGTGCTTCAATGACATATCCGACGGTAGCTTGTGTACAGTGTGTGCGGGAACCGTCCAGTTTTGTTGCAAGGCACCATCCGTATCCAAGCCAAGAAATTTCAGATTCTGACAAATATGACTATTTCCATTATGACAAGCAGGGCAGTCGTTACAAGGATCAAGCGGCCGAACGACCACTTTGTCTCCCACCGACAAGCCGCTAACATCACCGGCTACCGCTTCCACAGTGCCAGACATCTCATGCCCAATAATTCTTTCACAGCCCACTCGCGCATCCATGTGGCCGTGGTAAACATGCAAGTCGGTACCACATAATCCACAATAGGCAACGTTAATTCTGACGTCACCAGTGGTTGGCTCCACTGGCGCGCACGCTCCCATTGTGAATGTTTTATCACAGTTATAATAAGACGCCTTCATTTTTTTCTCCGATACGGTTTCTGTTTTCTAACTTCCAAAAGCCAATGCTCTATTAGTAAGGAAGCCTCTGAATAAGCCTGAGCAAGTCAAATTGAGAGATTCCGAAAGTCAGTCATCTTTTTGTTGATGGACTGGACCTTCACTGTTCAGGTTACATCATAGGGTTCGAGCTTGTCATACGCAAACCTCACCCCAGTTCCGGCTATGTCTGGCGCCACCGCCATCTGATTCTCCACAACCAATGGACGTGTGGTGTACTCGTCTATGGGAAAACTATGCACCTCAATCCAGCCGGCATTGGATTGCCCAGACACGAGACTCACATGAAGTTCCTGCATTCCATGGCTACATATTTCAACGCCATAATTCCGAGACATCTCTGCAACATTCAACCAGCCCGTTATACCACCGCAATTCGATGCGTCAGGCTGAATAAACGATAGCTCCGACTGCTTAAAGGCGAATTCGAATTCATACTTGGTGTGCAAATTTTCCCCCATGGCAAGGGGCATACCTGTTTTACGTGCAACCTCTGCATATCCCTGATAATCATCAGGATTGATTGGCTCCTCAAACCAGTAGATATCAAATTCCTTGAACCCATTGGCGGCGTCAATAGCCTTCTCGACGGACATTGAATAATTAGCATCGACCATAAACACAATATCCTCTCCGATGAGGTCACGCACCGCGCGAACTCGCTCGATGTCCTCGGATAAGCTCTCTTTTCCAACCTTTATTTTTACACCATTGAAACCACGATCTAGATAACCCTGAATGTTTTCGCATAATTTCTCCACCGAGAAATTCAGATCAATGCCGCCGCAGTAGGCTCGGGTTTTCTGACTGGCACCACCGGCCATTTTCCAAAGGGGAAGATCGTCTCGTTTTCCTTTTATATCCCAAAGCGCAATGTCCACCGCGGATATCGCAAACGAAGCGATACCCCCTCTACCCACATAATGCATATGCCAATACATTTGATCATATAAATCCAGTATGTCGGCGCCATCTTTACCTAATAGAAAGGGCTTTAAATCATACTTAACCATTGACAATATGGCCCTCCCTCCTCGCCCTCCGGTATAGGTATAACCCGTTCCAGTGCTGCCATCTGACAAAGTGATGGTCACTAATATCAGCTCAAAATGGCTATGGTCTCCATGTTTTGCGTCAGTCAATACTTCAGCTAGGGGCACTTTAAACAAGCGTGCGTCAATCTTTTTAATTTGAACCTGAGTCATAATCGTTTTCAATTTTTATACGTTCAATACTACAAGGCCTCTCAGCAAGCCCAGAGAATATAGATTGTGCAACCCTACGTCTGTAACTTCGGTTTAGTTTGAGTCATTATTGTCGTTCCACACGATATATCGCTTGTCGGCATTGCTCCATTCATCGTCAATCTCAACGAGAATGGCACTGACAAG
>WLWV01000264.1 GCA_012103395.1 Gammaproteobacteria bacterium
GAACGCCGATGGAAACACTCATCGACGGTAAAGCGATCTGGAAAGAAAAGTTTGTAAACTAAACTCTATCTGACAGACAGCTACTGATAAACGGGTAACTGTCAGCTCAAGTCTGAACTTCTACAGCAGTCACACGTGCGACGAAACCTGACAATAGTGCAACCGTCATTCCTGCTATCAATCCCCCGATAGTCATGGCTCCAAGCGATAGTCCGCTGACCAGATAGCCCACAGCAGCGCCCGGCAGAATCGCATGGGCCATTGCATCACCCGTCAGGCTCATCCGTCGCAACATAAGGAAAACACCCACCGGAGTCGCGCTCACAGAAATCGTGATGCAGCCAAATAAGGCCCGGCGCATGAATCCAAAATCGGTGAATGGGTCGAAGATCGCTTCCCAGATCATGCCGCGCTCCGACCACAGACATGCGGTGGGCCTGAACAAGCTTCGCACATCTGACGTGCACGAAATTGGTTTTCCGCCGTCAATACACTTTCTGTAGGTCCGTGACTCACAAGTTCACGCGCCAACATCATGGTTTGCGGAAAGTGCGTCCTAACCATTTCGATGTCGTGCAACACCGCAATTACGGTACGCCCTTCGTTGTGCCAATGATGTACCAAATCAATCAAATCAGCCATCGAACGAGTATCTATCGATGTAAAGGGTTCATCAAGCAACACAAGTTTGGCATCCTGAAGCAGCAGACGCGCAAACAGCGCACGTTGCATTTGACCGCCAGACAGTGAATCGATAAGACGCGATTCGAGTCCTACTAGCCCGACCGCCGAAATTGCTACGGTGGCACGGTCTCGATGGTGGCGTTTCAGGCGACCGAAAGCACCAATCTCATGCCACAGCCCTAAAGCGACCAATTCGACAACCGTGAGCGGAAATGAACGATCGATATCTGATTGTTGAGGTAAGTAGGCGATATCCTCACGACCTAGTGAACCAAAACTCACTTCGCCTTCCATCGGCGCTAATGAACCGACAACACCTTTTAATAGTGTTGACTTCCCCGCACCATTGGGGCCAACAATGGCCGTCAAACTGCCCTCTGCGATCTTCGTATGGAGATGATGGATCGCTGGGTGGCGGTCATAACCCAAGGTAAGGTTCTGAAAATCAATTGCGGCGGTCATAGCTAACCCGTTGGTGTCGAGGTTGCCCATAGAAACCCAGTCCAAAGGAGCACAACGATCAATGAAACCCCGATTAAACGAGGACCCACACCGAGTAAAATGAGGTGATGCATGTGTTTTCGACCTTTCACGCGCGTACTTCCATGACTTGTTGTTTCGGCGTAAAGCCTGATTCGCCGATAAACTGAGAAAGTGTATTCACTGGGTCGGTTGAAAACTTATCCTCAACTATGTCGTAGTCATCGCAAATCGATGGTATAGACGTGTGCTGGTGTCGGTGAAGAACTGTCAGGGTTTCCGCTTGAATGCCTTCTTGTCTCTTGCCCACTTGAAGTTTGATCAGTGAATTAATATGTTATGTTATATTATAACATTATTAAGTTCTGTACTAGCTCTATTGTATGAATTGCCATATCCATGATTCTGGAGTGCGCTATGAAATTGCCGCTCTATAAGGTTGGCTAGTTTTTGAGAGACAATTCATATACAGCTTACTTTCCATTGATACTAACCAAATCTTGTCAAATTAGTATGCGATTTAGCGTGCTCGAGTACATCACCATTAGTGATGGGGTCTCGCATTTTTATTGCATATGAATCATATAGTTATAGCGCCATATGGAATAGCGCACTATGGATTAGTGTATCAATTTGGTGACGCAATTCTGGCACACTAGAATTGAAGTAGCTGGAAAAGCTGAGGTGTACGCTGTTGATTTTATGGTGGCTACGCCCTGATTCGAACAGGGGACCCCATCATTATGAGTGATGTGCTCTAACCAGCTGAGCTACGTAGCCATACGTCTAACGCGAGGGCAGCGGAGGATACCGTAATCAGAGGGCTGAATCAATATTTGGATGGAGACTTTTTCAGTTTTTGCGTTTTCTGCTGAAAGTTTGATTTAGGTTGTTTTCCATTAATCTTTCTGGCTCCAACGTCAGCGGAGAAACTAGTCCATGAAATGGTTTGGCTTGGTTGAATATTGACTTTCTGCTCCCGTGTTTTGCGGATAAAAAACTGAAGTGGCTTGTGTAAGAAGGTTAACGAGCTGATTTTCTAGCATGGCTTGGGGTATATCCATAGTGTCGGAGAAAAGCCTTATTTAGGGTTCTTGCGGATGAAAACCCCACAAACTCAGCGACTTGTTCGAGTGAAAAGCTCGAATACTTAGCCAAGTTGAGTGCTTTCATCATTTTCCAATTTTTAATGTAGGCGATTGGCGTGAGCCCGATGGTGTGCTGAAAGTGTCGATTAAGCGTTGCTTTTGACATGCCAATTTCCTTACCAAGGGAGGTGACAGTCCAATTGGTTTCGGGGTTGTGGTGAATGAGCGCTAGCGCCTGTTTGAGCCGAGGGTCTCCTAGAGCGGCGAAAAAGCCAATATCCTGCTCATTCCTCTCCACATAGGCTTCAAGAAGCTGTAGGAACAGAGCCTCGGTGAGTCGGTCAATAATTGGGCTGCTGTTATTTTTCTTTCGTTGGATTTCGCCATCAATGAGTTTGATGGTTGACCAGGTTGATTCGCTGATCAATTCTTCGGAGAAATGCAATACATCGGGGAGTGTGTCAAAGATTGGGTGGGGGGTGTCTTCATCATATTGCACCAGCCCGCACATAAGGAGGTTCGTGATCTCGCCCTTTTGAAACATGGGTCTATTTAATTCGCAAGCCTCTCCGACCGATTCGCTTTCAACCAATTTGCTATTAGGTTGGTCTGCCACCCAATGTGCATTGCCAGTGGGGATCATGGCGATCTCCATCTGTTGCAACCTGAGAAATTGGTCGTCCTTGGTGCCGATGAAGCACTCTCCAGACAGCGCAATATGAAATCGGGGTATTTTCATGGGCGCAAACGATATCCCCCATGGAGCGGCTAGCTTAGCGTGAAAAAAAACGGTCCCTCTAAACCGAATGGTTTCGAGAATATCGCCGAGGATATCGAATTTACGATTAGCTTGGTTATCTGTTTGTTCTGTCATATTGCGCTGTTCGACCACTTTTTTGACTCTCCTGGATACCGCTGGATGCGGCTCTTAACATCATAATAATTTCACCCGAAATAGAAGTCTTTAGCTAACTTTCCAAGAGGTGGATTATGATGAACAATATACAAAAGTTACTAGTGTTTATTAGCGCTGGTGTTGTCCTGTTTTTCCAGTTAATGGTGCCTGCGAGTGCTGGTGAGCTTTATAGCATGAATGACGGGAAATTGGAGCGTCCAACAGGATATCGAGAGTGGGTTTACGTGGGTACTCCAGTAACCCCTAATGACATGAACAATGGTAAAGCAGCATTTCCAGAGTTCCACAATGTCTACATCGATCCGCAAAGTTGGGATCATTGGAAAAACACTGGGGAGTTCCGTGACGGTACTATTCTTGTGAAAGAATTGGTTGGTGTTGGTACCAAGGCGGCCGTGAGTGGAAATGGTTATTTTCAGGGCGACTTCGTTGGGCTTGAAGCGACCATAAAAAGCAGCGAACATTTTCCTGCTGAACCCGGAAATTGGGCCTACTTCAGTTTTTCAACGCCGGACCACAAGTCACTCACTGATAGTGCCAGCGCTTTTCCGAAAGAAGCTTGTAATGCCTGTCATCTTGCGAGCGCCGCTGATGACTTCGTGTTTACCCAACACTATCCTGTGTTACGAATGGGTAAAGCCGCCGGAGCGGAAGCCACTGGCGGGGTAACATCAAAATTAAACTGATGCCCATTCAACATTGATTAAGTGTTGGTATTAACCTAAATCCTACTGCAGCTCTTCGAAAATGAAGCACCGTGAGCTGCAGTAGAACAGTCGTATCCCTCCATTTTATTCCCTCTTTGTTCAACTGTTGTCTCTATACTTAGAGACGATCTCCTCCCGGGCTATTTATAGAGGCCCATTTTCTCTTCGTACTTTGGCGAGTTGATTGTGCAACCCTACGTCTGTAACTTCGGTTTAGTTTGAGTCATTATCGTCGTTCCACACGATATATCGCTTGTCGGCATTGCTCCATTCATCGTCAATCTCAACGAGAATGGCACTGACAAGCCT
>WLWV01000265.1 GCA_012103395.1 Gammaproteobacteria bacterium
TGATGGCTCAACATTCAACACCTAATCCAGAAAAACCGGCTTTGGCTTCGTTCGCTACGCTCACTTCGCCTAAGCCAAACGAACATCGCTAAAGAAATAAATTACAGACCTCAGGGTACACTACCATGCCGGATCAACCTGAACCGATGAATAACCTTGGCGCAACCTATCAGTTACAAAATAAACTGGGGCAAGCTGTAAGACAATTTAACGAAACCATCAAGCGATTTCCCAACTTTGTTGCGGCTTATGAAAACCTTGGTGATACCTATGTTCGAATTGCGGCCAATCAATATGCCGCAGGATCACGATTAAATCAGGACTACAAAGCGCTGCTCGCCAAATCCAAACTCAGCCACCAGTTTCAGAAAATCGCCCAAAAACAGGCCGAATCTCAGAACACAAACTCCCCCGAGCAGACATCAAAGAAAAAGCCTCATCAGCTTCAACATGAGATCGTGAGCTTCCTTGAGTCTTGGGTGAACGCTTGGTCTAGCAAAGATACCAATGGATACTTTGCTCACTACTCACAAGATTTCACCCCGCTAGACGGAATGTCATTCAATACTTGGAAACAGCGAAAAACCGGTATTTTTGAAGCGGCAAAATACATCAAAATCCAAATTGAGGAGATTGCGATCAGCCAGCGTTCAGAAGGCACCCTCGAAATCACATTCCAACAGAATTATCAATCGGATCGCTATCAACACGCTTCCCAGAAAAAACTGACGCTGGTAAGTGAAAACCAGTCCAACCGTTTCGCCATTGTCCGAGAAGAATAACGTCTGTTTTTAAGCTGGCTTTGGCTGCAACGTGAACCAAATGAGTGGGTTTATCAACGAACACATTCAATTTCCTTGTGTTCTGCCAGAACAGCAATCAGCTTATTTGACTTTTGTCACTATTATCGATATATTGCGTCAATTGACACTATTTGCACTCAGAACCAAACTTGGAAATAGATATGTCACTCATTTTGAGGAACGCTATCGAAGAACCATCCTTTTTGGCTCTTCGACGACCAATGGTCAGTGTTAGTTAGACTGTCTTTTCCGATAATTTTTTTAGAGGCCAATATGAGCAGCTTACAACTGATTGAAAAAAAGCCTGAATCATCGTCCAGCGACATTCAATTAGCAAAGACCCAAGCGATGCAACGTGCTTGTCTTCGTTTATTCGAGCATTGGCGCCTCACTGATGAACAAGCTTGTGTGTTATTGGGGAATATTGCGAAACGGACCTACCAACGTTGGAAAACTGGGGAATTAGGACGAGTAAACGTGGATCTTTCCACGCGATTATCGAATCTAATGGGTATACACAAAGCGCTCAGATTACTTTTTACGGATCCTAAACGCGGTTATGAATGGATTCATCGGCCAAATCGCGCGTTTCAGAGCAAAACTGTTTTGGACATTATGCTCGGAGGTCAAATAACCGACCTCATGCGCATCCGCCGTTATCTTGACGCCCAACGTGGCGATTAGTCGCCATTTGTTATGCCTACTAATCACCCCTCTAAAAGTTATCCTGTTTTTTCCTCAACACGATTTGAAACCACTGTAGATTCCATAACTACCAGCTTAAGGACGATGGATCCAACCAAAAATAACCTTCCCAATTCCATCAAAACAACGCGAATTTGCTGGACACGTTATTATCGTTTAATCAGCTCCTCGTTTCCGCCCATTGATCTGTTCGATGACATTTCAGACCCAGAAGACTGGCCGCTATTGTGCCTCGCAGAAAGCGAGACTAACCCTAGGCTTAATGAAAATGTGGGCAACCTTGATCTAGTCCAACCGGAGCATCGCATCGGTGGACCCGGCGCCACCTACGTCATGGCACCGTTCACACACGTCAGCACAGATCGCCCCGGTAGATTTCATGATGGGACCTATGGCGCATTCTATGGCGCTAAGCAGTTTGAAACAGCGGTACTGGAAACAGCCTATCATCGAGGTGTCTTCTATGGGGCAACCGAAGAGCCACCCGGTTGGATTACTCAACTACGTGAGCTCGTCGGAGACATCGACAATGACTTAGTTGATATTCGTGAACCCAATTTTGAGCAATGTCATAATCCAGACAGTTATGCCGAGTCGCAGCGCCTTGCCTCAAAAGTTATCGGTGACGGAGCTGTGGGTATTGTGTATCACAGCGTAAGGCACCCAGGTGGAGAATGTTTCGCCGCATTCTACCCCAATGTCATGAGCATCCCAGTGCAAGGTGCACATTTGGCTTATCACTGGAACGGGGAACGCATTGATCAAGTGAAACGGTTAACCGGTGATGGCGCTATTTTTCGTATTCACCCATAATTTTTTCCTTGTTACTTGCGATTCTTATCAAGCGTAGCCCACTCCACATCGCCATCAAAAAAGAAAATCGAATCATCAAAGATTATCGCTTGGAAAACCCAGACTTTAAATGAACAGGCTTCCAAAAAAGGTGTCCAACTTATGGCTATTGGAGTAATACCTGATCAGGCTAATGTGCCCAGAGATCTATAAACTTAACGATCATGTCCAGCGTTGAAAATCACAAAACCTCGCTATTGGGTCGAGAAATCGTCATTGTGGGATGTGGCGCAATGGGATTACCGATGGCCAAACGGCTTGCCAATGACGGCTTTAATGTATCGGGTTTTGACATAAAGCCATGGAAGACACGCCCGTATCAATTCACCCCAAAGTCATCAGACACCGTTACGTTAAATGCCTTAACTGGATTGACTAATTTATCATTGGAGACAATTCTTGTTTTGGTGGTTCGGGATGAGCAACAGATTCTGGATGTCTGCTTTGAACAACAAGCCGTTTATACCCACTGCATTTACCCCTTAACATTGGTCATCTGTTCAACTGTCTCGACCAAATGCATTGAACGGTTGGCAAAACGCCTTCCGAAGGATGTTACTTTGGTCGATGCTCCCATGTCCGGGGCCCCCTACTCTGCAGCCTCCGGTTCTTTGACGTTCATGTTGGGTGGACAAACCGACGACATTGAACCGCTCATGCCTATGTTTCGATCCATGGGGCATCACGTACACCATTTGGGCCCCGTCGGAACAGGCATGGCCGCCAAGGTATTGAATAATTATGTTGCAGCCAGCAGTGTCGTTACAGTGCGCCGAGCCTTACATTGGGCGAGCATGGAAGGCATAAATGTTGCAAAGCTATTGGATGTAATGGCCCAAAGCTCTGGTAGCACTTGGTATGGCAATAACATTCAAAAAATCGATTGGTCCAAGCAGTCGTATGACTCACAGAACACCATTGGTATTCTCGAAAAAGACGTGAGGTGTGCATTAGACTCCCAATTTATGCCGGGGGATGAATTCGACAATGCACTGCTTCTTGCACTAAAAGCACTGCCTGGGTTTCCAGACGAATAGACTGGACAAGCGGTCTGAACAAGAAAGCAGATTCAGTCAGCTATCGTCATCACATGCTTGAATGGTTCCGCAACCAATTCGGCCTTGATCAGACTAGTAATCATTGATTGAGAAATCAATGGGCTCATGAAGTTCTATTTTCCAAATGAACTACGGCTCCACTGAGACAATCTGGCTCTTTACAATGAACCACCTAATCCGCAATTTGCGTATCCACTTTTAAGGAAATAGTCACTTAGAACTGGTTTAGAATCGAGCACTGACCAACAGTAAAACGGGAATCAAATTGAAAGTAGCGATTATTGGAATTGGCGCGATGGGTTCTGTTTACGCAGGATTAATGGCGGAAAGTGGCCATGAAGTGTGGGGGATTGACCTTTGGGCTGAGCACGTAGACAAAATCAAACAAGATGGTCTCCACCTCGAAGGTGCGAGCGGCGATCGAGTCATTACCAATATAAATACCAGCAAAAACCCACATGATGCACAAGCTTGTGATTTATATGTTATTGCAACCAAGGCATCTGGAGTGGTAGTGTACCCTGAGGTCTGTAATTTATTTCTTTAGCGATGTTCGTTTGGCTTTGGCTTCGTTCGCTACGCTCACTTCGCCTAAGCCAAACGAACATCGCTAAAGAAATAAATTACAGACCTCAGATTACACTACCCACGACTCTTGGGACACTGAATTTGTCGATACCCAAGACCCGTAACCACGGTGAGTCCGGGTTTTATCCACAGTGTCTGGAACAGGGACGGCGTAGTGAACGTGCTTTGATGCTGTGT
>WLWV01000266.1 GCA_012103395.1 Gammaproteobacteria bacterium
AACGCCGATGGAAACACTCATCGACGGTAAAGCGATCTGGAAAGAAAAGTTTGTAAACTAAACTCTATCTGACAGACAGCTACTGATAAACGGGTAACTGTCAGCTCAAGTCTGAACTTCTACAGCTGATTAGAGGTAACAAATACTAATTGGCATCTCATGAGGATGCACGCCCCTAACCCACGACTTTAATCTTTAAGCTATGCGTAAAAGACGAAATCGGACCGGCAGATCCGAATCGATTGATTCAAGAAACAACGCCTCGGTGGAACAGCGGCCCTGGGCCTTGATGCAGAATCCTCATCCTCCTTTTGACATCCTTTCCGAAAAACAGCTTGAAGCAGTCGACGCTGCCGCTATGCGCATCCTTCGCGATAACGGGTTGAAGTTCCAACATCCTGACGCATTAGGCATCCTAGAGAAAAACGGTGCTGATGTTGATTTAGAAACTGGATTGGTTAAATTCGACCAATCCACTATTAGAGAGTGGATTGCTAAGGCGCCATCACATTTCACCTTACACGCACGCAATCCAGATAAAAACGTCATCATTGGGAAGAACTATATTAACTTCGCTCCTGTGAGCGGACCTCCCAACATCTCTGATCTCGACAATGGCCGTCGGCCGGGTAAGTATGAAGATCAATGCAACCTGATTCGTCTAACCCAAAGCTTAAATGTGATCCACCTTGGTGGCGCTTCTTCCGTGGAAGCCATGGATCTACCGGCAGATAGCCGACATCTCGACTTTTATCGAGCGCAGATCGTATACGGAGACTCTGTTTGGAACGCCAGAGGGATTGGTAAACAACGAGTGCGTGATGCCATCGAGCTGAGCTGTATGGCGAGGCAAATATCGGTGGACAAAGTCCACGAAAAGCCTGGCATTCTCACGGTAATTAACGTGAACTCCCCCCTTATTGTGGATAAGGAAATGCTAGCAGGATTGATGGAAATGAGTCGATTTGGACAACCCTGCGTTATCACTCCTTTTACCCTTGCTGGGGCGATGAGTCCGGTAACCCTTGCAGGAGCATTAGCCCAGCAAGTTGCCGAGGCATTGGCAGTCATTGCTTTTGTTCAAATGGTAAAGCCAGGCTGTCCAGTCGTCTTCGGTGGGTTTACATCGAACGTGGATATGAAATCTGGTTCACCCGCCTTCGGCACGCCAGAATACATCAAGGGTGTTCTGGCTGGTGGGCAATTAGCGAGACACTATAAACTACCCTATCGCTCCAGCAACGTGAACGCATCAAATTACCCCGATGCACAAGCGACATATGAGTCTTCCATGTCACTGTGGGCCTGCTTTCTGAGCCATGCCAATATTGTCAATCATAGCGTAGGATGGATGGAAGGAGGACTGTGTGCGTCGATGGAAAAGTTTATTATTGATGCTGAGATGTTACAGACACTCTGCGAAGCCTTTCAGCCGATGAAAATCAGCAATGAAGAATTTGGTTTTGATTCGATCACAGAAGCGGGACATGGTGGCCACTTTTTCGGCACTAGCCATACCATGGAACGATACAAAACGGCGTTCTACCAACCGATCCTATCAGACTGGCAAAATTTCGAAAGCTGGGAGGAGGCAGGATCAAAATCCGCTACAATCCGAGCAAACGAGATATGGAAGTCACTGTTAGAAAACTACCAGCAACCTGCCTTAGCGGATGAAATACTGAAAAATATTGACGAGTACATCCATCAGCGGAAAATTCAGATTCGAGAAAATGGTATTGTCTAAACATTACAAATAGACATTTGTGTCGATCACATTAATACCCCGTCGATAATAGCGTCGTTTGAGGAGCGATCACCCCAACCGCTTATTCTGGTTCTATCGGATTTCGGTTTAACGATGGCTTTGGATTAATCTTTTGGCAACAACAGTCGAATCAGTCAGAAACAATACCACATTACTTTGAATCACTATGGATAATACTCAGCACGAAAACAAAGGTGTCACCGTTGGAGAAGCCCTCGTCAATCTATTAGCTGACTATGGTGTTGAATTAGTCTTTGGCATTCCAGGTACTCATAGCATCGAACTCTATCGCGGGCTTGAAAGCGGTAGGGTCCGACACATTTCCCCACGGCATGAACAGGGCGGCGGTTTTATGGCGGATGGCTATGCAAGAGTGAGTGGAAAACCCGGGGTATGTTTTGTCATTACAGGACCAGGTGTCACGAATATCACCACTCCCATGGGCGAGGCCTACATGGATTCAGTGCCCATGTTAGTGATCTCACCCGTGAATGTACCAGACCCCAAGCATGTCAACCGCGGCCGGCTACATGAAATCACTAACCAGTCCGCGGTCACAGCCCCACTCACTGCGATGAGCGTTACCATCGAAGATCCGGATCAAATTCCCAGAGTGATTGAACAGGCATTTAACGTTTTCAGTAGCCAACGCCCTCGACCTGTCCATATCAACATTCCATTGCCTATTTTTCCAAAACGCCTTTCTGGCTTTTGGGAGAAATCACCACTAGCCGAACCATTGCGTGCGAGTAACACAGAAATAGATAATGCCATCGAGAAAATAAACGATGCTGATAAGCCTGTCATAATCGCAGGCGGCGGAACCACCAAAGCCGCCTCAGCGTTACTTAGTTTAGCAGAGAAGATTCACTGCCCCGTTCTAACCACTGTGGCTGGGCGGGGAACAATGAACCCTGAGCATCCGCTAACTGTGGGTGCCCAGCTACGGACTCCACACGTGCAAAGGCTGCTGGAGGAAGCCGACTTGGGTATTTTTGTTGGCACGGAGTTTGCGCAAACTGATCATTGGAATGATGATCTAAAATTACCCGAGCAGCAAATCTGGATCAACCTATGCGATCACGCACTAGAGCAGAATGATCAAGCACTAACCATCAAGGCGGACAGTGGAGGGACCATGGAGCGGATTGCCCAACGCTTGTCAAAGCCAAAGGAAAACACGATTAAGCTAGTTAACCAGCGGTGTAAGGACATTAGGGCGTTACATCAAAGCAGCATGACGGAAAAGGAAACTTTGCATTGGTCTGTTCTTAGCGACATCATGAATGTCATCGATCCAGAGACCACCATCGTCAGCGACATGACACAGCTCGCTTATACTGCAGTAGACTATTTGCCAATGTCCCGACCCAATCAATGGCTCCACCCTACGGGTTACGGCACATTAGGATATGCATTGCCCGCCGCTATCGGTGCAACGCTGGCCAAAGAAGGCAGTAGCAGTTTGGTGATAGTGGGGGATGCCGGATTGCAATACACCCTCCAAGAAATGACTCTAGCTTCAGAACTAGGTTTAAATGTTGTTATATTGTTGTGGAATAACAATGCATTACAACAGATTTGTGATGACATGGATAATAGCAACATTCAACGAACGGGGATTTTTCAAAGCAACCCAGACTTCATCGCCCTAGCAAAATCTTGCCATTGGGAGGCCTATATTACAAAGAAAGAAGACCTGTCTAAGGAATTACCCATGGAATGTCCCACCAGAGAGAATTCTGGAATCGACAGTTCATCCATCAAGTCTGCTAAAAAATCAACGAACCCGCCAATACGATCCAAGGGGGGCGCTTTATTCTCTGAGTATCCCGGTAAGTTGGTGGCAATGACATCGTGGGTTTGAGAAAAATAGTCAACCTGACCCTGCCAATAAGCGGCCCCACTCATAAATCCATGCTGAAAAACCAGCGCCGGCCCTTCTCCTTTTCTAATGTATTTCACTTTCTACTACTCATTAATAAGTTAACCAATTGATCATCTGCGGGTGACATCAACAAAATGTCGTGAGAAAAGAAAGGCCGAATTCTAACAGTGCATTACCAAGGGATAACACTGATTCTGCGATCTTAGAAAACCCAGTTTTTGTGTTCACTATTAACCTCATTATCTGCCTATCCACAGATACTACAATTCTCGTTTACTGTAAATTAATCCCTCCCTCTACTCCCATGCCCCTACTGAATCAATACGAAAACAGAGAGTAACTTGGATCAAAAATCCATTGCTAAGGAGGTTTTAAGGTAGTGTACCCTGAGGTCTGTAATTTATTTCTTTAGCGATGTTCGTTTGGCTTAGGCGAAGTGAGCGTAGCGAACGAAGCCAAAGCCGGTTTTTCTGGATTAGGTGTTGAATGTTGAGCCAT
>WLWV01000053.1 GCA_012103395.1 Gammaproteobacteria bacterium
GGCTTGTCAGTGCCATCCTCGTCGAGATTGACGATGAATGGAGCAATGCCGACAAGCGATATATCGTGTGGAACGACAATAATGACTCAAACTAAACCGAAGTTACAGACGTAGGGTTGCACAATCTCAAACTCCGCTTTTACTCTTGCATAAACACCGATGAGACACCGACAATAGGGCTTGAGAATGCCCCAAAAGAGGTAAGACTATTCTTGGGCTTCGCCGTTTGCGATGGATCTGAGAGATTGATTCAGAACGGCAATACACAATCCAATCGATAGGAAAAACCAGAAACATCCAATTTCCTAAAATACCAACTGGAGAATATTTATGACTAAGCGTGTTGCCATTATTGGCGCCGGACCAAGTGGTTTGGCTCAATTGAGAGCATTTCAATCCGCCAAAGAACAAGGTGCGCAAATCCCGGAAGTCGTCTGCTTTGAAAAACAATCAAACTGGGGTGGGTTATGGAATTACAGCTGGCGCACAGGTCTCGACCAATATGGAGAGCCAGTACACTGCAGCATGTATCGCTATCTCTGGTCAAATGGCCCCAAAGAAGGATTGGAGTTTGCGGATTATTCATTTGAGGAACACTTCGGCCGCCCCATCGCATCCTATCCGCCCCGTGCTGTTTTATTCGATTACATCGAAGGGAGAGTTAAAAAAGCAGGCGTCCGACACCTAATTCGATTCGATTCTCCAGTAAGAAACGTGTCTTATGATGAAGACAGTGGCATGTTCAACGTCACCGTTCAGGATCACGCAAACGACGTTGAGTACACCGAAAATTTCGACTATGTCATCGTGGCGTCTGGGCACTTTTCTACCCCCAATGTTCCCGAATTCCCCGGTTTTGAGAGTTTTAACGGCCGCGTACTCCATGCTCATGACTTTCGTGATGCGTTGGAATACAAAGATAAAGATATTTTGATCATCGGTACATCTTATTCCGCAGAAGACGTTGGTTCGCAATGTTGGAAGTACGGCGCTAAAACGATTACCGTCTCCCATCGTACCGCGCCAATGGGCTACAAATGGCCTGATAATTGGCAGGAAGTGCCGCTACTCGAAAAAGTCGAAAACAACACAGCGACCTTTATTGACGGCACGCAAAAAGAAGTGGATGCCATCATTCTTTGCACGGGTTACTTACATCACTTTCCATTCATGTCAGAAAACCTCCGACTAAAGTCGAATAATCGACTTTATCCTGTCAGCCTGTATAACGGCGTGGTTTGGGAACATAATCCAAAGCTAATGTACCTCGGTATGCAGGACCAATGGTTTACCTTTAATATGTTCGATGCTCAAGCTTGGTATGCGCGAGACGTGATTCTGGGCAGGCTCAGCGTTCCGTCTGAAGAAGAAATGCATGCGGATATTGATCACTGGCGAGAAGTGGAAGACAACATTGAAGACGACTACGGTGCAATTGCCTATCAGGGCGACTATACCCTGAAGCTGATGGACATGACGGACTATCCACCTTTTGATATCAGTGGGGCAGTTCAAGCTTTCCTTGAGTGGAAAAAGCACAAAAAGGAAAACATCATGACTTTCCGCGATCACGGCTACAAGTCAGCGCTCACAGGCACCATGGCGCCCGCTCACCATACTCCTTGGAAAGACGCCTTGGACGATTCCTTAGAGAGCTATCTAAAAACTGACGCTTAACACGAGTCAGTTTGCAATACGCTAAGAGGCTCCCTTACGCGGAGCCTCTTTTTTCCGACGCCACTAATTCGGTACTCACATTGACATCAACCCCGCTTTGTTTGGCGCCCTCATTCTTTCTCTTAGAGCCGTCTTTTTTAGCGCAATCTCCCTCAAATAGCTTTCCAAAATAAATGACTCAAACCATTAGGTTTGTGTCAGAATTCACGTCGACGGATAGATGCGCCTGACATAAGACCAGATCAAGAAATGAGCACATGCCCGCAGAGGCGATAGCTAAGAGATAGGCTCAAAATGCGTTGTTGAAGATAGACTAAAAACAGTTATTCTATCGGTATCAACTGCACTTTTTGTCCATTTTTGACTCGTTTTTTCGTTCCTCCCGACGCGATGTTGGCTCTTTCAAAATCGCAAGTCTATGTAGACTGGTTTGGTGCAATCATAGACACCGGCGTCATAATAATAATTAAGTTTCGTTATCGCATCACTAGCGATTTGTTTTTGATCAGATCACTCTAAATTCGCCATGTCCCCTTATCAGGAACCCAAACCTTCCTTGTCTTACCTCCGAGGGGTTATCCTCGTGATCATGGCCGGTGTCTTCTGGTCAACCATGGGAATTGGTATTCGCCTAATTGAAGAAGCTAATGTTTGGCAGATCTTGTTTTATCGATCATCTTCACTGGCTTGTTTCCTATTTATCATCATTACCTATCGTTCAGATTATCAACCGATCAAGACCATTAGACGCTCCGGTATTGCGGGAGTCATCGGAGGAATTGGGTTAGTAATGGCATTTTCAGGGGGCGTCTACTCCATTCAGGCAACCACCGTTGCCAATGCCATGTTCCTATTCGCTTCAGCCCCCTTTTTCGCCGCCATTCTTGGACGCATCTTACTAGGAGAAAAGGTTCGTCTTGGGACATGGATTGCCATTGTTATTGCGCTGATTGGCATTGCAGTCATGGTAAGGCAAGGAATCTCCGTGGGCCATTTCAAGGGGAATGCCTCGGCTTTACTATCGGCGTTGGGCTTTGCGATATTCACCATTGCCTTACGCTGGAAAAAACTCTCTGATATGTTGCCTGCGGTATTTCTCGCCGGCGTATTTAGCACTATTCTTTCTGGCTTAATCTGCGTGTTACAGGACTATTCTTTTTCATTACCGATCAATGACATCATCATTGCGGTCGCCATGGGCATGTTCCAAGTCGGTCTCGGATTAGTCATTTATACGATGGGCTCCTCCGTCGTGCCTGCTGTTGAGCTCACACTGCTCTCCATGACAGAAGTACTACTTGGACCTGTCTGGGTCTGGTTATTTCTCGCCGAAGTCGTCAGCATTAACACACTCATCGGCGGTGGGATTGTGCTGATTGCAATCACGTGGAACGCGTTAAGCGGCTTACGGCGAAAACCGATCCCTATACTGTAAATTTGTGCCACAGGTGAAAAAGAGCCGAAATCATATCCATGACATATGCTTGGTGAGTTAAAGAAAACATCTAACACGCACCCAAACAACGCCGAAAGGTGAGATTCTTTTCTCAATTATTCCCACTTATCCTGATTCGGTTGCATCGAACCTATGTCATCGTTATGATCCTAACCCAAAACAGACAGAAAAAGGTTAGCGCTCTATACCTCTCAGTATCTCTCGAGAATAATCATGGACATACATACATGGCCATGGAAGTACTGAAAGGCTTCGACTAGCCGCCAAATAACCAACGCATCTGAATCTCTCTATCACTCTCAGAACAGCCAAGAGCGATGCACATGCAATTTTTGTGGACGATCCTTTTATTTACATTTGATTGACACAACGAATTAGAACTCATGACCACCAATGCAATTGCCGTCAATGGCGTTGATAAAATATACGGCAGCGGTACCAACGCCGTTACCGCGTTGCAAGACATCCATCTTGAAATAAAAGACCAAGAGTTTTTCACCTTACTTGGCCCCTCGGGTTGCGGAAAAACCACGCTATTGAGACTTATTGCAGGTTTTGAACAGCCCAATCGAGGGGAGATCCTTTTATTTGGCGAACACATTGAAGGCCTAGAACCAAATCAGCGGCCGGTTAACACCGTCTTTCAAAACTATTCATTGTTTCCTCACATGACAATATCGGAGAATATCGGTTTTGGTTTAAAGATGCAGAGAGTAGACGACGCCCAGATTAAGGCTACCGTTGGTGAAATGCTTGAATTGGTAAAAATGCAGGAATATGGCGGTCGAAAGCCCAATCAGCTTTCCGGTGGTCAGCAGCAGCGTATCGCGCTAGCAAGAGCGCTGGCACCTAAGCCAAAAGTACTGCTACTGGATGAACCGCTTTCTGCATTGGATTTAAAGTTACGCCAAGCCATGCGGCATGAACTCAAACAACTGCAGAAAGAAACAGGTATTACCTTTGTTTTTGTTACTCATGATCAGGAAGAAGCAATGAGTATGAGCGATCGAATTGCCGTGATGTCCCAAGGAAGAGTCCAACAATTAGATGCTCCTGAGACCATCTACGAGACCCCTGAAAATCGATTTGTTGCAAATTTTATTGGTGATGTGAATTGATTGACGCCACACTAACTAAACGCCAAGATGGCAAGCTCATTTGCGCTGTGGGAGCCATGGAAATTATTGCCAAATCCGGTCGGGATTCAGGAGAACTTGTCCCAGGTCAAAACATCAAGCTCGCTGTTCGCCCTGAGAAGTTACAGATTAGCAACCCAGGCCAAGGCAACATTGACGCCATTGTGACAGATTCGATGTACATTGGCACAGATCGGTTTGTTACCGCGAAATGCACAAACGATATTATCTTGGAAGTACGGTTGCAAAACAGCAATTTTCAGCGCACACCACCGACTGCTGGCGACCACATTGGACTTATCATACCAGCGGACGCTGCGGTCTTGCTCAATGATTAAGCACGAACCTTGGTCGCAAAACATGATCCAATGTGCCACCCAAGATACGATTAAGGTAAATCATAATGGCGTTTAATTTACCAGCAAACCCCATGGCCCGTCGCTGGTTCGGTTTGATGCCAGCGATGCTGACTATTTTCGTCTTTATGGTGATCCCTATCATCATACTTGGTGTTTTCTCCTTCAAACCCGCGGACCCCTATGGTGGTGTAGACCCAGGTTTTAGCCTAGAAGCATGGGTGCAGCTATTTTTTGAGCGCGATCTAGACGACTCACTCATTTTCGAGCCGGTCTATTTACAGATTATTCTTCGATCCATTTTTCTAGGTCTACTCGCTACTTTGGCCAGTTTGCTCATGGGGTTTCCGGTTGCTTGGTACATCGTGCAACAGCCTACACAAAGTAAAGAGACTTATTACTACTGTTTCTCGTTACCATCCCTTTTTGGACCAATCTACTGATCCGAGCTTATGCTTGGATTCTGATCCTCGGTAAAGATGGCATGATTGAAAAACCGCTATATGCCTTGGGTTTAATCGATGAATCCCTAGAACTGATGTACGGCAATCTGGCGATTGGTGTCGGCTTGATTTATAGCTACATTCCGCTGATGATTCTGCCAATTTATGCGAGTTTGGAAAAATTAAACATCAATTTGATTGAAGCAGCGAGAGATCTATATGCGAACCGATGGACGGTCATCCGGCGAATTGTGATACCACTGTGTTTACCCGGAATCGTTGCAGGATGTATATTGGTATTCGTACTCAGCCTCGGTGATTTCATTTCCCCTTCTGTGCTTGGCGGCGGAAAACGAATGATGCTCAGTAATTTAATTCAATTTCAATTTTCATCGGCACGAAATTGGCCCTTTGGCGGCGCATTGACTATGTTGTTACTATTAATGGTAGGACTTGGTTCTTGGTTCTACATGAGAGTCGCTGGAAAAGACGGAGTAGTTGAACATTGACGAATTCAACCATGACTGATCAAACCCCCCAGGGCCATAGAAGCCAGAACAATAGAAAAAGGGCTCGGAGTCCAATCAACTGGCTAAGGGGATGGAGCCATCTATTTTTCCTTTACCTATATGCGCCCATCATTGTCCTCATTATCTATTCCTTTAACGACAATCGTATTGCTCAGGTCTGGACCGAGTTTTCAACCAAATGGTATGTCAAAGCGTTTACCAATGAAGATATTCAACGTGCGATCATCAACAGCCTAAAAGTCGCGTTTGTCGCAACCATTGTTGCAACATTATTCGCCACCATGGCAGCACTGGTACTTTCTCGTCCCAAGTTTCGTGGTCAAGTGATTAGTAACGCCATTATTAGCCTCCCCTTATTGGTACCGGAAATTGCGACTGCGGTGGCGACTTTAAGTTTCTTCGCTGCCATCAAGTTTCCTCTGGGCCTGACGTCCATCATCATTGCTCATATCGTATTTTGTATTCCCTTTGCATTTATGCCTATTCGCGCTCGGCTCGCAGGCATGGATCAGACTTTGCAGGAAGCGGGAAAAGACCTTTATGCCAATGAATGGCAAGTGTTTTATTACGTGACTTTACCAATGCTAAAACCAGGAATTATCGCTGGGGCGATTTTAGCGTTCATTATTTCAGTGGATGATTTCATTATCTCCCTCATGGTCGCAGGTGCGGGTGCAACCACTTTGCCGCTGTATATTTACAGCATGATCCGTTTAGGCGTTTCGCCTGAAATCAATGCGGTTTCGACCGTGTTGTTCAGCATTTCCGTATCGGCAATTGCCGCATATTGGCTTATCTCAAGACAAACAGAGGATAAAACTCATGTTCACTAAACACTATATTAAGAAGGCTGTCGCTCTGACTACCGCCGCATTATTAGGCAGTGCGGCAAATGCAGATGGAGAACTATTTTTCTACAACTGGGTAGACTACACCCCTCCTGAGCTAATCAAAAAATTCGAAGACGAAACCGGTATCAAAGTTACTGTTGACACTTATGATTCAAACGAAACTTTACTTGCCAAATTGAAATCCGGTGCCACAGGTTATGATGTGGTTGTTCCAAGTCAAAACTTCGTAACCATCATGGTCGCCGAAGAGATGCTCGAAAAAATCAGCGTCAAGGAGATGTCCAATTATGACAACGTTGATGATCGCTGGAAAAACCCCACTTGGGATCCAACTCAGGACTACACCGCTCCATGGCAAATGGGCAGCACCTCATTCTCCATCAACATGGAAGGATACCAAGGTGAAGGTAATTCATTAGGTGAATTCTTTGAACCTGCTGAGTCCATGCTTGGCAAGATTCAGGTTTTTCGCACCCCCGACGAAGTTATTCCACTGGCATTAATGTATCTCGGTTTGGAACAATGTAATGAGAATCCAGCGGACATGAAGCAGGTTCAGGCATTGTTACTGAAACAAAAACCTTTCGTAAAAACCTATAACTCAGAGACCATGGTGGCCAACCTCACCAGTGGTGAAGTTTCCATGAGTAGTCACTGGGACGGTTATTCCATGAAAAATCGTTTGGATAGCAAAATGGAATCGCTGAAATACGTTCACCCAAAAGAAGGCATCATCGGTTGGTTCGACAGCATGGTAGTACCAAAGGGTGCGCCTAACAAAGAAAACGCCGAAAAGTTCATCAACTTCATGATGGATGCGGTAAATGGTGCAGCACTTTCCAACTTCAACCGCTACGCATCCCCACTTAAAACTAGCGCCGTTGGAGAACACTTGGACCCAACCTTGAGCACAGCGCCAGAAATCAACATAGACCCTAGCGTCCCTGTTCACTTTAGCGAGACCTGCAGTGCAAAATCCACCAAACTTTATGACCGAGTTTGGACAAAGCTTCTTCAGTAGTGATTTAGCGATTGGTGCAAAAAAAAGACGGCTTCGCCGTCTTTTTTTGTTTTTGTTTCTTTTGTCCCACAGATAAACATCGAGCATCTCGATATGTTTCTACCATAACAGCATCCCGTCTTGGTCACACCCATTCCAAGTGATGTAACCACTACGAATTTTTTTGCTTTTCTCCCCGAAATTCCGCAACCATAAGAAATATTTTAAGTATTTCGATAAGGGCCGTTTATAATACGCACCTTAAGTAAAATACGTTGTTACCATTTTTAGACCTTAGAAACCCAAGACAAATAAAGGCCGGGGAATTTGAACTCAGGCGTGTGAAGGAGTTTCCAAAATTAGAGTAGAGAGTCAGGATGTTTTTTGATCGTGTAGGACCCGGAAGACAGATTCCGGAAGATATCAATGTCGTGGTCGAAATTCCACAGCACGGAGAGCCAGTAAAATACGAAGTCGACAAGGAGTCCGGGGCAATATTTGTAGATCGTTTCTTGGGAACACCGATGCGTTATCCCTGCAACTATGGATACATTCCGTGTACCTTAGGCGGTGACGGAGATCCGTCCGATGTTTTAGTGGTCTCTCCATTGCCACTCATTCCAGGGTCAGTTGTACGCAGTCGACCTGTCGGCATCCTTCACATGGAAGATGATGGCGGTGAAGATGCAAAAATCCTGGCCGTGCCAGTCGACTCTTTGACCCGACTTTATCGCGAAATTGGTGATTATCGAGACCTTCCTGAAGAACTACTGGATCGTATAGTTCACTTTTTTGACCACTATAAAGATTTAGAACCTGGCAAGTGGGTGAAAATTATAGGATGGGGGCCTGCAGACTCGGCGAGACAGGAGATATTACTTGCCATTGAGCGATACAAAAATGCATCTGTTGTCGATTAGTGCATGATGTTACCGTCAACTTTTTTTATCAATCCAGTGTATCGGTAATGCTATCAGTCTTTATCCAAAGCACGGGAAGAAGAACAACTACTTTTTAAAATTACATCCATGCCTCTTAACAAACTTCAAACTCTGGAAATCAAAGACGCACAGGTTATCTTCAGAAACGTATGGGAATCACTGATTGCCGATTTTGGTCAAGATAAATTGCAGTTTCCAAAGGAACTCATTCTACTTGGTGGTGCTCCAGGTTCCGGCAAAGGAACACAGACAAACTATATCCTGGAACTGCGGGGTTTGACCTGCGCCCCCATTGTTGTAAGCAGCCTACTAAATTCACCAAAGGCCAAAGCATTAAAAGATGCGGGGCAACTAGTGGGAGATAAGGATGTCATCAATCTAGTGTTCAGGGAGCTTTTAGTCGAAGAATATCGTGACGGCGCATTGCTAGACGGCTTCCCGCGTACCCAGATACAAGTAGAGTGTCTCAAGATGTTAGTGGACAAGATTAAGTTTCTATACGGAGAATACGCAGACTCGGATAAGGCAATTCTATTTAGGCGACCAACCATTCACGCCATGGTTTTGTTTATCAGCGAGCAAACCAGCATCAGTCGGCAATTAGCCCGTGGTGAAGAAATCATTGCCGATAACGCAAAGGTCGAAGAAACCGGAGTCGGGAAGAAAATGGAAGTGCGGGAGACCGACGTGTCTCGTGTAGCCGCGGCATCAAGATATCAAGTTTTTAAAGAACAAACCTGGGATGCCCTGAAGTCCCTAAAAGAGATATACCACTACCATTTCGTCAATGCAGAGGGTGAGATTTCCGAAGTAGAATCCAACATCCAGAAGGAGCTTCAATATCAAAGCTCACTAGAACTAGATCCTTTGTCCTACGAATTGCTGGACCCGTTACCCATTGCTCAAACCCTATCTCTCCATGCCCGACAAGGGCTGGTTAAGCGCCTTGATTGTTACGCGCTGTATCAGAGGGAGATCTTTGAAAGCGTTTTATCGATTATTCAGGAAGTGTTTATGCCAATCATCGCACGCCACGCAATCACCGGTGGAGCGAGGATCAGCACGGAAGACAAGATATTCGAAAACCCAGACGCATTATCAATGCTGATTGATATTTTTTCGGAGCGTGGGTTTAGCGCTACGGTTGAAAAGCAGGTGGTAGACATACCAACATCCATTGATTTAACCTCTGGTGAAATTGCCTGCAAAAGTAAAAACATCTACCGAATACAAATTGGCTTCACGGGCTCTGCCATACGGCGCGGCTAATGGGTGAGGCGCTACACGCTCATGCGCACTTAATCAGCAAACAGGGATAGATAACCGGGGTAATAGACAATAAGTGGATTTCCTCAACAAAGCAAAATGGATAACGCTAATTGGTTATTGCAGTGCCTCTACGCTGGTACCATCAACACTCATTTCCCAACAATTATCAGGCACTGAATCCCCTGCAAGTTGAAAATCGTTACAGCTCAGCACATAGTAATGATACTGACCACTTAGGAATCCAATCCCGCTGACAATGGCGACAATAATGAACAACCCCATTTTGTGTTTCATCGTTGTGATGCCATCCACTCCAGGAATAATTGCTATCACTAGGTAGTAAGCGATATAGGGCAGCGAAACCAGCCCAGTTGCCAATGACATAACGAACCGCAAGGTCAAAAAATATGGTGACGTGGTTTGATGTAGTACGATCTCGAGTAGTAACCAAGCCGAAGGTAAGATTAGCAGTAGAATTTGACACCAACCGAGTCTCGCTTGTTTGAATTCTGATTTTCTAAGAACAAATGCGCTCAATAATATTGCGATGGATGCCGCCAATATAATAAACAGATGGTTATATAGCACAGTGCCATAAACACCGAGATTAAATGCGATGGACCAAGCTGGAATAGCGAGCCCTATTGCTGCGACAATCAACGTACTACCTTGTCTTTTTTGACCTAAATTTTCGGTATTCATCAACACAGCCTAGGCAAAATCTAGTATCAACTGACCTGCCCATCCATGGTCGCCAAAGCGAGGTATTGATCAGGTCTACGATCTCGATACACTCCCCATGTTTCGCGATGATATTGAATCGATGCCAAATCAAAGGTATGTGTCAACACGTCTTGCTCTGTTCGGTTCGCGATCTGCACTTTGTTTCCAAGTTCATCACTAATAAACGATGAGCCATAAAACGTCATCTCCATATCGCCGTTGGTCGTGGTTTCCACACCAATCCGGTTCGACGCGATCACAGGCATGATGTTCGCCGCCGCATGCCCACACATGACATTCTGCCAATGGGGCATAGAATCAACGGTCTGGTCCCCAGGCTCACTTCCAATGGCCGTGGGATAGAGCAACATCTCCGCACCTTGCAATGCCATGCATCTAGCCGCCTCTGGGAACCATTGATCCCAGCAGATCCCTACTCCAATTTTCGCATAACGCGTATTCCAAACCTGAAAGCCCGTGTCCCCGGGGCTGAAATACTGCTTCTCTTGGTAGCCAATCGCGTTCGGGAGATGAGTTTTCCGGTAAGTCCCCATCACCGTCCCATCAGCATCAATCACTGCAACGGAATTAAAAAAAACAGAACCTGCTCGTTCAAACCAACTGACTGGAAGTACCACAGACAACTCCTTGGCAAGTGCCGACATCCTTCTGACACCCTCACTGTCCTCCAAAGTCGATGCGAGCTCCAAGTGTCTAAAGTCCTGTTCAATACAAAAATACGGCGTCTCATACAACTCTTGTATTAGAATAATCTCAGCCCCTGCGGATGCGGCCTGTCGAACCAACGATTCAGCTCGAGTAATGTTTGATTCAATGTCCCATAAACACGCCATTTGAGTAGCTGCTACGGTAACATTTTTGGTGTTCGTCATAATTTCTGTCCGAGGTAAGACCCTTGATGATGCTCAGATCATACCTTTTAAATTCAAAGCAGGAAATCCAAAACAGGGAAAATCACTGAGTAGTCTAGAAGAAATATGAATACGAGTCACAATCAGTAATCAACACAGATCAACCGTTTTATAACACGACCACTATATTCAATAACAACAAGACTGACCAGTTTTAGTATACTGATCAACCCCACACAACGAGATCGAATGATGGAAGAATTGGGCATTGCAATGAATGCGGCAACCGCAAATACACCCGGGGTTCAGCTTTGGATTAACTGGATGATGGGGCTGATGCTATTTTCTATTGTGTTTGCTTGGAAGCACATAGCGGCACGATATGTGCTGGGAGGAATGTTCGCGGTTTTCGCACTATCTTTGTTGATTTTCAACCTAACCGCAAACGTTCATCTGATTGGCATTGCTCACTTATTGGTTTGGGGGCCACTTGCTTATTATTTAATCAGAAAACAAAGCTTGTTAAGGCCAATCCGTACTAAATCACTTTACGATCTCTGGATATCTCTAGTGGTCGTCACCATCGCTATTTCCCTCTTTTTCGACGTACGGGATATCTTACTCGTGCTATCAGGCCAAAAATAGTGAATACACTACCTCAGTATCTTCCTATGGGTAGATTCGACTCTCTTTCTTTTTGATTATCGCAGCAATCTAGTCTCATTGATTCTGGTTATGACTAAAAAGAAACATGGGCCACAAATTTGGTTAAAACATTTACCGTGAATTCATAGCTTAGCGCCATCATTACCTCTGGAGAACTTCGAGGGAATTATTAAGCATCGGTAACTCGGTTACCACTCCGTTTCGAACGAAACCATCACCAGATTCAACGAGGACCTTAGTACCCGCACTCCAATTGCCTTTTTCGATCATTGCTAATGCAACATTGTTCTCGAACCTCGGCGACCAAATAGCCGTGGTAACTTTCCCTATTGCTTCTGTGCTTTGAGCTCCCTCCTTTCTGATTGGCCAAGGGTACTGACAAGGTGGGCAGGATGGTCCGTCGAAGATGATTCCGCGAATTCGACGCTCTGGGCCGATCTTCGCAATCGCCCGCAGTGCTTTATAACCAATAAAATCAACGGACCCATCGAGTGTACAGTATTGATCCAGGCCGCATTCTAGCGGATTATTCTCAACGGTCATTTCATTACCATAAGATAACAACCCACCCTCTACTCGCTCAATCAAATTCGGCGATCCTAGTGACACATTAAATTCAATACCCGCTTCCCAAAGCGCACTCCAAAGTTGGACACCCAAGTCGGGTTTATCGAGGTAAATTTCAAATCCACCCTGCTTACTGTAACCCGATCTCGCCACCAACAATTGGTGCCCACAAAAGTCCAACCATGCAAATCGAAAAAATCGAATACCCCTCACCGTTTTTCCAAAAACCTTAGCCATCAAATCATCAGCTTTCGGTCCCTGAACAGCCAGTGGCCAAACATCCGGTTCAATAATACTCACATCCAACCCCATACCGACAGCCAACCCCTTTGCCCAAAGTAGTACATCTGAGTCTGCGATGGACAGCCAAAAATGGTCATCACTTAGTTTCAGAATGATCGGGTCATTTAGCATTGCTCCTTTGTCATCAACTAGAGGCGCATACAAGCATTGACCCACGGCAGCATTCGATAAACTCCGGGGAGTCATAAGTTGGGCTAACTTGGCCGCATCTCGGCCTCTTAGTTCAACTTGCCGCTGACAACCCACGTCCCAAAGCTGCACGTGTTCCTTGAGGTGCCAATAATCTTCTTCGACGGTTTTTTCAAAACCTTTGGGTAAGACAGTGTGATTCACAACCGTATAACCGGACACCCCAAGCGCTTCGACACAAGGAGTGTAAGGGGTCGCTCTAATACGACGAGAGACATTCAATTTTGGTGCTGACATCGATTTAGCCCCCTACCTTGACCACCAGACAGAATAAGAATACGGCGCCAGCATCACGGGCATATGATATCGCTTATCTGGATCAATCATAGAAAAACGAATAACCACTGTGCGCATCACTGGTGATGATTGCTCGGATATCGCTTCAGGGGGTGCCTGTGGATTCTCTTGAGGAGCAACCTGTGTCGAAAAATAGGCGGCGCTGTGAAAAACCAGTTCGTATTCTTCTCCATCCTGCCCCATCTCTTCGTCACGCTTTAGCACTACTAATTCAGAAATACGCCCTTCATTATCTGTCTCGATGTCGAATAGATTTATTCGACTCCCATCTGAGCCGATGCGAAACAACTGGCTGCGAACGCCGATGGCGGAGACACCGTTGATGGAATCTAGTATGTGGGAAGAAATAATGGCCATTTCTAATTACGCGTTATAAGTTGTATCCATGCAATGATTCGACCTATTATTCCACCGGCTCCGATACTACCGATGAAGTTCTAACCGATCGGATGTTGCAATCCATCAAAAGTGTCACTCAATAGATGCCTTGTCTCTTTTACTCGTCGTTGCCAAAACAATGGGGCTAATATGCCCCACGGTTTTAACATTGACACAGGCAGTTTTTCCACTGGCAAGAGCCCTTTGAATCGCTGGAATAACTTGATCCCGGGTTTCGACTAGCTCACCATGACCACCAAGTCCTTCGAACATGGTATGAAACGGAATATCTCTAAAGTCTGTAGCAAAATGACGTCGATTAGCGAACAACCTTTCCTGTTGCTGGGAAATGCAGTCGAGTCCGCCATTATTGTCAATCACCACCACAATGGGCAATGCCTCCTGAAACGCAGCCTCAATACTTGATCCGCCGGAGAGAAACGCACCATCGCCACTGATAACTACCACCTGACTATCGGGGTGAGTTAGCTTTGCTGCCGTTGCAAAAGGCACCCCTACTCCTAACATACTGAAAGTACCGGGGTGAAGGATGTTGCCCAGTTTTCGCCCTTTCCAGCCCGCAATATTCACCGCTATTTCAGACCAAAAATGGGTATTGCCACCATCAATGACCAACCAATCATCGTCGTTCATTGCTTCTTGAACGTCCAGAGCAAGTTGCAAAGGATGAACTTTCCCATCCTCCAATTGCGGAATATCTGCAATGGTCTGCTCCACCCATTCGCCTCGTTTTTGCCGGTTGATGTCAAACCATTGGCGTTCAAATGGAGACAAGGTCTTTAAAGCGTCAAGGAACGCGCCGGGATCACTAAGCAAGACATGATCCGCGGAGCGGTTAAATTCAATTTCCTCATGAGAACCATTCACACAAATCACCTGGGTGGATACGGGAAAGAACGGTGCATTACCAAAATTCATTTGATTATCCAGCCGAGTTCCCACCATGATGACCGCGTCGGACTCATGCAAAGCAAACTTTGATGGTGCATATTGATGAATGTCTGCCAGTCCCATATAAGATTCGCATTCTTCACCTAAGAGTTTTTGATGATAAGGAACATTAAAGACAGGAATGCCGAGCAATTGCCCAACGTCTTCCAACTTTTTCTCGGCGTGGCTCCACCAAACACCGTGGCCTCCTATCAGGATTGGGCGATTCGCTTGCTTGATAAGATCAAGTACCGTAGATAAATCCTCTGGACATGGCCAGGCCCTTGGAGGCGGCTTTGCGCTACGATCATAAGGGCGCTCATCACGCATGGCATCTTCTTCGAAAGAGCTGAACATGATGTCAACAGGCACGCTCAAATGCACTGCACCTAGATACCCACCAGTGGCAACTTTCCATGCGCGGTCGACACATTCAGAAATACGCTCACCATCCGTGATCGACACACTATACTTAGTCAGTGGTGCAGCAATGGCGACGTCATCGATTTCCTTGAAGCCACCACTTCCTTGACGCTTTAATGTACTGGAACCAGTAATAAAGATCACCGGAGACCGCTCCCCCCAAGCCTCCATCATCGCTGGGATCGCGTTGGCAAACCCTTCTGGGCCAACCAGGCAAACCGCAGGTTGACGCGTGATACGCGTATGCCCATCTGCCAAATGCCCCGCCACCTGCTCATGGGGCGCGTTAATCACTGGAATCCCACATTCCATGAACCCCTCCAAAGCTGGATTACAAAACCCGCCACTTAAGGTAAAGACCTGAGATACGCCTTTTTCCTGCAACGCCCGAGCCAACAACATACCGCCTCGTATTTTCATGTCTAATCCTGGTTAAGATCAAAAAAGCCCAAATTGATTTGCGCCATCTATTTCAAATTAATCTCCGTTTAAGCAAACGCATAATTAAGGAGCCCCTAGGGAAATCATGATCCAAGGTATGACAAGGGGAACTGTAGTTTAGCTTGCACTAAAGCTATACAGCAAATATTATTATTTTCCATGTACATACATAAATACTATATTGGATCGTCAATTAGCCACAGAACATTGCTATCATGAACCCCCGACAACTAGCTGCCTTTCGGGCCACGATGCGCAGTGGCTCCATCACAGGTGCAGCAAAACTGCTATTTATCTCTCAACCCAGCGTAAGCAGGTTGATTGCGGACCTTGAAGTTGAGCTCGGGTTTAACCTATTCACCCGGACTGGGCACGGGTTGGTAGCGACGTTGGAGGCTCGGCGCTTTTCCCAAAGTGTGGAACGTATGTTCATCGGACTAGACAAACTTAAAGAAACAGCGGAGGCGATAAGGATTGTGCAACCCTACGTCTGTAACTTCGGTTTAGTTTGAGTCATTATTGTCGTTCCACACGATATATCGCTTGTCGGCATTGCTCCATTCATCGTCAATCTCAACGAGAATGGCACTGACAAGCCT
>WLWV01000267.1 GCA_012103395.1 Gammaproteobacteria bacterium
ATGGCTCAACATTCAATACTAAAGCCTGAAAAACCGGCTTTGGCTTCGCTCTCTACGTTCACTCCGCCAAAGCCAATAGCGAAGCTGCAATAGAAAGCTAAATTACAGACCTCAGATTACACTACCCGATATGGGAGAAAAAGTGGCTCTCTATAACCTCAAACGGCAGATTGGTGCAATTACCCATTCACTATTTCTTACCATTCTGTATTGAAATTCGCTAAAACTGATATGAGCGAGCTATACCTGATCCGGCATGCCCAAGCATCCTTTGGTGCACAAAACTATGACCAGCTATCCGATCTGGGGATAAAACAGTCCCGCCTTCTTGGCGAATACCTGTCTGCTCAAGGTCTGCTTTTTGATCATGTCATCACCGGTAGCTTGAATCGACAGGCACAAACGGTGATGGGAATAAGAAAGACACTTTCTTTGCCTTCCATTCACACTCATTTGGGTTTCGATGAATATCCATTTCAAGCTCTTAGCCAGTCTTATACCCATACTTTCCCTGATGACGATCTAGTACAACAATTAATCGCAGCCCCCACAGACAAAAAAATATTTTTTCGACTATTAAAAAAGATTCTACTTGCATGGAGTAATGATGAGATATCCGCATCAGAAACTTGGCAGTCTTTTCAGCGCAGAGTATACGACGCAAAGACTTCACTACAAGAGCTGGCCGGAACCGATAATCGAGTACTGGTAGTGAGCTCAGGTGGTGCAATTTGCCAATTCATCGGATCCATACTCGAACTATCGCCAGAAAGGACTTTCGACCTCAATCTTCAAATGCGCAACGCTTCCATTAGTCGGATGTTTTTTAACCAATCCAGCTTTTTTCTTTCAAGTTTTAATGGCGTCCCCCATCTTGAAAACCTGATCGACCCAAGCTTAATCACCTATGCATAGGAAATTCGAACACAATGCAGCACTTTCAAATCAATACCCGACCTCGCAAGTTCTGATCCTCAACTAACACGAAGACCCATTGCCCACAGCCCTTGGTATAGCAGATAACAACCGAAACCTGCCAACAAAAATGCGTTAAACCAAGCCAGCTTTCCTTTAGCAATTTTCGCCCCCTGACGCCCAATCATCCCCCATAGATAGACTCCTGCAAAAAAAAATGGCAGCCCGACAACGAAGAACAAAAAAACATCCAATATCAAGTTACCGGTAAAATTTGCTGCAAGATAACCTGCCGGTAGTGTCAGCCAAACTTTAGGGTTGGTCCAAGATACCAACACCATGGTTTGCCAGCTAAATTGAAATCCAACACCTCGTGATGAAGCGCTCTTTAGCACTTTATAGGCAAGCCAAAAAATAACGAAAGCACCGATAAAATAGAGCACAGTGTAAAGGCCTTCATTCAACTTCCCCACCGTGCCCACAGCAAAGCCCACTAGCATATTAATGGGTAACCAGCTCACAACAACATAAATTGTGTAATTTCGATACAGATCGAAAAATGAGGTCGTCCTAGCAGCATCCATGATTGCAATCCAAAAAGGCCCAATGGAAAAAGCGAACGCGCTCCAGAATGTGATTGCAGCAATGGTCGACTCTTTCAATTTGTCTTACCCTTAAATACGCATTAGAGCCGGCGAACCAAACTCAAGGCTCGCTGCCCATTCAAATGGTAGCGAGTTGTGATAGGAAGTATCCCGGAATTCGTCTATTGAACGAAATACGCTCCCTAGCATTAACTCCGGCTTCGGTTGATCTTTTTGCCTTGCATTATGTCGAGTTCCATCATTTTCGCAACCGATTCAACTCCATTTCCAAACTGCTCTCGGAAGGAGAGAATAGAGATGTGTCTATGGTGTGAAGTGTTTGACATTAGCAATCATTCTCACAATTAGCCACGTTATTTAATGTTTAAGTACTGAGCCTAGCTAGGAATGGGTGTTGCTTGAACCCGTTTCTCTGTGAAGAACAGCATGAAGCCTCCAATAGTTTTGTTATGATTGTTGTTACAGAGACTCATCAGTGGATTTTCTGTGGGACTAGGCTTAACGAACCGCTGCGGAGGGGTGATACCAAGAAAATAGTGCCACCAAAAAATCCCTAGGCATTTGTGATACTTGGCTTGCTGAGTCTAGCCGAAGATACCACTTTATGGAAAAACCAACTTCTGTGGCGAAAATCAGGTATGAAAAATTATTCCAAGGAAAACTTGCTTGGCGGCATTACAGACGCCTTTTCGGATCGTAATTTTCGGATTCATTCCGTAGGAGCTATCGCCTCGTGGGTCAGTTTCTTTATTCAGGTTGTGGCTGTTTCGTGGATAATCTGGGAAATCACCAAGTCAACTAGCTGGCTCGCCATTATTGCTCTATTAGACATCATACCAACTATTCTACTACTACCATTTGGAGGTGCACTCGCCGATAGATTTGATCGTTACAAGATTCTACTACTACTAAACCCCCTTATGTTTCTCCAAGCACTGATGCTGGCAGTGTTGGGCTGGAATGACTTGTTAACGATAGGGAGCGTCGCTTTTCTCGTTCTACTTCATGGCATTCTTCTTAGCTTCTACGTACCGGCAATGCATGGCATGCTGCCAAGGTTTATCGCTAAGCCCTATCTTGCTTCAGCCATCGCTGTCAATTCCGCCTACACTCAACTCGCCGTATTTGCCGGACCCGCTATTGCGGGCTGGATTATCTCCTCATATAACGTCACATTGGCATTTATCGTTAATGCCGCGGGTTATCTTGTATTATTAATCGCTCTACTTTTCCTAAGAACCCCTAAGGATTACGTTCAACCAGCAAGAAGCTCACTCACCATGCGCCAAGACGTCGTTGAAGGGCTCTTATATATTTGCGAACACCGAGGCATGCTACTGTTGCTTATATTGATACTTTTAGGTCAATCCATTGGCTCCGGGTTTTATCATATGGTCCCAGCCTATTCTGAGAATTTTCTGTCCATGGGGATTCAGGGTGTCTCTTTAATCCTAGCTTCTCTTGGTGCGGGGGCGGCCCTTTCGGCATTGTGGCTAGCTAGAGGCGGGCCTAGCGCTATCACACCGAATAATGTGTTGTGGTCATTTTTGGTTTATACCTTATGTATCGGGGCCCTTTTTCTTTCTTCTAATGTTTATATGGCTGTCTTAATCTGCACGTTGCTCGGTATTGCCGGTGAGATCCAGAACACTGGTACGATGTCCATCATTCAGCTCAATGTCGACGAGAATAAACGAGGGAGAGTAATGGGCAATTTTTTTCTTCTGCAGCAAATTGCTGCCGGAATTGGCACCTACTTTGTTGGTGCCATGGCTGTATCCAATGGGCTGGCAATGCCAATGTTACTTATGACAGTTTTCTGTCTACTTGCCTGGGTTTTTGTATTCAAAAAGCGGGGCATGCTTTACTCCTCATTTCGTGAAACGAATGCCTAAAGAGCATCATGAGCCCAGAAGTGCTGGAGAGTAACCACAAGCACCTTGAAAATGCCTGATTTAGCACCATATCCTGCTTTTTCCATTTCGGCTCAAACAATGCCCCCAGCCCTGACTATTAACAATCTTAAGAAAACCTACGACAATGGCTATGTTGCTCTAGATGGAATTAATTTAACGGTTGAAAAAGGAGATTTCTTTGCACTGTTAGGGCGCAACGGGGCCGGAAAATCAACGGCCATCGGCATCATTTCTTCGTTGGTGAATAAAACTAGTGGAACAGTTAAGGTATTTGATGCCGATATTGATGAAGATTTCAACAAAGCGAAGTCCTACCTCGGCATCGTGCCACAGGAATTCAACTTTAGCGTTTTCGAAACCGCCCAACAGATTATTGAGTACCAAGCAGGCTACTATGGGATTGGTAAAAACGAGGCAAGGAAACGGACAGAGCATTACTTAAAACAACTTGACCTGTGGGATAAAAAAGATGAACCTTCACGCGCACTTTCAGGGGTAGTGTACCCTGAGGTCTGTAATTTATTTCTTTAGCGATGTTCGTTTGGCTTAGGCGAAGTGAGCGTAGCGAACGAAGCCAAAGCCGGTTTTTCTGGATTAGGTGTTGAATGTTGAGCCATC
>WLWV01000268.1 GCA_012103395.1 Gammaproteobacteria bacterium
TGTCAGTGCCATCCTCGTCGAGATTGACGATGAATGGAGCAATGCCGACAAGCGATATATCGTGTGGAACGACGATAATGACTCAACCTAAATCAAAGTTACAGACGTAGGGTTGCACAATCAAATTATTCGCGAAAACAACAACAGTGTAGTCGTTAATTCAGAATCAATAACGACAACTGGTTTTATTCATTGATTCTTATTGAATCACGGAATTATAGTCAACTATGGCGTGCATGCCCAGATATAGTGCTTCTTCAAATATTCGTGAATTGTGTGGTGTTTTTCCTTAGAGTTTCTGCCTATCAGTTGCACTGATTCAGGGTACACTACCATGAAGTTTTTCTCTATTCAGTCCCTCAATGGCAGCCTTGGCGCTGGTAGTGGTGCCGTCATGTACAAGAACTCGGCTCTGGGGATTTTTTTTACCTTGGTCAGTATCGTCTGTTTTACGGTGATGGACTCAATGATCAAAGGGATGGGTGCTACCTATCCACTACATGAGCTTATCTTCTTTAGATGTGCCGCGGCACTTTTACTCGTAATCCTATTTATTTGGAATCAAGGAGGGATGAAAATTCTTAGAACCCAGAATCCGGGTTTGCATGTGATGCGCTCAATGCTTGGTTTGGCAGCAATGGGGTGCGCTTTTTATGGTTATACCATTATGCCTTTGGCTGAGGCTTCCTCGATTTTCCACACCGCGCCTTTGCTGGCAACGGCCTTTTCAGTACCCATTCTTGGAGAGAAGGTAGGAGTTCGCCGATGGTCCTGTATTGTTGTTGGACTGATTGGTGTATTGATAATTGTCCGCCCAGATGGAGATGTGTTTAACCAAGGTGGAGTGTTTATGCTGTTTGCGGCGGTAATGGTCGCACTTACGACTAACATTATCAGAAAACTGAATGCTTACAACTCCGCGATTTGCATTACTTTTTACTTTACGTTGAGTGGTACGATTGTTTCGGCAGTGTCCTGTCTGATCTTCGATTGGGTTCCCCCGAATTCCATCGACTGGGTTTGGCTTATCGGCCTAGGGTTGCTGGGTGGTCTGGGGCAATTTACCATGACGCTAAGCCTCAGGTTTGGTGAAGTTGGGCTTATTTCGCCGTTTAGATATACAGCCATTATATTGGCCACTCTGATTGGTTTTTTCGTCTGGGCGGAAGTGCCTGATCTAATTTCGTTTGTGGGTATGTCTATTATTATCTGCAGTGGTTTATATTCTATGTATCGAGAGACACGAGTGAAATCAACGAGCTAGTTTTTCCATCATCCAGATATAAGTTTGCTTTAGAATAGCGATCTATGTTGTGGTGACTATATCGACAAGCGAGGCGTTGGGGTATCCTCAATTTCGGTATCGTCGAGCTTGTTTTGAAAATTACTTTCTCTTTCCTTTTATCATACTTTGCCCTAATTGTACGTACTTTGAATGAATACCCATTCCGCTATCACAAAAAAACTACAAGCTTTGCGACCAGACTATCTCGACGTTGTAAACGAAAGTTATATGCATAATGTTCCAGAGGGGTCGGAATCTCACTTTAAAGTAACCGTTGTGTCTGGGGAGTTCGAAGGAAAAATGCTACTTGCTAGACATCGTATGGTCAACCAGTGCTTGTCTGAAGAATTGTCCGGGACTGTCCATGCGCTGGCGATACATACCATGACGCCGGATGAATGGTTTGATAAATCAGGCCAATCTAACGATTCACCTCTTTGTCTCGGTGGAGAAAAGTCCTGATCGATCGATTTGACCCTGAAGTAGGCAATGTAGCTGTGGATGGAGTTCGGGTTGACAAAAATGGGGTCAACGGCAACATGGGTGGGCGTTGGCGTAGTTTTCTCCCACTTGAAGATGGAGCTTCGGCCTTTGCTTTTCACCGGTTTATTTTAACCCTCAATTGGATGTGCTCAGACGTATTGAGCGCCTCCTTAACTAAATTTTCATGGAGGTAGGCTGATGTCATGGTGGGGTAAGGTGGTTGGTGGTGCCCTTGGGTTTATGATCGGTGGCCCCATCGGCGCCCTATTGGGCGCGTCATTAGGACACAGGTTGGACGAGGGGCTATCGGGAGGGGGTGATCGATTTACAGCGTTTCCTGGATCTCAAGAACGGGTGCAAGCCGCTTTCTTTACGGCAACGTTTTCCGTAATGGGATATGTGTCTAAAGCCGACGGTCGTGTTACTGCTCATGAGATTTCCTTGGCGCAGTCGGTGATGAGTCACATGAAACTTGAGGAAAGCCAAAAGAAGGCAGCAATCCTGTTATTTAACAGGGGAAAGGACAAGGACTTCGATGTGGATGAGGTACTAATACAGTTTCGGCGGGAATGTCGCGGAAGAACCACTATCATGCAGATGTTTCTTGAAATTCAAATTCAGGCTGCACTCTCTGATGGTGATTTTGACCCCCGTGAAACCGCGGTGCTTGAAAATATTGCAGACATACTTGGTTTCAGTCGTTCACAGTTGCAGAACATTATTAGTCGAGTACAAGGAGGAGGCGCTGCGAGGTCGAAGACCAAAGGTCTGAGTGTGTCTGATGCGTATCGAATTCTGGGGGTCACTCGCCAAACACCGATGACTGAGGTTAAAAAATCCTATCGCCGATTACTCAGTCAGAATCATCCGGATAAACTTGTTTCCAAAGGGCTGCCAGAAGAGATGATTAAACTAGCGAATGAGAAAACCCATGAAATACGCATGGCTTGGAACCGAATTCAGGAATCGAGAAGCTAGTGTCTACCTGAAATTCCTTACAAGGCATTTAGGCCCATAAACTGAACTTTTTTTCTACTTGCCGCTTCTAGAAAACTAATTGTGCATATTAATACTCCTCTCATCAGGTCTCTTTCGCTCAGTGATGTCCTTGAAACTAATGTGTGGCTGAAGTTCGATGCTTTGCAACCGTCTGGGTCGTTTAAGCTGAGAGGCATGGGGCATAAAGCCCGCATCGAAAAACAAAAAGGCGCTCAGAAATTCGTCAGTTCATCGGGTGGAAATGCCGGTTTGGCGGTTGCTTATGCCGGGATGGTGTTGGATGTGCCAGTATCCGTCTATGTGCCGATGAGTACCAATTCGGCAACCATAGAAAAACTAAGATTATGTGGAGCTGAGGTGGTGGTGACGGGTGACCATTGGGCTCACGCTCACGAACAAGCCAAAAAAGAGTTAAAGCAACCAGGCGCGGTGTATTTTCATCCATTCGACGATGAACTGGTTTGGCAGGGGCACTCTACCCTGATTGACGAGGTAGTGAACGATGGAGTTGAGCCTGATTTAGTAATCTGCTCAGTGGGAGGGGGAGGATTACTTTGTGGATTAGTTCATGGATTGGAAAATCGAGGCTTGCAGTCAACTTACCTACTTGGTATCGAAACAGCTGGTGCGGATTCGTTCTATCAATCCTCAATGCTAAAACAGCACATTGAGCTTAAGAAGATAACTTCGAAGGCCAGTTCACTGGGGGCAACCAAAGTATGCGAGCGTGCTTATGGATTGTTATCTAACCCTCTGATTTATAGTGATATTGTTTAGGACTCTGATGCTGAAGAGGCCTGTGTCGCTTTTCTAAATGATCATCGAGTAAAAGTCGAACTAGCTTGTGGAGCGGCATTAGCGGCAGTATACATGGGGCATCCTTTGGTGAAAGAGTGCCGTGATGTTCTTGTGGTCGTCTGTGGTGGGGTAAATGATTAGTCGCTTTTTCCGATAGTTAATCGGCTCTTTTACTGTTTTGGTATAAAACCAAACGCTCTTCGAGGTTTATCTGCAAGCTTTACCTATACTTTACTCCTTAAAACTGTATTCGGATCACCGTTTATTAGTACAGATGGTTCTTGACTGTGAATTAGCTTCAAAAATGCCGTATTACACTGAAAAATAAGTGAAAATGATTGTGCAACCCTACGTCTGTAACTTTGATTTAGGTTGAGTCATTATTGTCGTTCCACACGATATATCGCTTGTCGGCATTGCTCCATTCATCGTCAATCTCGACGAGGATGGCACTGACAAGCC
>WLWV01000269.1 GCA_012103395.1 Gammaproteobacteria bacterium
GGTCTGTAATTTATTTCTTTAGCGATGTTCGTTTGGCTTAGGCGAAGTGAGCGTAGCGAACGAAGCCAAAGCCAATAGCGAAGCTGCAATAGAAAGCTAAATTACAGACCTCAGATTACACTACCCATTAAGGGTGATTATGATGTTAGATATGGTGAGGGCCCCTTGCAGACATTGGATTTTCATCCACCTTTAATAGAGCAGGATCACACTGCTCCTTTGCTACTTTTTATCCACGGTGGATATTGGCGTGCCTTGGACAAAAGTGAACATGTTTTTTTCGCTGAACCCTATGTGAATTCGGGTGTTGCTGTTGCCAATGTGAATTACGACCTTTGTCCAAATGTCACGTTAGATGAAATGGTTGAGCAGGTGATTGCGGCTTTGGTTTATTGTCAGAAGCACTCGGAATCGTGGAATGTCGACCCGAATCGTATTTTTCTGTCGGGACACTCTGCTGGTGCGCATTTGGTTGTTAGTGTGTTATCCCATCCTGAGCTTGAGGGCTTGTCTTTAGCTCATGCTATCAAGGGTTCTGCCTTGTTGACTGGAATATATAATCCAGAGATTGCAACGAGGGTCTCTGTTAACGCGGAAATTGGATTATCAGATGCAATGGCGACCCAGCACAATTGTTTCAATAAGAAGCTGGTTTGCAAGGCGCCAATAATCAGTGCTGTGGGTGGCGATGAACCTCTGGGTTGGATTGACCAGACTAAATCCTATGCGAATTTCTGTGGGACACAAGGAGTAGAGGCAACAGCGCATGTGATTGATTCGGCGAATCACTATACGGTTTTGGAATGCGCTGCTGATTTAACCAACCCTCTTTGCCAAAAGATCCTTGATCTTATTGAGGGAAACCGTGATTAGTGAATCCTTAGGTTCAACAAGTGAGTGAAAGATCAACGACATATATCTAATTAGCCCTCCCCAGATCTCTAAGCCCGCCCAGACCTTGGGATACGATCCGGTGCAAAGGTTTGAACACTGGACTAAATTGTGTTCCACACTCGATTCACCTCAAGAGCCACCAACCGTTGAAAGTGATTAATGGTTTCAGCAATGAATGCCCCTCAGCAAACCTATCGTGAAGAGTGTTTATGGAACCGCTATACTTCGGCAAGTACCTGATTGAAGATCGTCTAACTAACAAATACCCAGCAAGGAAAAGTGGCTTCGAAACACATGAATAAAGAACATGACCCCTCACGATGCGTGGAAGAAAATGCGCTGGAGTTGGCTATTGGCACGCAGGTAAAGCAATTTAGAATTAAACAAGGGATGACAGTGGCCGATTTGGCAAGAGAAGCGCAGTTATCTCCAGGTATGCTATCGAAAGTAGAGAACGGGATGACATCACCATCACTGGCAACACTGAATTCATTGTCAAAAGCACTAAATGTACCAGTGACCTCGTTGTTTCGACTTTATGAGGAAATCAGCCAAGCGACGTTTGTTCCAGCTGGGGGAGGTCTGGATATCGAACGACAGGGAACTAGGGCCGGACATCAATACAAGTTACTGGGGCATTCGAGTAATCAACAACCTGCCGTGGAACCTTACATCGTTACACTTAGCGAAAAATCAGATGTTTTTCCACTATTCCAACACCCCGGGATCGAGTTCATTCATGTATTGGAAGGTGAGGTCATTTATCGACATGCCAATAACATTTATCCGCTAAAGCCGGGAGACTCTCTGTATTTCGATTCTGAAGCTCTCCATGGCCCCGAAGAGTTAGTTTCTTTGCCCATTCGGTTATTAACGGTGATCGTTGGTAGGCATGGCATCAATGATGATTAGTTGCGATCTAACTCCTGCAACCCAAGTAACCGCAATAACCCAGGGAAATACTGATGCACTTGTCGAATACTGTGACTCGTTGCTGGAACCTCACCGATGGCGTGAATAGAAAATTAGCGATGGAGAATTAGCTAGGGATGATTCGATAACTGGATTAAAATAGCACTCTGTCAAGGTAATTTAACTCATTCGCCAAAAATACAGTGAGAAACCTTTGTTTCTCAAGTCAGTATCCGTAGCAAGCGTGCCTTTAGGTAAAGCACCGCCCGTTTGAAATAACTGGGGAGGTTCCCTAGATAGCGGGCGAGAGATTAATCGAACATATCAATTAGTAAAATGAGAATAGAAGAAGAAAAGAAGCTTGATTATGACAGTGTATTAATTCGGCCCAAGCGAAGTGAGCTAGGGAGCCGCAAGGAAGTTGATCTATATCGAGAGTTTTCGTTTCGAAATGCAAAGTCTGATGCTAACGGTCCCCAGTATCATGGTGTTCCCATTATGGCGTCCAATATGGACGGTGTGGGGACGTTTGAAATCGCGGAAGCGTTGAGTGAACACGGGCTATTTACCTGTCTTATTAAGAGCTATGACGAGTCTGATTTGTGTGAGTTCTTCCATGTCGATGCCGTTAAACATAGGGAGCATGTGGCTTACTCTATGGGTATTGCGCAGCATGACTATGACAAGTTCAAGAGCGTCTACAACACAGAAAAGGTCAAACTTAAATACATTTGTGTTGATGTGGCAAATGGTTATTCAGAGCGCTTTTCAGAATTCATTAAACGACTGAGAGACGAATGTCCAGATGTGGTGATTATCGCCGGTAATGTTGTGACAGGGGAAATGACAGAGGAGCTGATTCTCAGCGGTGCCGATATTGTGAAAGTGGGTATTGGCCCCGGCAGTGTTTGTACGACCCGCATTCAAACGGGTGTTGGTTTCCCTCAAGTTTCTGCTGTCATTGAATGTGCGGATGCGGCCCATGGTTTGGGTGGGCATGTTATTGCGGACGGAGGTTGCACGAACCCCGGTGATGTTTCCAAGGCATTTGCCGCAGGTGCAGACTTTGTTATGTTAGGAGGGATGTTTGCTGGGCACGATGAAGGTGGTGGCGAAGTGATCAGTCGTTACTATAAGAACGGAGAAGTTTATAAAACCGAAAGTGGCTGGGAAGACGTGATAGAACAACGTAAGTTTGTGCAGTTCTATGGAATGAGCTCCAAAGCGGCTAACGAAAAACATTTCGGTGGTTTAAAGGAATATCGATCATCAGAGGGGCGGGAGATTCTAGTTCCGTATCGAGGCGAAATATTGCATACCGTGCAGGACCTTCTGGGCGGTATCCGGAGCACTTGTACCTACGCTGGTGCAAAGAAACTGAAATGGCTAAGTAAATGCACTACCTTTGTTAAGACCGATCAACAATTTAACACGGTGTTTGCGAATCAAGGTTAAACCTAGGAAAAGACTTCCCCTAGCGGGAAGTCTTTTTCAAATCAAAGGATGTCTTTGGAGCTATTTCGAGAGACTGGGTAGTTAGAAGTCGCAATATCGCTTAATGCCCTGTTCGAGGTCCTGTTTCAGATCTTCGACATCTTCTAGCCCAATATGAACTCGGATGAGTTGCCCGGGTTTTGACCAAGAAGTGGCGCTTCGGCTTGCTTGAGGATTGGCTGGAATGATGAGACTTTCAAAGCCGCCCCAGCTGTAGCCCATGGAGAATAACGACATATGGTCGAGCATAGCGGCCAATGCGGCGTCCGATTTCGATTTGAGAGAAAAAGAGAAAAGTCCGGATGATCCGTTGAAATCACGCTGCCAAATATCGTGCCCAGGGCAGTTTGGAAGAGCAGGATGAAAAACTTCCAGAACGTCGTTATGACTCACTAACCAGTTGGCGAGCTCAAGAGCCTGTTGTTCATGCTGCTTTACCCGAACATTCAATGTGCGCAGTCCACGTAAGCTGAGGTAGATGTCATCAGGTGCAACGGATTGCCCCAATGAGTCGCGACAATTTCTTACGATGGGATAATTGGCCTCATCCGCAACAATTAGTCCAAGCATGGCGTCAGCGTGACCAACGATATATTTGGTAGTGTACCCTGAGGTCTGTAATTTATTTCTTTAGCGATGTTCGTTTGGCTTAGGCGAAGTGAGCGTAGCGAACGAAGCCAAAGCCGGTTTTTCAGGCTTTAGTATTGAATGTTGAGCCATCA
>WLWV01000270.1 GCA_012103395.1 Gammaproteobacteria bacterium
TGGCTCAACATTCAATACTAAAGCCTGAAAAACCGGCTTTGGCTTCGCTCTCTACGTTCACTCCGCCAAAGCCAATAGCGAAGCTGCAATAGAAAGCTAAATTACAGACCTCAGATTACACTACCTAAGTTCTAGGTCATCCACAAAACGAAACGTTGCGCTGCGATATTCGGCGATCAGATAATGACTGTCGTGTTGTTTCACTGTTCCACCCTGGGAGGTGATAATGTTAGCAAGTGATTGCCACTCGGAGGGATTAGGGAACATGATCGGGGCAATTTTCTGTTGATCTGATTGAACGCCCGAGGCTTCGCTAGTAACGCAATTAGGTTTTGTAGAACAAGGCCGTAGCAAGCCATCAACTAACCCCGTTTCTGGCGCCTTGGCGGTAGCCGAAAGCAGAATGAAATAAATGCAGATGAGAAGTATCAGGGTGACGACAATAATGGCAAATAATTTCATGGTTTTGTCTTATACACCGATGGTCGTTAGCGAGAGTTTGGGGTGATTGTTCGAGTGTAGAGCATGGCTAAAAACAGTGTCTAATTTTACAACGGTTTCCTGAAAGATACTGCTTGGGTTGAATGGAAAGATGGAATCGAGTGTTAGTTGCGTTGTTACTTCTTGGGTAATGCATGACCAAATGATTTAGAATAGCCCGGCCGATTCGTTGGCTAATCAACTTCAATCTCATGATGCAAAATAACGTATGGAAAGACTAATTGAAAAGCTATTTTACGCAAGCCGTTGGCTATTGGCCCCAATTTACCTTGGATTAAGTTTGGCGTTAGTCCTGCTCGCGTTCAAGTTTTTCCAAGAAGTGTTTCACTTCTTGCCCATTGTTTTCACGATAACAGAATCGCAATTGATCCTCGCGATTCTTTCCATGGTGGACATGGCGCTAGTGGGCGGATTGTTGGTAATGGTGATGTTCAGTGGTTATGAAAACTTTGTCTCTCGTATTGATATTGATGAAGATGTTGAGAAGCTATCTTGGTTGGGTAAACTGGATTCAGGGTCATTGAAACAGAAGGTAGCAGCATCCATTGTCGCTATCTCATCTATCCATCTCCTGCAAAAATTCGTTAACGCAGAACAGATCGATGACAGCAAATTAATGTGGTACGTATTGGTCCATCTGACGTTTGTGGTTTCTGCGCTCGGCATGGCTTGGGTCGACAAAATCAACCGACACTAATACTTTGGAATCTCAGTATCACTGCTACGTATTGAAAAATGTGTTGGTAACAATCGATTAAAAAAGCTCATTATATAGGCACAAAATGAGCCTTTTAACCTGACCCTTTCTTCGCTCGCAACGTTAAGTTGAGGGCGCGCTTCATGGTTTGATGTAAATTGGGGGAAATATGCTTCTGCCGAGCAAACCAACTTTAAGGGGCATGTTTTTCTGATCAGGCTTTATTCTGAATGTATAGCAGGTCCTATGAGCATTAGACACTGGGCCATTTCTACGCTGCCTGATAGATCTCTGCCATTTTGTGTTGGGTATTTATCATCTAAATACAGGCGCTACCCGCCTCCATGCCTTTTACTTTGAAGTGCTCATAGAAGTACTCATGGTGTGAATGGTCGCTAAAATGATGGGGTGTTAGCACCATGGAAAGAATGGGAACTTCGGTTTGTAAAGACACTTTCATCATGGCATCTAATACCGTGGAAGCAACGAAATCATGCCGGTAGATGCCACCGTCAACAATCAGACCCGCAGCCACAATGATTTGATACTGACCTGTTTTCGCCAGCAATTGGCACTGTAGTGGAATTTCTAAACTTCCGGGAACGTTAACCAAGTCGATAAGAGAAGGATGAACGCCAGCGTCCAGCAACTGTGTCTCAAAAGATAATCGACCCTGTTCGACAATGTTCTTGTGCCAACCAGCTTGAATAAAAGCGATACGCTTGCCTTCGCTAAGATGGCAATGACTGTTTGTCGTCATGAATAAACCCCTCAAACTCATTTAAAATAAAACGAAATATAATATGCGGGGCGAAAGCGGGAATAAGGGCAAAATTTCGACGCGGAGGTGGTATGAACGAGTGTCAAACCAACAATCCAATCAATCTCAAGCCCTGTATACGTTTCTCTACCTTCCGGACTATAACCGTCGGCTTCGGATTTACACCGAATCTGCTGACCTTTCCTCACAGTTAAAGCAAGAAAAGCGCTCGCGGGCTTAGGTAGTTATTATTGATTTACCCTTACCGCCGGTGGGGATTTTCGCCCCGCCCCGAGAAAACGAATTATGCCAATCTTGCTCACTACCAGAGAGGCCTCCGGAGATGATCAGAATCGAAATAATCAGTTTAGATTATAAGCAATTGTGACCCAAGAAGAAAAGTGCGAACGGTATGATTTTTTACGACTAATGTGCTTAGGACTTGGAGGCGTTGATCAACTTAGCAAGAAACACGGAGGGCGTTAGGGTGTTCAGTAACTCTCGGGCTGATACATCTTCGTTTTGATCGATGAGGCCGATGGAAAATGCCAATTCACCCACGATACTTTCAGCGTGCCTCTTTTCGAATTGACCACGCAATTGCTCCAAAGATTGTGAGCCATCCCGTTTTGACATTAGCAGACCATTTTTGTCATGCATCAACGGTAGATGCCAGAACCTCGGGAGGGGAAAGCCAAGAGACTGAAAAAGCACTATCTGTCGCGCGGTTGAATCAATCAGGTCAGAACCTCGAACCACATCCGTCACTCCCATCAACCCGTCATCGACTACATTGGCTAATTGATAAGCAAATAGCCCATCGCGTCGCTTAACCACAAAATCACCAACTTCCTTGCGTAAGTTCTGGCGCTGTAATCCCATTACTTCATCGGTAAATGCCACGTCAGCACCATCGTGCTCCACTCGAAAACGCCAAGCCGTATTGGCGTTGAGGCTCTTGCGTCCACCGTTTTCGTTCCCCCTAAAAGAGTGTGCATGAAAGAAGAGTGGTTTAACCGGTCGACAAGTCCCCGGATAAACTACCATACCATCGCGCTGATGAGGTGCGCTAGCAGCCAGGGTGATATCCTTGCGAGAACATGTACAAGGAAAAACTTGGCCCTAGTCTAGCAGTGTTTTGAATGCTCTTTGATAATGATGATTTCGCTCTGATTGGAAAAAACTTATTTCGACGAGAGGATCGGAGTTGGGTCTACCTGGTCCTAAGTCCCAATCCAAACCCAACCATTTTAAATCCCTGATAATCCGTTCACTGGCATGAGCCTTCACCCTAGGTTTATCTAGATCATCTATTCTTAAAACGAACACACCGCCCATCAATCGCACCTGAAGCCAGGTAACCAATGCCGTGCGGAGATTTCCCAAATGCAACTGCCCCGTTGGACTCGGTGCATAACGCCCCACAATCGAGCTGCTGCTAGGGATGTTCACTATTGAAAACTGATAAGTTGATGGTCCGAGTTAACAAGTAGAATGCACGAAGATATAGAACCCAAATAATATGTCATTCATGTAGGGGTAGACCATTTAGTGAATCTATCGACATAATTCATTTCAGCTTAATGAACACTATTCGAGATAACGCACCGCTCTTGACTCACATGCTCTGAACTACCAAGTTGTGATGGTAGTAACGGAAGAAGTGAGTTGATTTCCAAAGCCATATGCAGATTCTGATACCAATTCGTGAATAGGTCAAATCTAAAGGCCGATTGTGACTGATCAAGGCAATCCAAAATTAGCCAGAGGTTGATACTTCTGTCTAAGAGAAGAGTGGAGTTTCTGGTCAACTATAGCCAGAGCGCAAAAAGCAAAAATTAGGACACCCAAACAAAAATTAGGACACCCAAAAATTGGGGTTGGGGTAGGGTGGAATATAGGACAGCCACAAATTAGTAGGACAGCCCCAAATTGGGGTTGACAACACTGAAGAATGAATTAGTCTTGCTATCAGGATTAGCCTCACCAGACAGGAGTCAGGATGACCATTGCCAGACGGCAGCAAATCAATATCGAAGCCACCCCTTACTATCAC
>WLWV01000271.1 GCA_012103395.1 Gammaproteobacteria bacterium
TGATGGCTCAACATTCAACACCTAATCCAGAAAAACCGGCTTTGGCTTCGTTCGCTACGCTCACTTCGCCTAAGCCAAACGAACATCGCTAAAGAAATAAATTACAGACCTCAGGGTACACTACCTGCATCAAACGCAATTGCTGGGAGGGACGAGGAAATCGTGGTAACAAATCAGCATTTCGTCAACGGAAATCCAATTAAGGCACCATTTCCAATGAACATGGAAATAGCAATGTTTGGCCTCGGTTGCTTTTGGGGTGCTGAGCGAGTGTTCTGGCAGAAACCCGGCGTTTACTCCACTGCAGTTGGCTATTCCGGTGGAATCACCAAAAACCCGGATTATTATGAGGTTTGCAGCGGCATGACCGGTCACACTGAGGCAGTTTTAGTCGTTTTTGATCCCGAAAAAATCACCTATAGCGATCTACTGTCCATTTTTTGGGAAGGCCACAACCCAACCCAGGGAATGGGGCAAGGAAATGACCGAGGAACACAGTACCGCTCAGGTATCTATACTTACAACGAAACACAATATGCGTTAGCTATGCAGTCAAAACAGACTTATGAAGAAAAACTGATATCCGCAGGGTTAAACAACATCACCACTGAAATAAAGACAGCAACTTCGTTTTACTATGCTGAAGAGCCCCACCAGCAGTACTTGGCGAAAAACCCCGGTGGATATTGTGGCTTGGGTGGAACAGGAGTTCGATGCAGTAACTAATCGAAACGAAAAACTACGCTAGCCCCAGCTCTCAACAGCCCTAGCTCTCAACTTCTCGGCGGCAAAGGAAAAGATGATATATTGGCCCCGGGTTTGTCAACACTATCAATTATTTTGTTGCTTCCCTCTTTTTCTACTTCGTCAATCCTGATGATGGATTGTAATGGAATAAACGTCCGATTAACCTGACTAAATTCAGTTTTCATTCTTTCCTCAGATGGATCTACCAAGAGCTTTGACTTTTCTCCAAAAATGAAATCTGCCACCTCGACAAATGCATACATATTACTCTGGGTAACCTCCCGAGCATACAACTCGTAGACCTGCCCTTGATTATGGAAATGCACTTTGTAAATGGTTTTTTTCTTATTCATTAAATGTAATACATGAACCTCATATCTAATCATTATATCATCGATAGGGCTTTCTTATCGCCATGACGACACGCCTGACCCGGGTATTAGTAGCTTGTTTAGTCTGCCCGTTGACACTGTTATTGAATACCTTCGCGGGGGCGGCTGAACTGCCTCCATCAACAAACCTGACCGAGCTACTTAGCAAGTACGAAATTCCAAGGAGTGCAGTAAGCATTGACATTCGGGAAGTTGGCACTCAAACCCCAATTCTAACTCTCAACAGAAACGTACCGCGAAACCCTGCATCTGTTATCAAGCTTCTCACAACACTCTCATCCCTCGAATTGTTAGGGCCTGCCTACACTTGGGGAACAAAATACCTATTTAGTGGCAGCTTATCAAAAGGGACTTTGGAAGGTGACCTAATTATGCAAGGAGGCGGTGATCCTTTTTTGACTGTGGATCGATTTTGGCGTCACGTCCACTCCATCCGCCAACGAGGCATCCAACACATCAATGGCGACTTTGTAATCGATAACTCCGCATTCGAAGTCGAAGCCCACAACCCTGGGGCATTCGATGGTAAAGCAACGCGACTGTATAATGTTGGCGCATCCGCATCATTGGTTAACTTCTCCGCCACCCACTTCGTAATTCGCCCTACCGACAGAGGAATCACGATATTCGCCGATCCTCCACTGTCAAACCTCAGCATTGAAAACAACCTCACGCTTAGAAACGGAAAATGTACCAATCCCCAAGCCGGGTGGTCATTCGAAAACATCTCCAAAGGAGACAAACTGGTCATTCGTTTTAATGGAAAATATCAAACACGCTGCGGACAATACTCCCTTGGAAGAAACATCGTCACAAACGATCAATATACTTACAGGCTATTCAAACACCTTTGGCTAGCCAGCGGTGGCACGCTAAAAGGGAGTGCTCGAATTGACGTGGCAACAGAAAATGCCATTGCCATTGTTAATCAACCTTCAGAGCCCTTATCGGCCATCGTTACCAGCATCAATAAATTCAGTAACAATGTCATGGCAAGACAGCTCCTGCTTACCATCGGATCCCATTTCTATGGAGCACCTGGAACTGTAGAAGCTGGCGTAATCGCGATCCAAAGCTGGCTCGATCACAACGGAATCTCTATGCCAAATTTGGTGTTGGAAAATGGTTCCGGATTATCTCGAAAAACCAGAGTCAGTGCAAAAGAACTGGCAGATTTATTGGACCATGGTTGGAGAAGCAACTATCGACCAGAGTTTCTGTCTTCATTGTCATTGTCAGCACTGGACGGCACCATGCGAAACCGACTTAAAGAAACACCGATGCTGGGAAGAGCCCGAATTAAAACGGGCTTGGTCAATGGCGTGCGCAGCATGGCCGGATACCTCCATTCAAAAAAAGGCATTCACTACAGTGTTGTGATGATGATCGACTCCAAAAAGGTGAATTATTGGAATGGAAACCAAATCCAAGATGCGCTACTTTCATGGCTGTATTATCGTTAAGCTCTGTATGAAATATTGCATAGCTTGACCCGTCCTTATTTCTCCATCAGTCCCTCTGACATAACGTGAAGTGGCGCCTAAAGGTGATTCTAAAAATCAGCGATTTCGTCGCCTTTCGCCAATTTTTTGTTCACTTTGTTGCCAACGTTTGATCAACTCAGCATAGTCATCAACCCCTTTTTCAAAAGCCAAACAATCATCCGTATCGATAACCACCCAGGGTTGAGCGCTACGAAGCCACAAATGCGCCACCGGACGTAGATATCGGGCGCCACTAACTAATCCTGCCTTGATGCTCAAAACTGGCGATTGATGATCTTCTGTGTGATAGATTCGAGAACCACAAGATTCGCAAAACGCACATAACTTTGAGCTCCCACTCTCAGCTTGTGTCTGCCAAAAGCGAGGCTCACCAGTGATCAATGAAAAGGCTTTTCGAGGAACCCATAAAGATAAACCAAAGGCACTAGCCGATTGTTTTTGACAGTCAGTGCAATGACATGCATACAGCATAATTGGCTGTTCGTTTATCTCATAAACAATGCAACCACACTGACATTCTCCAGTATAAGTTCTCTGGAATTCAATTGTGTCTCTATGCATAACCTGTTCTCTCACTTTGAGCGCAAAAACTGATCAATCTCATGGGCTACTGACTCAGGCGCATCCATGTGTAGGTGATGGTTTCCCGGTAGATTAACCACTGATATGTCAGCGATGGAGCCGATACGCTCCAAGGTCGTGGAACGCTCAATAATAAACCCTGACAATGCTTGAATAAGCAATGTTGGGCTCTCTATTCCTGACAAAATATGGCATACCTGCCCTTGGCTCATGTACGCAAACGATGGCTCTTTTAGGCGCCTATCGCTCTCCACAAACACTTGGCCAAACCGTTCGGTAGCGGCGCGACGCATTAATAACTCCGCACTCTCCGTTTTTAACGGGCCCGCGGACTGTCGACTGTCTATTAGCTGATCCCAGGACGCATACCCCCTGGAAGCAATTCCCGTATCAACTTTTCTCCCAAGATAAAACGAACCTGCTTTTCTTAATTGGCCCAGCACCTTTTGATCCTCATGGGACACGGGGCCGATTCCATCGATGAGTATCAATCTATTCACTTTTTCGGGAAATGTGGCACTGAAAATTGAACAGATACCAGCACCAAGAGAGTGACCGACAAGGTCACACTGATTCCAACCCAGATCATTGATAATCGACAACAGGTCAATAACGTAATCAGTAAGATGATATATGCTCCTTTTCGGGTAGTGTACCCTGAGGTCTGTAATTTATTTCTTTAGCGATGTTCGTTTGGCTTAGGCGAAGTGAGCGTAGCGAACGAAGCCAAAGCCGGTTTTTCAGGCTTTAGTATTGAATGTTGAGCCATCA
>WLWV01000054.1 GCA_012103395.1 Gammaproteobacteria bacterium
CCTCGTTGTGTTTTGATATTGTTTGGTAACTACATCAAAACGGGTAACTCTCATTAAATCAACCCTCGCTTCGCTCGGATTGATTTAATACGGTGTCAGATTTGGTCTAAACTTCTACACCTGAATAATAAGTTCCTTTACCTTGCTGTTTGCTGATTCCCTTCCTTGCCCCATACGTAGACATTTCGCTCACGATGGGCCGCTTATTCCAAGCCTTGAGCCACAAACGTAACAGATGCCGCCGTTTTAATGGATCTTCATCTTCAAAAAACTCGGTACGAGTGTGCAATGTAGTGTAGTTGTTGAAAAAACAGATCTCACCAGGTTCGAGCATAAAGTTTAAACGGAATTCCGCGCTGTGGGCGATACGATCAAAAGTGTCCAGAGCCTCGGCTTGTTTCGCCGTACGTTCAACGCCAAGCTCCTCATAAGCCAGTTCGATATAACTCCGCAAAAAGCAAACGCTCAGATAGCCATTAGACTCTGAAAAAACAGGGACTTTGTCTCTGGTAACCGGAGGCTCACCTGGCTGCTGTTCACCAAACAAGTGATAGCGATACCCTTCAAACAACGTGTCTAGTAGCTCTGGATGATGGGTAAGTAGATAATTGTAAATTGCTGGCGCGCTGCTATAGCCACTCATTCCTCCTTGATTTGCTTTAACCAGACACATCATTCCAACAATATCACTGGCGTCCGTGTGCAAAGCAAGTTCTGCGCTATTTCGATAGGCCCGCTCCCGAGTGTCTTTCCCCCCAATATTGACCACATGCCCCAAACGGTCTCCCATTGAGCTCTGTGACTGGGCTTCACCGAAGTGTGCACCGAGTCCATAATAGATGACACTGCATTCTTCTTTGGTGTAGTTTTCGATGGGAAATCCGCTTAACACCATCAACCCCCGCCCCTCATTGATTTCATTGATCCATCGTTGGAGGGAAGATGCAATTGAATCAAGCGGAAAGTCGGCTTTTGTGATGTCTTCAACATCCATTCCTTTGCTTCGCACTCGAGCCAAGGCTTGATCAAAAGCGGTGATATGATCAGCTCCCAAGGTCTCGCTAATGCCCAGTTTCCCCCCTACATTATCCACAGTCCAGGCGGAAGGATGATCGTATTTTCTTCGAATGTCATTCATGGCTTAAGGTCAATTGTACGGTTAGGATACTAGCACGCGACTACAGTTTAAACACCTTGGAGATATTCTACCTCCCCCCTTGAGCTCAATAGGAGAATCCCGCCGCAATGGAGATCGAAATCATAATCACCGATTAGTATTCAAAACGATTATGAGCCGTTCAAAGCATTTGCATACTGTCGTTGAAAATAACCAACGCCTTGCTCATGTTTCGGAGAAAGTGGGCCGGGTTGATATCCATCACTAGCGTAGTTTTGATGGATATCAAGGCAAATTTGAAAATCTTGTCTGACTACAGCTAAGTTTTGCTGAATGATTTCATCAATTGCTCCCTTAGCAGAGTCAGAAACATCGTCAAAATAGAAATGATAAATGAGTTCTGTGTGTTGGTGATCAATGGGGTTTATTCTAGAGGTGTTCATTCCACCTTCGAACAAAGACAATGTCCAATTAGCCCACATCCAATACCACCGACCTTTGTAAAATAGATCTTTCTTTCCCGGAGCCGTCATTTTTACATAACCGTCCTGAGCTTGGGTTTCAAATTGATCAAAATGAATAGCGTCGTAAAATTCCGGGTGGATTCCTGGAATGTGGTATCCCTCAACAAAATTGTCAGTGTAAATTTTCCAATTCGCATCAAAAACCAGCTTTTCAGTGTGCACGCACTGATAGTCCAATATCGGTACATCATCCAATTCACAGATAACTCCCGCTAATTGACTTGAAAGGGATTCCGCGGGATCGATACAAACGAAGACCAACCCTTGCCATACCTCAATTGAGATGGGTTCCAATGGCCAATCAGCGAGGTGAAAATTTGGATCTTCCCCAAACCAAGGCGCATTTTTGAGTAGTCCAGCATCATCATAAAGCCAGTTATGGTAAGGACATCGAATGGCGTGACAGCGCCCTTGTCCCTTAGGGACTAGCACGGCACCTCGGTGGCGACAAACGTTTCGAAAGGCTCGTAAACATCCATCGCGACCACGAATCGCCAACACTTTCATCCCGGCAATATCCTCACTAATATATTCACCAGAATCCGTTAACAAAGACACTGGACCGAGCAGCTGCCAGCTATGAGTAAACATTGTTTTCCGTTCAGATTCAAAATACTCTGGCGTGGTGTAATATTTCGCACTAAGGTTTTTTTCCATGAGGCTATGATCAAATTCTCAGTATAGTATTAACCAATTCACTGCTTAGGGCAGTGGTCTTTAGTTGGTTGGGCCGTTGGCCTGAGCGATTAGCTTGATTATTGTAATGTTACATCTCCCTTCATTCTCACTTAACTCCGGTCCTCCGTTCGTCCTTCACCGACCCACTTCCCTGCCTCCCTACCAGAAACAAACGACCAACCAAGATGATAACCAAATTTAGGTAACTCTAGCCCTCCGAGTCCAACTGTTCCAGCCGCATAAAGTCCTTTTATTGGGCTACCATGTTTATCTAGTACCTCCATCTTGTTGGACACAGCTAACCCACCTTCAGTAGAAACAATACGATTGATTAGTGGACCGATGGCATAGACAGAGGATGAGGCCCGATTTGATATGCCTGAGCTTGATATGTGTGAAAACGATTCGACCAGATCCGGTAAACACGCTGACAAACTTGTGGCGAGTAACTCGACGGAGCGAAATTGCCGAACAAAAGGTGCGTGTATTTTCAAACTTTCCCCTAATGTTAAGGTAACAAGTGATGAAACATGGCAAATACCCACACCTTGTGCATCAAGCTCTTTTGCAATGACATCGTCGAAAATGAGCCAGTATTCGGCCTTCTGTGTATCCTTTCCCAATCCTTGAGCACTCATGTCGTTAACGACCTGCCCCACCGTCATCGATTAACTTTGCGCCATACTCAACAGCCGCTAGCGACGGTGTTGTGGATTCGATAAGCGAACTCATCATTGCGCGATGGAACAATACTTTGGGCAAACACCACATACATAATCGACGTAGCGCCGTGGATTTGAACCAACGTGGAGGCTGATGCACTTTGGGTAGATGATCGTAATGGGAAAACCGTAATTCAGGCCCCCAGACGCCACCCGCATTTCTAATCACACCTCCCAGCTGTCGTGCCATTATGTGGCCATCGCCAGTGCTTGAGGGATTCACCCCGCTTACATAAGCCGATGTTCCGTCTAGCAATTGGTGTTTTAGTGACGCATTCGAGCTAAAATCACCGGTAGCGATGACGACACCTCTTGCGGCTTTTATCACCAACACATCCCTATCGGGATCCAATTCCCGATCTTGATAGAGAAAATCCACTTCAACACCATTTACCCTACCGTTTAGCGTCGATAAACCAATCGCTCTTGCATCGGTAAACACTCGAATCTGTTTCTGATTAATTTCTTTGACCATCTGACGAAGATAGCTGCCGGAGTTTGGCAAAGATACTTGGCTTTGTGGGGCCGTGGACGAGGTAGCGTAAGTTAACGGAAAAAAAACCAACCCCATCTTGGACAACCAAGACCACGTTAGCTTGATATTATGGGAATAAAGCGCAGCAAGTGCGCCTTGATTATCTAAAACTCCATTGCGTTCAGGTGAACTCGTTGAATCTAAGTTATCTGACCGATGGAGGATATGTCGTTGAATAGAGTTATCATCCGGATTCACCCCGCTATCGACTGATATGCCGTCGGTGTTCGTTTTCGGGAGTGCTGCGGTAGAAATAACCCTAGGAGATAATGCTAAATTGCCACCAAGTTCGGGCGACTTTTCTAGGATAATGACGCTATTTCCCATCTCAGCAGCGGTAATACCGGCTGAAAGTCCACCAGGGCCAGCGCCAATCACTACCACATCAGCGGCGGCGGTGTTGCTCAGGTTCGTTGCGGTTTGTATCACCATGGGAAGATCGAGTCACTTATGGAGCCTCTGAATGAATCTGGGCGAATCACATTGAAAGATAACATGAACAAGATCGAGGCGCGCAGCACACATTCACAATATCACCACATTAATATCAGCTTCGCAGCAAAGAACTAGCATAGTGTAGCCTCAAACTGATCACCGATAGCGTGTTCAAATGCCTTATGTAAAATTCACGATAGTCGTTAAACGGAGGCGATAACAACGTCACTACTTAGATCGGAAAGTAAATCATTGACATCCGGCAAACAGCTCCACTGGCGCAATCCACTCATATCAATGTGAAGCTTGTCCGAATGATTAGTAGCAGTAGCCGCGTTTAAAACAAATTTTTCCATGATCTGGTCAGACGTCATTTTATTCTCCGGTGAGCCCAATGGGAATGTGTTTTCTGTCTGATGGACTGTGCCATCCTTCATCACTACCTTCACCCAGTCAGGATCATCGGGATCGTAGTTTAAGGCTGTGTTGTTTGGGGTACGGGACACTTTTTCTACTTTTTTGATTAATTCCATGACCATTGGGTCAGTCCATGACTCTTGGTTAATTTCAACAAGGGTTGGGGCTCGCCCAAGTAACGTTAATGCGACACAAAATGGCACACTAAATAGGGCTTCTGTTCGGCTTTCGGGTTGCTGAAACGGCAAGATGTTTGAATGGAAATCCGGCAATGATGCGGTGACAGTGTTGATTTCAACAGGATCGAAACCGGGAATCTTCTGGATCATCACGGCACAATCAATAAGTCGGTGGGTATACCCACAACATGGATAGGCTTTTACCGCAAGACCGTACTGTTCTATCGCCAGTTCTCCGCCTGGAAAATTGATAAATGGACGATTGAATCGATCGCTATCACCATGGGACATCAATGCCTTCAGTCCATTGTCGGCATCAAAAACATGGGTCTGCCCGCAAAGGCCCGATTCAGCCAGCTTCGCGGCAACGACACCGGCTTTGGCTGCGAAGCCCGCCTGCAGCGGTTTAGCATCGGAACCGAACTGACAGGTATAACCAGAAGCCTGACTCGCGGCGATTGACATCGCATTAGCCGTTTTCCTTGCATCCAATCCGAGCAATCTTGCGACGCTGGCAGCGGCACCAATGGCACCAAGGGTGGCGGTTGAATGCCACCCCATGGAATAGTGATCGAAGTTCATCGCTTCACCGAGCCTCGCGACCACTTCGAATCCAGCCACATAGGCATCGACGAGCTCTCGGCCCGATGTGGGTCTGGTTGAAGCCACTGCCAGTAGTGATGGAAAAAGAACCACACTTAGATGGGTATTTCCTGGACTTTCCCAATCATCGAAGTCTAATGAGTGGCCCGCTGTCGCATTCACAAACGCAGCCCAAGGGGGTGAAAGAGACAAATTGTATCCAAACAGCGGAGCGGTGCCTTTCCCCCACTCCTGAACTGCATCGATGGCCTTTTTGGTGTTGTCTTCTTTCATCCCCACGATGATGCAACCAAGCGTATCTATCAATGCATCGCGAACAGATATATGGGATTTTTCAGTAAGACAAAAATTCGTTTCATTGACAAAAACCGCAAGCTTTTCTAAGGCATTACTGGGGTCTGTGATCGAGGGCTGGACTGACATAGTTCAGACGAGGTAAAAAATGGGTTAAAAGATTGAACACAAAATGAGTGATTCCACTTATTTAACCAGAGCGTCGAGTTAGATTCAATCTGCCCGAGAGCTGAACAACAAAATATGCGGGATGACGATTTTCCATCTTCGATATTCCGTAAAGTGGGTTCAGGCCGTGCGTAAACGTAAGGAATTGCAGGATGCATTTAAGGAAAACATCGTCACGAAAAAATAATTCAAAGCAGGGCTTGAAATTCAAACCTGGAAGAACTATTCATATAATCACTCAACAAAAGTAGCACCACAGCCGTGGGATCTTACTCACGCAGTGATAGATCGGGGCAGTGATCAGTAGTTAAGGAGCCACTGAAAATAACAAAATTAGTGAAAAAAGTATTCATCTAATTGGCCATTATCGAAGATAATACAGGCCTCACTAGATTCATTTTTAACATTAAGGAGGGACTGAATAAGTCAGGGAAAATCAAGCTAAGACATAATAATAAGCAAGATCACGGCATGCAATGCACGTCCACAATTGCCCACTATGTAATCGGGCCGGGGACATCGCCAAGTTTCTCAACAACAAAGAGATTGCTCATTTTAGTCTCAAACTGATCGATCATCACTTGTTCAGAGGTTCCTTTAGATCGAACATAATGTGTAGAAGTTCAGACTCGGTTGTCAGAGTCGATCCTTGGCCAATCCCATTTAGTGGAGCGCTTATTCGTGGCATTGCTTTCAGATGGCCATTTGTTAGTTGAAGGCCCCCCTGGTCTGGCAAAAACAAAAGCAGTTAAAGCATTAGCGTCACTCATAGACACACAATTTCACCGGGTTCAATTTACCCCTGACCTACTCCCCTCTGACCTCACGGGAACAGATATCTATCAGCATCAGACCAGCCAGTTTGTTTTCCAGAAAGGTCCGATATTTAACAACATTGTTCTCGCGGATGAGATCAACCGTGCACCGGCCAAGGTCCAGTCTTCGTTGCTTGAGGCGATGGCGGAACGACAGGTGACCATCGGCAGAGCAACCCACCCCCTACCCCAGTTGTTTATGGTCATGGCAACCCAAAACCCCATTGAGCAGGAAGGCACCTACCCATTGCCCGAAGCGCAACTGGATCGATTCTTGATGCACGTAACCGTGGACTACCCATCCATTGATACTGAAAGGGCTGTGCTTTCTTTGGCACGTCTTGAAGCGCAATTGAGTATTGGAATGGATAAACAAGACGAAGTCAAAAAAAAGCCGGTACTTGACGTAGAGCGGGTGATGAAAGGACGACAATCGATTTTTGATGTCCATTTATCCGATGCGGTGGAAGAGTACATCGTGCAGTTAGTTCATGCAACACGGGAACCTCAACACTATGGTCCGGCACTGTCAGGGCTCATTGAGTTTGGTGCAAGCCCTCGGGGTTGCATTGGCCTAGAACGTGCATCGAGAGCGCTTGCTTGGCTCAATGGTCGAGACTACGTTTCACCTGATGACGTACAAAAACTATTACACGATGTTCTGAGACATCGAATCTTATTGTCATTTCAGGCCGAAGCCGAGGGCCTCACCACCGATAACATCATTGATCGACTGCTGGAAGTCGTTGCAGTACCTTAAGAGTCACAAACCATTACCCTTTTATGTTTAGTGCTTTGGCCAAGAATCCCTTTGTGACATCGAGTCAACACGTCTCCCCGGCAAAGGGTGGTTTATGGGTCGATGTATCGGAGCTCATAGGGCTAAGGAATCAAGCGAAGCTTGTTGACCTCAGGTCCGTCAATCGAGCCCGATCTGTATTGGCAGGGAGCCATGTTTCCAAATTTCGTGGTCGAGGGATGGATTTTGACGAATCTCGACGATACCAAGCGGGTGATGACGTTCGACGCATTGACTGGCGCGTTACCGCTAGAACCGGAGAGCCACATACCAAAATCTACACAGAGGAGCGTGAGCGACCTGTTTACCTTGTAGTAGATTACAGTCCGAGTATGTTCTTCGGCAGCAAAGTTTGTCTCAAGAGCGTTACCTCGGCTAAGGCCGCATCGTTATTGGCATGGGCAACTACGCAAAGTGGTGATCGGGTTGGGAGTGTAATCTCAACCCTAGGTGGTATAACAAATACCAAACCAAGGTCCGGCAATCGTGGGACGCTTGCATTTATCAACCATCTGGCGAGCGCATCGAAAGGGCTGCCTTCAACAGTGATTCCCCAAAAAGACACCAATTGTTTGGCCGCGGGGCTTGGGCATATCAACCAAATTGTCCATCCCGGCAGTTTGGTTATCGTATTAAGCGATTTTTTTTCATTTGATCAGAATCTGACGGAGTCATTTACCCAACTCAAAAAGAGCTGTGATCTGATGTTGATCAAAGTATCTGACCCACTGGAAAAAATGGCCCCAAAGCCGGGGCGCTATGTAGTCACGGATGGTAATAAAAACAGGATAATCGATACCATTCAACCCCATGCAAGGGCGGCGTTTACCGCACCTTATGAGAACAACGAATTTAGAATTAATGAGTTATGTAAGACGTTGAATCTCCAGCTGATCAATTTGACCAGTGGAAATTATATCGTGAAACAGCTCACGACTCAGTTCACAAGGCGGTTCACAGATCCGTTGATTGTCGATGGATCAGATTGAACATGATTAAATCCACCATAGAGAAGAACGGAGGAGCGTAATGGAAGGTGTAGATCCACTTGTTAACCTGAGAGACATCCACTTGCCTGTGGAAGGCGGTTGGTGGCCCCCAGCTCCTGGATGGTGGGGGTTGTTTTTATTGGGCTTGATCATACTTTGCATAATCATCTTCCTAGGAGTTCGGTACTGGCACAATACCCGAGCGAAAAGGCAGGCAATACAACGGCTAAAAGCGGTAAGCTTTAGCGCCGATTCAACACACAGAACCCTGTCGGGGCCAATAGCGTCAATGTTGCGCATAACAAAACGATACGCAATGATTAAATTTGGTCGTGAATACGCTGCTTCACTGCATGGTGAGCAGTGGCTCCAGTTCCTTAAAAAACACGCTAGTAATCCAGAAGCATTTAGTACACCTACTGTGTCTTACTTGGTCAGCTTGCCTTACATAAAGCATGACAGCGATGTTTCCCGTACACCCACACAGCATCCAAAAAGCGCTTTGTCAGAGCCTTTGTTGGGCGATGATGTGGTTTATGATGCCGCGAAGAAGTTTCAATCGGCTTTGATACAATGGGTTAAAACCGCTCGGTATCAATCTGAAGACCAGCCACAGTTTGAACCCAAGTCTGAGATGCATTCGGCTGAGGAGCGAGCCGTTGGGCGACAGGCAATCGAAAACACAGGCCGGTAGAACATCACAATGATGATTCACTTCGAATGGGTTTGGTTGCTATTGCTCATACCGTTACCACTGTTGGTGCATAGTCTAACTCCCCCGGCAAAGCAAGAAATCGCCGCATTAAAGGTTCCTTTTTATCCTTCATTGGTGGAATCTGATTTTAAACAAGCATCAAAAAATCATCGATGGCGTATGTTGTTGATGTCATCAATTTGGCTCCTTTTGTTGGTATCAGCCGCACGACCGCAGATAGTCGGAGACTATATCAACGTTCCTATCAGTGGTCGTGACCTTATGATGGCGGTAGATGTCTCTGGAAGCATGCAGGAGCAAGATATTCTCCACGGCAATAAACTTCAAACCCGGCTAGATGCCGTTAAACGAGTAGGAGGACAGTTTATTGAACGGCGGGTTGGCGACCGAATCGGTCTGATCCTATTCGGCACCCAAGCTTATCTACAGGTTCCTCTCAGTTTAGATCGTAATACCGTGATCGAGTTACTTAATGAGTCACTAATTGGTATTGCGGGAGAAAAAACCGCGATTGGAGACGCTATAGGCCTATCAATTAAGCGTTTACAGTCTCTTGAAAGCGATCAAAAAGTGCTCATACTACTCACCGATGGCAGTAATACCGCCGGCACAATCGAGCCATCAAAAGCAGCAGACTTAGCTCGCATCGCAAAACTGCGGATTCACACTGTGGGCATTGGCGCCACGGAAATGGAGGTTGATTCCTTTTTTGGCAGACAAACAGTTAATCCATCCAGAGATCTTGATGAAACATTGTTAAGACACATAGCGACCACAACTGGCGGCCAGTATTTTCGCGCCACCGATGAAGCATCACTCGGAAATATTTACGCACTGATTGATCAGCTTGAACCCATTGAAAAGGAGGCACAAAACCTTCGTCCAACCCGATCGTTGTTTTTCTGGCCCTTGGGTTTGGCGCTCGTTATTTCTGGGTTCTGGATGTTAATGCATTGCGTACCCATATTTCTGTCAGAGCGAAAAATCACTCATGGTGAGAAAACGTGACTGGAGATTTGAGCGACTTTCATTTCCTGAGACCATTTTGGTTGCTATGCCTACCACTTGGTTTAATAATGATCTGGCTTGTATGGAGAAGATTAGCGAATAATTCCAATTGGAGCGATGTTATCGATTCTCACTTACTCTCTCATCTCGTCATTGGTAACCAATCAAAAATACAGAATTTGGGTTTGTGGTTGATGTGCGTGGCATGGGTGCTCACGACTATCGCCATGGCAGGGCCAAGTTGGCAACGAATGCCTCAACCCGTTTATCCTGACAATGAACATATAGTGTTTGCGTTTGACCTCTCTCGTTCGATGGACAGCGACGATCTTTCACCATCAAGACTAACCCGAGCAAGGTTTAAATTACTTGATCTCGTTAACGCCGCGAAAGGTCGACAACAGGGATTAGTGGCCTTCGCTGGGGAAGCCTTCGTTGTCAGTCCACTCACTGATGACTCCGAAACTCTTTTAAATTTGATTCCCTCTTTAGATACCGACACTGTGCCGATTCAGGGAAGCCGAGCGGATCTTGGTATTCAAAAAGCATCAGAACTCCTTGCGCGAACCGGAGCCTATTCCGGTAGCATTATTCTACTAACAGACGGTGTTCCTCCTGATACTGAGCGTGCGGCGAAAGAAGCACTTGCTCAAGGATATAAGACATCTGTAATTTCCATTGGCACTTCCCAGGGAGCGCCGATTCGATTGCCCAACGGCGGTTTTCTTAAAGATCATAACGATAACATTGTTCTACCGGGGGTCGATGTTGATTACTTGCAACGCATTGCCAAAGTCGGAAATGGCATTTATACCCCCTTATTGAGTGATGGTAAGGATGTCCTGTCATTGATGGATCACGCGACGCCTTTGCTCACATCGCCAGACTCAGATCAGATTACTCAACGATTTGGTGGTGATCAATGGCACGATAATGGGGTTTGGCTATTGCTTCCATTATTGCTGATCGTAAGTTTTGGATTCCGTCGTGGGTGGTTGCTCAATGTGGTGATTGTAAGTCAGTTTGCCTTGCCAGATTCTTCGTGGGCATTTGAATGGCAAGATCTCTGGATGAGGGATGACCAACAAGCGGCAGTGGCGCTAAAAAATGATGAATTTGACATCTTATCATCAAGTTCACTTTCTGACTGGAAAGGCACAGGAATGTACCGGCTTGAAAAATATGAGGAAGCGGAGTCTGCGTTTGAAAAACAGCCCGGCGCTATGGGTAAATACAACCTTGGTAATACGTTGGCTAAGATGGGAAAACTTGAGCAGGCTCTCACCGCTTATGATCAAGCCCTTGATGAGAAACCGAACTTTGATGATGCTATCTTTAATCGCGATTTGGTAAAAAAGTTGTTGGATCAACAGACTTCTCAATCGAAACGGTCTGAGCAATCTGATAGTAGGCAAGATGATGCGGGGGAATCAGCTTCCGGTCAGGACGATGGCCAGCACCAGCAACCCCAAAACAATGGCGATTCAGAACAAGCCAATCGTGATAGCAATAATCAAGAGCAATCGCCGCCCTCTCCCGACACTGGATCCGGCCAACCTACAAAAGACCAACAAGAGAGCGAGACTATCGGAGCCAAACCTGACCGGGAATCCGACCAAGAAGAGATGATCCAGGACACTCAAGACGACCAAGATCAACAGAGCCCATCGAATTTAGGCCAAGAGATGGAAGATGAACCTGTGATTCAATCATCACAAGATCAGCTAACAGACGCATCCACTGAATCGGAACAGGCATTAAGCCAATGGCTGCGGCAAATACCGGATGACCCTGGTGGACTATTAAGAAGGAAGTTCGCCTATCAATACCAACGTCAGCGTTCTCAATCCAACCCTATTCGATCCGAAGCATCGGGGCAAAATCAGCAATCTCAATCATGGTAATGAAACTGATCACTGTGTTTTCGACCGGTCACGCCACCTTTAAATGCGCCGCTGGACTCTTTTTGGGGCTGTGTGCGGTATTGTTTTTAAATGATGCAATTGCATTAACCAACGCTATGTTAGAACGAACGAGTGTTATGGAAAATGACACAATCCGTTTGATAGTTGAGTCAGATAACCCAGATCAATCAGCGCAAATTGACCTCCAATCAGTGACTGAAAGCTTTAACGTTATCAGCACCAATTCGAACCAATCATTTTCCATGGTCAACGGTGTTCAATCCTTTAAACGTCAATGGTTTATTGAGCTTGAACCTAAACGCAGTGGGCGCCTGATCGTTCCTTCTATCGCCATTGGTAGTGAGTCAACCCAACCCTTGAATGTGTCCGTGCTTTCTCGAAGTGCTAAGGCGATCCAATCGAATGGTGAAGAGGATGTTTTTATCGTCCTTGAAGCTACCCCAGAGAACAGCTATGTCCAACAACAGATCACATTAACTGTCAGGCTTCACTTGGGCGTGGCACTTGCAGAAGCCACTTTGTCCGAGCCCACCCATAATGACGTTACTATCAGGCGACTAGGTAAAGACAGGCAATATACAAAGACTATTAATCAACGGGAGTATCTCATCGTCGAGCGGGAATATGCACTATTTCCAGAAAAAAGCGGCAAGCTGGCACTTGATCCGTTGAGATTCTCCGGTTTAGCCCAAGATAGTACCCAAAACCTAATGAGTTCTTTTTTCAACCAAGGCACACCGATAAGTCATCGATCGAGAAAGCTCCAACTGGATATACAACCGCCTAATCCAGAATTTCAGGGCGGGACCTGGTTACCCGCCACTGCACTGGATTTAAAGGACCTGTCCGGCCAAATACCCACAGTTGGAATATCTGGCGCTCCTATTGAAGTACGTGCTGGAGAGCCCATTAATCAACAAATTCGAATACGATCGTTAGGTTTAACAGCGGAACAACTCCCCGAGCTAAGGTTTCCTGAGTCACCAGATTTCAAGATATACGCTGACAAGCCCGTATTGGATACCCAACTTGAAAATGGGCAGCTCGTTGGGACCCAAACCCAAAGCATTGCTATTATTCCAACCAAGCCGGGCACGTTTTCTCTTCCTGCGATCTCTATACCATGGTGGGACATCAAGACAGATTCCCAACGTTTCGCTAAACTGAATGGGGGCAGTTTTCGTGTTTTGGAACTAGAAAACTCCGACGATAATATTACGGTATCGACTTCTGGCGAGAAGCAGAATTCAGACGATATCGAGTCGCTCCCATCACCTCCATTGACAATGGCGCCGCCATCCACTGATACCCCTAAAGCAGAACAATATTGGCAAATAGTTAGTGGAATACTTAGTATTGCATGGATAGGTACTCTCTTTCTGCTGATCAGAAAGCGTAAACCACGTTTCGCAGATTCAGATGAATCTAATTCGATCACTCAATTACATTCACGGGCACACGAGGCGGACATTGCATTGAAGCAAGTAAAGCGTGCTTGTTCTGAGAACTTGCCCCAGGACGCCAGAGTCTCGGTTCTAAGGTGGGGCGCAGCGCTACTATCCGTTTCTGGTCCGCTCACGCTTCATGATATTGTTCTTGGAATTCGTGACGATGCATTGGAAAAGGAGATTGGTAAGTTGGATGCGGCAATGTACTCCCAAGTACAACGAGCATGGAACGGCGACGAATTGTTAGCCGCGATCACTAATTATCGCCATTCTTCCAATGGCAAAGCGGACAAGGGATCAGAGGCCTTGCCTGGACTTCACCCTTTGGGAACATCCTGATCGTGTAACGTTTTAGCGTTATGAGAGAGAACTTGTCGGGGCGGATGTGAATATACGCCTACTAATTGCGGCTCAGTAAGTAAACATAACCATCAGCAATCAGTCTAACGTCTTTTTCTTATTAGCGTTACTTGTTAGAACTGGGGACGAAGTATCGGTCGACAAATAATGGTTGAGTAGATCAAGCCTGTCATTACCCCAAAATATCTTCTTGCCAACCACGGTGGAAGGAAGGCCAAATAAATTGCTTTCGACTGCCTTTTTAAGATTCTGGGCAAGAAGGTGTTTATATTTTCGGTCTCGGGTTGCCTCGACCAGCTGATCGGAGTTTAAGCCAACTTTATTGGCTTGTTCCGCTAACCAACTCAGGTTTGATATATCTTTTTGTTCAGACCAATAACCTCTCATAACAGATTGCACAAACGGCTCTGCCAACCCCTGCTCATCGGCGAAAATAGCCGCTCGCAACGCACGAGATGGTCTAAGAGGATATTCTTTGTGGGGGCAAAAAGGTAACCCCATCAACTCGGCGGTATCATATTGATCTTGTTGATACCAATCGACGAAGCGTTTATTCGCCTCCAATGGCCTTCTACCATCCACGGCATCGCTCAGGTTGGCGAGATGAACCGGCATCCAGTTCACTGTCAACTGATGTTGATGAGCAATTTTTCCAATCCGGTTCGCAGCGAAATAGCACCAAGGACTGTGAAAATCGAACCAGAAGTCAATGGAACCGCAGGTTGTACTACCCAAGTTGATTGGGTCTTCGAGACCCTCCTCTGGCAGACTAAACGCGCTTCGTTCCACCACTACACGATGATGCTGTCCACGCATGACCAATGTATCGTCTTGATATGCCTTTAGTTCAAATTCTAGTCGACGCCCCTGTTGCAGCGTTAACGTAGCGCTCACCGTTACCGGTTTATTTCCGAAAGCTGGTGCAAGATGGTCAACATTCACATGGGTTCCTACGCTGACTTCATCCAGTTCAAAGAAAGGCAAAGCAAGGTTGTGCGCTGCTTCCTCAAAATACAGAATGACGTGAATCGTGGATACAACGTCAACGCCATGATTACCCAGCGCTGAGGCGAGTTGATCAGGCTTTGGGTGAAATACTTGAGTATGCGAAAACCCTTTATGAATCGTTTTCATTACTGATTATTCATTTATTCCGGTAGCTTGTCTCGAACAAAATGCGATGAAATAGTGGGAAACTCATGGCTAACCATTTCATCACCGTGTTGTAGTTTACAATCAGGAAATGGTGGCGATGTCTTGCCCTGACGAACCGCGAAGGTCGCGTCATCGCCAATCCACCTACTTGAAAATGCCCGGCGGCGATTTATCGAATCGTTCCGGCCTGAACCACTTGCCCCAACGATGGGAGCCCGCGATAAACTCAATCGAAGTGGATTCATCAATCTGATCTAGCGCTAACCAGAGACTGCAATTTTGTTTTCCATTAACACAATAATAGGGTTGATCATGATGCCACGGGGTCGAAATGCTGGTTTGAATCTCTTTGACGAGAACGTGCTCGTGAAACAATCTGACCGCTTTTGATCCCATGAGTTGTCGAGCAACGTCGCTGATACCGGAGCCGAATAGAAATTGCCGATACTCCGGTATTCGATTCCAATTACAGTAGTCGCTAAAAAAGCGACCTCCATTGGAGTCATAATAGTCCCGAACAAACGGACCAGGCTCTTTGATGTTTTTATCGATACCAAGGCAAAGAGACTCCACCCAGTCGGAAAATAATCCGCGAATGATTACAGCACCATTTCGTTCGAATTCTCGAATGGTGTCACCAGATTGTGCAACCCTACGTCTGTAACTTCGGTTTAGTTTGAGTCATTATTGTCGTTCCACACGATATATCGCTTGTCGGCATTGCTCCATTCATCGTCAATCTCACGGTCAATCCTTCAGGAACGTTATCGAGCAGCCATTGCGATAGCTTCGAGCAGTCTGACTCGTAACGGGCCGCCAGTTGCTCCAACTGAGCGCGGGCAGATGCCTCGTCCGTCGCATTCCAGACC